>DNRQ01000084.1 GCA_003499925.1 Geobacter sp.
GGGTGGGGGGGAGGGTGAGGCTTATGCGAGCTTTTCACCCTCTCCCCAACCCTCTCCCATCAAGGGAGAGGGGGCTTGTGCAGCGTGCACGAAACTGCTTGGAGCACAAATGAGACAACTGGTCCAACTTGTCGCCCTGCTGTCTCTTTCCGTGGCGCCATCACATGCCGGGGAGGTCCCTGCCGGCGAAGGTCGTCTCTACCTCGGGGGGCAGGGGGGGATGTTTCTCCCCATCGAGAGCTCCGTTAGCGGGGGCGGCTTGAGCGGGAAGCTCAGCTACCATCCGGGTCTGGTGCTGGCAGCGGTTGCCGGCTATGAGGCCGGCAAGGGGATTCGTGGCGAAGCGGAGCTGAATTTCAGGAAGTTGACCACGGACAGACTCACCACCGGCGCAACCGTGGTCGCTGTGGACAGCGACATCTGGACCTGCGGCTTCATGACCAATGTTTATTATGATTTCAGGAACCGGAGTGCCGTCACCCCCTATCTGGGGGGCGGCGTCGGACTGATTGTCGCGGAATTCGGCAGGGGGACGTCTAACGGTACCACGCTTTGGCCCGCGGACCGGGACCTGTCGATCGCCTATCAGGGCATGGCGGGATTCGCCCTCCAGATAGACCGGCAGAGTTCGCTTGATTTCGTCTACCACCATTATGCCGTCCCCTCGCTTCACTTCGATACGCTTGCCGCCAAATTCCGTGGCATAAACCTCTCCGCCGGGCTCAGACACCGGTTCTGACGCGTCTTTTCCAGCTCGAAAAAACCGCATTGTTTTTTCAAGCACCTCTGGTTATACTGCCACCTTCTATCAGGTGGCATTCCTGCTGGATTTTCCCCGATCCCTTCAGTACATCCGCAGAGGCTTTATTTGTCCAGTCATGGAAAATGGTGATGTAGGTCACAGACCTTTTGTGATTAATAGAGTATCTTGCAACGAACTTGATCATCAACATACAGTGCAAGGTTGGCGTCGAATAATTTTTGACCTTTAATGCAATGGTTTGCAGTCCTCGCTCGAACGTTAGTTCGCAAGTCGCTTCCTAAAACAATAAAGGTATCTCGTGCGCCTGATCATTCCATTTGTACTCCTCATGTTGACCCCGCTGATTTCCCCGGCGCTGCTGCGTGCCTCGGACGAGCTGCCGGTCGCAGCCAGTTCCCCCACCGTCGACGTAATTTTGGATCGTGCCATTTCGCAGAACCTGATAGCCGGCGGCGTTGTGGTAATCGGCAACCGCGATGGCATTATCTCCACTTCGGCCAGGGGGCAGCTCAATCCGGCTGCCGGATCACCGCAGCTTGACGAGCGAACCGTCTTCGATGTCGCCTCGCTTACCAAGGTGATTGCCACTACTCCGGCCGTGATGAAACTGGTGGATGAGGGGAGGATTAACCTGACCGACCCGTTGTCGCGCTGGTTTCCCGAGTTTGCCGATGCTCAGATAACCATTCTCCATCTGCTGACCCACACCTCGGGACTCGAAGACGTCACGGTGAGTTCCGAGCAGTCGATGCAGAGCGCGGTCAGCAAGGCAGCTGCTCAGCAGCCGCGTCCCGGCAACCACTTCCGTTATGCCGATATCAACTTCATCCTGCTGGGGGAGGTGGTCCAGCGCGTTTCGGGCGAGACTCTGGACCAATTTTGCCAGGAGGAGATCTACCGGCCGCTCGGGACACGGGAAACCATGTTCCTGCCGCCTGCAGATCCTGCCTTCAGCATCGCACCGACCTCCGGATTCAGCGCCGGTATTGTGCAGGATCCCAACGCGCGTCGTCTGGGTGGTGTTGCCGGACACGCAGGTCTTTTCAGCTCCGCATACGATCTGTCCCGGTATGCCCGCCTGATACTCGGCGGCGGGGTGCTCGACGACCGGCGTGTTTTGTCGGAGCAGGTGGTGGCCCAAATGACCACCCCCTATCTTTGCAACGATGGCCGAGTGCTCCGCGGCCTTGGATGGGATATGCAGTCGGCCTTTTCGGCTCCGAAAGGAAGTTATTTCTCCGGGGCTTCCTTTGGACACACAGGTTATAGCGGTTCTTCGATCTGGATAGACCCCCAGCAGGACCTGTTCGTGATCATGCTGACCAGACGGGTCAACTACCGTGATACCAGGAGCTTCAACCAGCTGCGCAGGGATATCTCCACCTTTGCCGTTGCCGATCTGAAGATGCCGGACCTCGTTGCGGGACTGACTGAGCAATGGGAGCAGGCCGCAGTCAGCGCCAAGGCGGTTAAGGTTGCAGCTCCCGTCAAGGTGGCTTCTTCGGGCGCCAGGAAGCTGGTTGCCAAGGCACAGACCAGGTTGAAGTTCCAAAGCCGCGCCCATCATCGTTCCGCCAGGGCGGAGAGAGCATTGGCGAAAGCCGGTGCCGGCCGCCGTGTCGCTCGTCTCACCCCGCGTGTTGCCAAGGCTGAAACCTGCAAGACGACCCCCTCCAAGAAAAGTCGGGTTCTCGCCAAAAGGTGACGGAATCCGTACCTGCTTTGACCAGCAAAGCAGGTACGGAGCCTTAGCCAGCCAGATTGGTCCCCAGAAGAAAGAGTCAGCTCCGAAAACCGTTCCCCCCTGTCAACAGCCATCTTCTAAAAGCAGCCATCTCGAAGAAGCCACCTCCAGTGGACCACAGCACTCCTGATTATTGCGCCACTCACGACCAAGCCTCCGTCCATATCCCCTCGCCCTTCGGGAGAGGGGCAGGGGTGAGGGCGGTGCCCTCGGCGATGAGCGGCTACGAAGCAATAACGCGGAAGAGGTTATTGCGATTGAGTACCAGAGAACCGGAAGCTCCCTCACCCCGACCCTCTCCCGGAGGGCACTGCCATTAAGTTAAGGGAATGAGAGGTAGGGTGGGCCGTGCCCACCACAACCGCATCCTGATGGTGGGCNNCTGACCTTAACTTAAATGGCAGTGCTCCCGGAGGGCGAGGGGGAGTTTTCTGGAGACGGATAGGGCGTGCGGTGAGGGAGGGGGGAGGTTTTGTGGCTAGATCAACCTATATAACTGTTGCTTCTTTATCTTACCTGTGTTAGTTATGACACATTAGCGCTCATTTACTAAAATGCAAAGGAGCACATTGTCATGGAAGATCACGATTTGTTGCTCGATCTGGGTATGCTATGTCGTTGTTGCGACCACTCCTACAAGTTGCCAGAGCTGGAGGGGATCAGTGCCAGCCAACGTCAGATCATTGAGGAGCTTTGCAAGTTGTGCGTGGAAAGTTCCAAGCTCAGCGTAGTCAATGGTTAACCTGCCAGTAAATGACGGGAAGAGTGGATCCAGTAGCGGCGAAGTTGCTCCAGCTTTCATGTAATGGGTCGGGTACCTGCTTCCGCATTTTTACTGTTGTTTCTTTAGCGCATGCTGATAAGCTCTTGGCATCCAGTTTACTGCCAATTCCAGCTGATTTTAGCGCGCGGGGAGCCATGAACCGTCATCTGATGCTTTTCCTCCGTTTGCTCCTGTTCCTGTCTCTTGCCTCATGTGTTCCTGCCACTAAGGTCCCTATCGAATCTGTCTATTTCGAGCACTCAGCCGCAATGCAGCGCCGCACCCTGGTGGTATTTCTTCCCGGCCGGGGCAGTGGCGCGCGCAGTTTCGGCGATGAGGGACTGGTGCAGGGGTTGCTCCAGAAGCGTCGTGACCTGGATGTCATTGGAGTTGAAGCACACCTAGGCTACTATCAGGATCGAACCCTGCCGCTCAGGCTTAGGGAGGACATCGTCGGGCCGGCAAAAAAGCGCGGCTACGACAACATCTGGCTGGTCGGCATCTCCATGGGCGGGCTGGGAGCGATGATGTACGATACGACCTATCCCGAAGACGTCACAGGGATATGCGTGCTGGCCCCGTACCTTGGTGAGGGCTCCCTCCTTGAGGAGATTGCCGGGGCAGGCGGTCTGGCAAAATGGCAGCCGGGCGCCGTCCTGGGGCATGATACGGACCGGGAAATATGGCAGAAGCTCGCCTCCTATGCAGCCGGCAACAAGATCGCGGGCCGGGTCTTTCTCGGATTTGGCAGTGAGGATCGCTTTGCTGCAACCAACCGCTTGTTCGGAACCCTGCTCCCCGCGGGGCAGGTGGTTACCGCGCAAGGGGGGCATGATTGGCAAACCTGGCGCATCCTATGGGACAAGTTGCTGGAGAATGCCGCCTTTCTGGAAACCGGGCCGCACGCGGAGCTGCGAGACGGCACAGCGCCGAAATGAAGACGGCCGTCTTGTTTCCGGTCCCGTTCCCGACTCCATCGATCGGGACAGGGGGAGGAGTTGCGGACAGTGAGAAGGGAATTGCTGAAAGAGTGTTACCGTGAGGCGGTCGGCCTCCTGCGCGAGAATACCACGCCGGGCGGCGTGCTTGCTTGCGTGCGGAACAAGAAGTCGGTGGGGCGGCACTACGCCGGCATTTTCGGACGGGATGCCTCGATCTGCGCGCTCGGCATGGTGGCCTCCGGCGAGGCGGACCTGATCCGGGCCGCGCGGGACGGCATTTTTACCCTGGCCAAGTACCAGGCGCCTAACGGCCAGATCCCTAAGTACGTCAAGCCGGAACTGGGGGAGGTCGATTTCTGGTATGCCGGCTGTATCGATGCCACCCTTTGGTGGCTGATCGCCATCCGTTTCATGGACCGCCAGTTGCCCGAGAGCCGGCTCGGAAACGAGCTCGCGCCGCAGGTGGCGCTGGCGCTGCGCTGGCTCCAGTGCCAGGAACACCAGGTCTGGTATCTGCTGCAGCAAAACGAGGCGAGCGACTGGGCCGACATAATGCCGAGGTCCGGATTCGTCCTCTACAGCAATGTCCTCTGGTACTGGACCAAGAAGCTCTACAACATGCCGAGCGCCCCGCAGACCCGTGATTACGCGAACCTCCTCTTCTGGCCCTTCGGTAGCGTGGTCCCGGAACACAGAAGGGCCCGCCTGCTCATGCACTACATCCGCAACCGGTGCAAGCCTTCCCCTTTTTACCTGAGCTTCGTCAATTTCTCCGTCTGGGGCGAAGAGATCGACATCTTCGGCAATATCCTCGCCTATCTGGTCGGCCTCGGCGATGCCTCGACAGCGGGCAAAGCCGTGTCGAATCTGCTTGCCATGAAGGCCAACGAACCGCATCCGATCCGGGTGGTCGGGATCCCGATCGGGCAGGAGACGGCCCTGTGGCGCCTCTACATGCAACGGCACCGGCAGAACCTCGCCTGGCAGTACCATAACGGCGGGAGCTGGCCCTTTGTCGGCGGCTTTTGGGTGATGCTTCTGGCACGGCTTGGCAAAGAGAAGGACGCCTGGCGGGAGTTGGAAAGGCTCGCGCTGGCGAACCGGGTCAACGACTGGGAGTTCAACGAGTGGTTTCAGGGGCGCACCGGCGAGCCGATGGGGATGCCGCGGCAGTCCTGGAACGCGGCCCTGTTCATCCTGGCCTACCGGACCCTGGTGGACGGGGCACGCTATTTCCCGTAATAGCCCCCTCCTTCCTGATCAGCAATGATCATCCGCTGTACGTCCCTCCCCCTTCAAGGGGGAGGACAGGAGGGGGATGGGGTTGTGCCCTGACGCAGACTCTACCCCATCCCCNNTTGAAGGGGAGGGAGAGTTGTTGGTAGCGGAAGATCGTTGCTAATCAGGCTCTCTTTCAGAAACCGGCGCAATGTCCCCTCCCCCGGAGGGGGAGGGGTAGGGAGGGGGGAGCCGGGCCCGGTTTTGCGCTACAGCCGCAACCTTCCCCCCTCCCAACCTCCCCCCTACGGGGGGAGGAGAGTGAGCAGGCGTTCAGTGGAGATGGGGCGAGACTACTCTCACACCGTCCGGCTCTCTCTGTTCCCGGTATCTCCTCATACTCTTTTTTTCCCTTCAAAAGATGACTTTTACCGCTTCAGTGATTATCATTGGGGCATGCAATTGACACGGAGGATACCATGAAGAGATTTTCCTTTTTGCTGCTGGCTTTATTGACACTGGCGGGGCTGTCCGGTTGCGGCTACAACACCATGCAGGCCAAGGAAGAGGCCGTTTTCGCCGCATGGGGGGACGTTGAGGCGTCCTACCAGCGCCGCGCCGACCTGGTACCCAACCTCGTGGAGGTGGTGAAGGGGTACGCGAAGCACGAGGCTGAGACTCTCACCGCCGTCACCGAGGCGCGGGCCAAGGTCGGTTCCATGCAGGTTTCCCGGGACGCGGTCAACGACCCGAAGACCATGGAAAACTTTCAGCAGGCACAGTCCCAACTGAGCGGGGCGCTTTCGCGCCTGATGGTGGTGGTGGAGCGCTATCCAGAGCTGAAGGCGAACCAGAACTTCATGGACCTGCAAAACCAGCTGGAGGGGACCGAGAACAGGATCAACGTGGCGAGGGTGCGCTACAACCAGGCGGTCCAGGACTTCAACACGACGATCCGCAGCTTCCCCAACTCGCTGACCAACTCGCTGCTCCTGCATCTGGCCCGCAAGGAGCCGTTCAAGGCCGACGAGGGGGCGAAGGTGGCACCCAAGGTGAAGTTCTGAGCCAAGGTGGTAGCCGAGGGGAGGGGGCTTATGCGGCGGAAGGTCAGCAATGATCTTTAACTTAAGCAAATTAGCGCTGATCTTCCGCTACAAAACCCCCTCCCCTTCAAGGGGAGGGTAGGGGTGGGGATGGGGTAGTTCCGGCGCAAAAACAGCCCCATCCCCCACCTGACCTCCCCCTTGAAGGGGGAGGGACCTGAACAGCGGAAGATTGGCGGTAATCAGGCTGGGGTGTGGAATGGAGCCATCGGCAAGCAGAGGTTTGGTAATGAGGAAGATTCTTCTTTTTCTGCTCGGTCTTGTTTTCCTGGCATCGCTTTGCAGCGGAGCCGAAGAGGTTCCCGCCCTGCGCGGCTACGTGAACGACTATGCCGCAATGCTCTCTCCCGAAGCGGTGCAGCAGCTGGAGCGGGAACTGGCAGCCTTCGAGGCGAGCGACTCCACCCAGATCGTGGTGTTGACCATCCCAACCCTTGAGGGGCAGGTTCTTGAGCAGTACGCCATCCGGGTCGTGGAGGCCTGGAAGATCGGCCAGAAGGGTAAGGACAACGGAGCCCTGCTCCTGGTCGTGAAGAATGACCGCAAGATCCGTATCGAGGTTGGGCGCGGCCTGGAAGGAAAGCTCACCGACCTGACCTCCGGACGCATCATCCGCAACGAGATCTCCCCCGCCTTCAAGCGCGGCGATTTCGACACCGGCATCGTGGCAGCTGTACACGCCGTCATGGCCACAGTGCGAGGTGAATACACGGCGGAACCCCGCGACATCAGGGAGGGTAAAAAGGGGGCCAATCCGATTTTCACCCTGCTGATTTTTGTCCTGGTGGCCTCGGTGTTTCTCGGAGGGATATCAAAGCTGCTGGGCGGAATCGCGGGCGCGGTCGGGCTGCCGATTGCCGCTGCTCTCTCCTTTTCGGCTGTTCCTTTGTTCATGCTAGGGCTGCTTGCCTTTGCAGGCTTCCTGCTGGGCCTGTTCCTGGCGTTTCTGTTCTCCGTCGGGGGACGCGGTGGCTCCCGGGGCGGAGGGCCCTTTTTCGGCGGCTTCGGCGGCGGCGGCTTCGGCGGCGGCGGGTTTGGTGGCGGCGGGTTTTCGGGAGGGGGCGGCAGTTTCGGCGGCGGCGGCGCCTCGGGAGACTGGTGATGGATAAATCCGTGGCAGCAATTTCGACTGATTTCTTCAGCAATGCGGAGAAGCAAAAGATCCTGGCCGCTGTGGCTGACGCAGAGAGCAGGAGCAGCGGAGAGATCGCCATCATGGTGGTGCCGGAAAGTGACCGTTACTTGGAGGCGGAACAGTTGGGAGCGCTGCTACTGGCTGGGCTGGTTGCCGTCATCATCTGCGTGCTTACCCATCATGTAACCATCTGGACCTACATCCCTCTGGTCTGCCTGCTGTTTTTGCCTGCCCTCACGCTGTTTCGTCGCTTTCCCCGGCTAAAGATCTCCTTTGCCGGGCCGCGACGCCAGGCAGAGGCCGTGCGTGCCAGGGCGCTGATAGGTTTCTACGAGAATGGGCTCTACCGTACCGAAGGGGAGACCGGGATCCTCATCTTCATCTCGCTTCTGGAGCATAAGGTCTGGATTCTGGGCGACCGCGGCATCAACGAAAAGATCCCCCCCGGCTACTGGCAGACCCTTGCCGGCGAACTGGCCGCGGGGATCCGGTCGGGCAGGGCTGCGGAGACACTTTGCCGGGTCGTCGCCGAGTGCGGCAGTGAGCTCGCTCATCACTTTCCGCGCAGTCACGACGACCGCAACGAGCTCGCCAACGAAATCCTCACCTCCTGAAAGTGTCAGACAACCTGACTCGAAGCTCCTTGCGGCTCCGGAAAATAATCATTGACTTTCCTGCCCGTCCCCTCTCATTATGAGGGTTCGGTGCTGCAGTTCCGGCATCGGACACCGCGCATGCCGGGCAAGGCCGGAAGGCTCCAATACAGCCGGGCTGCCTGAACCCGGCGGCAGGTTAAATCTGTTTTCCCTCCCAAAATAGCTGGTTTGCATTAAAGGCAGGAGATACAAATCATGGCAGCCGACATCAAGACTCTCAGCTCTTCACCCCAACCTCCGGCCCGGAAACCGCTGGGTGAGATCTTCGTCGAGCAGGGACTGCTGACAGAGGTTTCGGTGCAGCGGCTGGTTGCCCACGCCAAGTGCAAGGGTATACGTGTGGGCGAACTGCTGGAGGTAATCGGCCTGATCACCCCCGAGGAGCTGGCAGAGGCCCTTGCGGTCCAGTATCGGTGCAGGAAGATTGCCGATTTCGCCAAGTACTCCTATCCCGCTCCCGTGCTGCGCCTTATCCCGCTGGAACAGGCGGTGAAAAACACCATTTTCCCCTTGAAGCTGGATGACGGCAGGCTCGGGCTGGCAGTCGCCGATCCCACCACGGAGAGCCTCTTCGAGGAAATCTCCTCACAGCACAACGTCAAGCTGGTCCTCTATGTCTCCACCCGCACCGAGATCAACCGTGCCATCGCGCGCCACTATCTGGGACAGGCGATCGTGCAGCCTGCTGCCAAAACCATTCTCCTCGTCGAAGACGACATGCTGGTACGCGAAATGGTGGCGAGGATCTTGAACAAGCAGGGGTATACGGTGGAAACGGCCGTAGACGGGATGGATGCCTTCAGCAAGATTTTCTCCATGAAGCCCAAACTGGTGATAACGGACAAGGTGATGCCGAAACTGGGCGGCTACGAGTTCCTGTTCGCCATCAAGAACATTCCCGAATTCCGCTACATGCCGGTCATCCTGATGACCGCGGCAGCCACCCCGGACGAGGAAAAGGAGGCGCTCGAGAAGGGCTTCTTCGATTTCGTCCTGAAACCGGTGAAGGAAATCGGTCTGCTGACGCGGGTCCAGAGAGCGTTCCAAAGCAGCGAAAGCCTGTACGGCAAGACGGCATAGCTGTCCGGCGCACCGCCAGCCCTCTTTTACGGCCACTCAACTGCGCCCCTTACGATCCTCCCGGTTCAATGGGACGAAGTTTTCCCCTTAACGGCGTCTCTGTCCCGTCTGCACTGGCCTGCCTCGAATCTCCAATTCCCCCATGCCTCCATTTCCCTTCTCTTACCGCCTTGACCTCGGGAAACCTCCTTCATGTGTAGCCAGAATTATTTCCCTAATGATTGGTGGCCGGATTCCGATAGGTAAATCGGGCGGCGCAGAAACCTCTTGTAGGGTTCAACCCGGGAGGCAATCGGTGGGCAGGGAAGCCCTTGCCGACTGCAGCCTGCGAGGAATAACAGCATGACGGATGTCCCGGAAATATACCAAAAATCCGCCAGAGTCTTCATGGTCTGGCTTGTGGCTGTGGTGCTGCTGGTCGATCTTTTCGTGGTCGCCCTGGCGCTGATTTCTCTGCGCCAGAGCCGGCTCCAGTGTGAGGAACGTGCGGCAGTTCAAACCGAGAACCTGTCGCAGATGCTGGTGTACAGCATCGCAGGCATGATCGACACCTCGAATGTAGCTCTGCTTTCCGTGGTGGATGAAGTGGAGAGGGCGCGCCTGCATGGCGGGATCCAGGCCCAGTCGATCAATGCCTTCATAGCCCGTGAACATGCCCGTATCCCGGAGTTGGACAGCCTCCGGGTGGCCGATGCGCGTGGTGCCATCATATACGGTACCGGCGTCGTGGCCGGAGCAGGGAAAAGTGTCGCCGACCGCGACTATTTCCTGCAACTGCGCGAGGACCCGAAGGCGGGGCTGGTGGTATCCAAACCGATGGTCGGTCGCATCAGCGGGAAGTGGGTGCTCATCGTCGCCAGGCGGGTCAATGATCCGGACGGCTCCTTCGGCGGCGTGGTCTACGGCCCGATCCAACTGGAGCGGATCCGAACCATCCTCTCCTCGATCGACGTCGGCCGCGGGGGTCGCATTGTCCTGCGCGACAGGGAGATGGGGAGTATCGTCCGCCAGCCGGAGACCAAAGGGATAGCCGGCAGCATCGGTCGCAAACCGGTGTCGCCGGAGTTCCGGAAACGGATCGCGGCAGGGGATCAGAGCGGGACCTTCTACACCACGACCAGTTCGGATAATACGGCCAGGCGCATCTCCTTCCGCAGAATCGCACGTTACCCCCTTTACATCAGCGTCTCTTTGGCTGCCAACGACTACCTCATCCCCTGGAAGCGGGACCTTGCCCGTATGTCGACCCTGGTCGCCATCTTCGTCCTGGTCACGCTCCTTTTGTCGCGGCTGGTCTTGCTCCGGTGGCGGCGCGAAAAAGAGGCGGAGGATGCGCTGCGCAGCTCCAAGGACGAACTGGAACTGCGCGTGGCGGAGCGCACTGCCGAGCTTTTTCAGGCCAACGCACAGCTGACCCGCGAGCTTGCCGAGCGCGAGCGGGCCGAGGAGAGACTGCGCCAGGGTCACAACATGCTGGCGCAGATCATCGATTCCATCCCCCAGTCGGTCTTCTGGAAAGACCGCGACAGCGTCTACCTCGGCTGCAACATCGTCTTTGCGCGGGCAGCGGGGATCGAGCATCCGAGCGGCATTGTCGGCAAGACCGACTATGACTTGCCCTGGCTCCAGGAGGAGTCCCGGGCCTACCGGCGCGACGACCGGGCGGTAATGGAGGGCAACCGCCCCAAGTACCACATCATCGAACAGCAGCTGCAGGCCAGCGGCGCCAGGCTTTGGGTCGACACCACCAAGGTCCCGCTCAACAGCGAGAAGGGCGAGGTGTACGGGGTACTCGGCGTATATGAAAACATCACGGAAAGAAAGGCCGTGGAGGAATCCCGCGACAAGGCGCTCGCCCTCATCGAATCGCTGCTCGCCTCTTCGCCCACCGGCGTGCTGGTCTATGACGGGGAAAGCGGCGACTGCGTCATGGCGAACAGGTCGGTTGCGGAGATGGTCGGCGGCACCACGGCCGAGCTGCGCGCCCAGAACTTCAGGAGGCTCAATTCCTGGCGCAGGGCCGGGCTCGATCTGATCGCCGAAAAGGTCCTGCTCGACTCGACGACGCGGCAAATAGAAACCTCCTTCACGACAAGCTTCGAGAAGCCGGTCGATCTCGACTGTTTCTTTTCCAGGTTCGAGGTGGACGGAACTGCGCACTTGATGCTGATCACGGTCGACGTCTCGGAAAAGAAGCGCCTTGAGCAGGAGAAGCGGCTCATGGAGGCGCAGATGCTGCACGTCCAGAAGCTGGAAAGCCTGGGCGTTCTTGCCGGAGGCATCGCCCACGACTTCAACAACATCCTGATGGTGGTGATGGGCAACGCCGATCTTGCCCTGATGCGGGTGGAACCTGAATCGCCTGCCCGCGACAACCTGATGCAGATCGAGCAGGCGGCCAACCGGGCCGCGGACCTCGCTCGTCAGATGCTGGCCTACTCGGGAAAGGGGCGCTTCCTCATCGAGGAGCTGGACCTGACCCGGGTCGTTGAAGAGATGGTGCAGATGCTGGAGGTTTCCATCTCGAAGAAGGTGGTGCTGAGCTACGACTTCGCCAAGGGGCTGCCGGCCATAAGCGGCGACGCCACCCAGCTGCGTCAGGTCGTCCTGAACCTGGTGATCAACGCCTCCGAGGCGATCGGCGACAACTGCGGGGTGATCACGGTCAAAACAAGCTACCTGGAGTGCGACAGGGCATACCTGTCCGATATCTGGATAGACGAGGGTCTTCCCGAAGGGCCGTATCTGGTGCTGGAGGTTGCCGACACCGGCTGCGGCATCGATCCGGAGATCATGATGAAGATATTCGATCCTTTCTTCACCACGAAATTCACCGGCCGCGGACTCGGCATGGCCGCCGTTTTGGGGATCGTGCGGGGGCACAAGGGCGCCATAAAGATCTACAGCGAAAAGGGTCTGGGGACCACCTTCCGGCTGCTTTTCCCCGCCCTGCCGACCAGGGCGGCCCCGCAGGCGGCGTCATCGGCAGAGGAAACCCTCTGGCAGGGGAGCGGGACGGTGCTTCTGGTCGACGACGAGGAGACCATTCGGGAGGTGGGTCGAGACATGCTGCAGGAGCTCGGTTTCAGCGTGGTGACCGCCTCCAATGGCCGGGACGGGGTCGACGTATTTGCGCGGCAAAACGGCGAGATCGTCTGCGTGCTGCTTGACCTCACCATGCCGCAGCTGGACGGAGAGCAGACATTCCGGGAGCTGCGCCGGCTCAACCCCGAGGTGAGGGTCATCATTTCCAGCGGTTACAACGAGCAGGAGGTGAGCGAGAGGTTTGTCGGCAAGGGAGTCGCAGGCTTCATCAACAAACCGTACAAGCTCGGCGAGATGAGCGGGAAGCTGCGGGAGATCCTGGAACAGGCAGTGACTGTTCAGTAGCTGCTCAGGCAGCTCTTGACAGCCTCTGTACTCCCTCCAGTGCACCTTTTTGTGTGGTCTTCCAGAGATCGTACTGCATCTGCTGGATCAGCCAGCTTTCCGGAGTCGTATCAAAGGCTATCGAAAGGCGCACCGCCATTTCCGGGGTTACGCCGCTTCGGCCGTTAATTAGCGAAGAGAGAGCCTTTCGGCTGACACCCAAAGCCTTGGCTGCCTCCGTGACCGATAGTTCCAGAGGTTCAAGGCATAGTGCACGAATTGTTTCGCCGGGGTGAGGAGGGTTATGCATCATGGTTACTTCTCCTTTCCTTAGACTCATAATAGCGCTGCAACCCCTTGTGCTTGAATGACTTGATCATGGGAAAATGTAACCCGTCAGGTTACGATTTGCAAGGCGAATTCTTCTGCTGGGCATGTAATGCGGTCAGGGGAGCTTTTGAGGGATTGGAGGGTACGGTACAAAAAGGGGGGCGGATCACTGATCCGCCCCCCTTTTGATTCATTCACATGAGCTACTTCGCGCTCGCCACCATCAGCTCGCTTACCAGCTTGGTGAAGCGAAGCGGATCCTTGATCGGGGTCCCTTCGGTCAGCAGCGCCTGGTCGAAGAGAAGCTCGGAGTAATCGGCAAGCTTCGCGTTTTCCTTGTCCTTCTCGTACATGGCCGTCATCACCTGCATGATCGGGTGGTCCGGGTTCAATTCCAGGATGCGCTTCGCCTCGGGAACCTCCTGGTTCATCGACTTCAGGATCTTCTCCATGTTGGCGTTCAGCCCCATCTCGTCGGCGACCAGGCAGCAGGCACTCTCGGTAAGACGCGACGATAGCCGCACTTCCTTGACCTTTTCCTTGAGCGTTTCCTGGATGTAGGCGATGACGCCGCCGTACTCCTTCTTCGCCTCTTCCGTCTTCGCCTCGTGGGCCTTCTTCTCCTCCTCGGAATCGAGCTCCAGGTCGCCCCTGTCGATCGCCTTCAGGTGTTTCTCATTGTAATGGGTAACCGTCTGCACCACCCACTCGTCGACCGGGTCCGTCATGTAGAGGACCTCGTAATCCTTCTTGCGGAACACCTCCATGTAGGGGGAGTTCTCTACCGAGGCGCGCGACATGCCGGTGATGTAGTAGATCTCCTTTTGCCCTTCCGGCATGCGCTCCAGGTATTCCTTGAGCGAGACGTATTTGCCGTTCTCGGTCTTGGAGCTCTCGTAAAGGAGCAGGTCCTGGATCTTCTCCTTGTTGGCGTGGTCGAAGTGGATCCCTTCCTTCAGTACCGGACCGAACTCGGAGTAGAACTTCAGGTACTCCTCGGGGGCCTTTTCCTTCATCTCGGCGAGGGTGGAGAGGATCTTGCCGACCAGGCTCTTCTGGATTCTCTTGATCTGCACGTCTTCCTGCAGGATCTCGCGGGAGACGTTGAGCGGCAGGTCGCTTGAGTCGACCACCCCCTTGATGAAGCGGAGGTAGTCCGGGAGGAGCGCCTCGCAGTTGTCGGTGATGTAGACCCGCTTCACGTAGAGGTGCACACCCTTCTTGTGGTCCCGCATGAAGAGATCGAACGGCTTGTGGGACGGGATGTAGACGATCGCCTTGAACTCGCTCACCCCTTCGGCCGAGTAGTGGATCGTGCTTAGGGGCTTGTCGTAGTCGTGGGAGATGTGCTTGTAGAATTCCTGGTACTCCTCCTCGGTGATCTCGTTTTTGGACCTGGTCCAGATCGCCTTCATCGAGTTCAGGGTCTCTTCGGTGGTCTTGTCGATGTTGCCGCCACCCTCGATCACCTTCCCTTCCGCATCCTTCACCGGCTCGCTGCGGGTGACGTCCATCACCACCGGGTACTGCACGTAATCCGAATATTTCTTGACGATGGAGCGGATGCGCCACTCATCCAGATACTCCTTCATCTCATCCTTGAGATGCAGCACGATTTCGGTGCCGCGCGTCTCCTTCTCGCACTCCTCGATGGTGTAGCTCCCGTCGCCGGTCGATTCCCAGCGGCAGCCGAACTGCTTCTCGCCGGCCTTGCGCGTGGTGAGCAGCACCTTGTCCGCCACCATGAAGGAGGCGTAGAAGCCGACGCCGAACTGTCCGATCAGCTCCGGGTTGTCCGCCAGGTTCTGCTCCTTGAGGCTCGCCACGAAACTGCGGGTCCCCGATTTGGCGATGGTGCCGATGTTGTCGGCCACCTCGTCCAGGCTCATGCCGATGCCGTTGTCGCTCACGGTCAGGGTCCCGGCATCCTTGTCGGCTCTGATCTTGATCTTCCAGTCCGCGTTCCCCTCCAGAAGCTCCATGTTGGAGTGGGACTCGAACCTTACCTTGTCTATGGCGTCAGACGCGTTGGAAATCAGCTCCCGCAGGAAGATCTCCTTGTTGGAGTAGAGTGAGTGGATCACCAGGTCCAGGAGCTGCTGGACCTCGGTCTCGAACTTCTTTACGGTTTTGGCCATGTGTTGTTCTTCTCCTTTTAAGCACTTTTTGGTAAGCCTCTCTGCAACCTAATCACTCCCCCCCGATATTTCAAGGGTGTTTTGAAAAAAGTGAAGGGTGAAAGGTGAAAGGTGAATAGATGCAAAACCTAATGTTGATGCTCCTGCTTTCTTCACCCTTCACCTTTCACGGTTCCTTTCACGGTTCTTTTCACGGTTTATTGACACTTTTTTCCCCGTATGTTAATAAAGATGGGCTAAACCCGTTGCACGGCAAGGAAATCGCGCAACAGCCCCATCAACCCCCACAACCTTGGCACCAATCAAGGAGCCCCATGTACCACCCTGACTACGCGACATTCCAAACCCTCTCCGCCAAAGGCAATCTGATTCCGGTCTACAGGGAGATCCTGGCCGATCTGGACACGCCGGTTGGAGCCTTCAAGAAGATCGACGACGGCCGCTACGGCTTCCTGCTGGAGAGTATCGAGGGGGGCGAGAAGTGGGGGCGCTACACCTTCCTGGGATCCTCCCCCGCCGTGGTGATCCGCGGCAAGGAGAGCTGGGTCGAGATCGTGGAGGGGGGCGAGGTGAGGCGCGTCGAGGTGGCCGATCCGCTGAACTACATCCGCGACTTCATGGCCCGCTACCAGCCCGTCGAAGTCCCCGGCATCCCGCGCTTCTTCGGCGGCGCCGTAGGCTACCTGGGCTACGACTCGGTGCGCCATTTCGAGGCGCTTCCGGACCAGAACCCGAGCAAGATCGGGGCGTACGACGCCTATTTCATCATCACCGACACCATCCTCATCTTCGACAGCCTGAGCCAGAAGATCAAGGTGGTCTCCAACGCGCACCTGGACGGCTCGACCACCCCGGAGGCCGCCTACGCCGAAGCGGTCGGCAAGATCGAAGGGCTGATCGCGCGCCTGAAGGCCCCGCTTACCGCCGCGCCGAAACAGCCGGCAGCAGGGAGGGTGGAACTCTCCTCCAACGTGAAGCGCGAAGAGTTCGAAAGCTGGGTCACCCGGGCCAAGGAGTACGTAAGAAGCGGCGACATCATCCAGGTGGTGCTGTCGCAGCGCTTCTCCGGAGAGCTCACCGTCGATCCCTTCGACATCTACCGGGCTCTCAGGACCCTGAACCCTTCACCCTACATGTTCTTCCTCCGTCTGGACCAGACCGTCGTGGTCGGCGCCTCGCCGGAGGTGATGGTGCGAAAGGAAGGGGACCTGGTCGAGCTGCGCCCCATCGCCGGCACCCGTCCGCGCGGCGCCACACCGGCCGCCGACGAAGCCCTGGTGCAGGAGCTGCTTGCCGATCCCAAGGAGCGCGCCGAGCACGTCATGCTGGTCGATCTGGGGAGAAACGACCTGGGGCGCGTCTGCAGGACCGGAAGCGTCAAGGTCTCAGAGCTTATGGTGGTCGAGCGCTACTCGCACGTGATGCACATCGTCTCCAACGTGCAGGGGGAACTGGCAGGGGGGCAGGATGCCTTTGACGTGGTGCGGGCCACCTTCCCCGCGGGGACCCTTTCCGGAGCCCCCAAGGTGAGGGCGATGGAGATCATCGAGGAGCTAGAAGGGGTGCGGCGCGAGGTGTATGGCGGCGCCGTCGGTTACTTCTCCTTCTCCGGCAACATGGACATGGCGATCGCCATAAGGACCCTGGTGGTGAAGGACGGCAAGGTGCACCTGCAGGCGGGGGCGGGGATCGTGGCCGATTCGGACCCTGCGGCCGAGTACGTCGAGACGGTGAACAAGGCTATGGGGGTCGTTAAGGCGATCGAGATGGCCGAGCGGGGTCTTGACTGACCGCCAACACCCCCCCCTTTGCAAAGGGGGGCGGGGGGGATTTGCCTCGGCAGTCGAAATCCAATTGAATTCCCCTTGGGGTACTTTCCAAGATTAAAGGCCGTACAGGCTTTAGGTTCTACGAGGTTTTTCATGCTCCTGATGATAGATAACTACGATTCCTTCACCTACAACATCGTCCAGTACCTGGGCGAGCTCGGTGAGGAGGTGCGGGTTTTTCGCAACGACAAGATAACGCTTGCCGAGATCGAGGCGCTGGCACCCCAGCGCCTGGTGATTTCCCCCGGACCCTGCTCACCCGAGGAGGCCGGCATCTCGGTAGAGGTGGTGCGGCACTTCGCCGGACGCATCCCGATCCTCGGCGTCTGCCTCGGGCACCAGTCGATAGGCTACGCCTTCGGCGGAAAAGTCGTCAAGAGTGCCACCCTCATGCACGGCAAGACCTCTCCGATCCTGCACAACGGGGAGGGGCTCTTCGCCGGGCTTCCCAACCCGTTTGCGGCGACCCGCTACCATTCGCTCATCGTGGAGCGCGAGTCGCTTCCGGAGGAGCTGGAGGTGACCGCCTGGGTCGCCGAGGGGGAGATCATGGGGATGNNGTGCAGTTCCACCCGGAGTCGATCCTGACCGTGGGGGGGATGGATCTGCTGGGCAATTTTCTGCAGATGTCGAAATAGGGCGGACGTCCTCCGGACGGACATTATCTCGCAAGGCAAGGAGCGGTCATGATACGCAAGGCAATTGCACGGGTAGTCGAGCGGGAAGATCTCAGCGAGTCGGAGATGATCGAGGTGATGGATCAGATCATGTCCGGCGGCGCCACGCCGGCGCAGATCGCCTCCTTCATCACCGCACTCAGGATGAAGGGGGAGACCATCGACGAGATCACCGGCGCGGCGCGGGTGATGCGGGACCGGGCCCTGCCGATCAGGGTGGGGAAGAGCGTGCTCGACCTGGACCGCGACGACATCAACCTGGACCGCGAAACCATCCTGGACACCTGCGGCACCGGCGGCAGCGGCACCAACAGCTTCAACATCTCGACGACGGTCGCCTTCGTGGTTTCCGCCTGCGGCGTGAAGGTCGCCAAGCACGGCAACCGGGCGGTCTCCTCGTCCTGCGGCTCCGCCGACGTGCTGGAAGCGCTGGGGGTGAACCTGAACATCACACCAGAAACGGTGGAGCGCTGCATAGCCGAGATCGGCATCGGATTTCTCTTCGCGCCGGCGCTGCACGGCGCCATGAAGCACGCCATCGGCCCCAGGCGCGAGATCGGGATCCGCACCATCTTCAACATCCTGGGACCGCTGACCAATCCGGCTTCTGCGGACTGCCAGGTGCTGGGCGTATACCGGGAGGACCTGGTGGAGAAGCTCGCCCACGTCCTGAAAAAGCTCGGCTGCAAGAGAGGGTTCGTGGTGCACGGATTGGACGGCATGGACGAGATCACCCTGGCCTGCGAGACGCGGATCGCCCTGGTGACCCCCGAAGCTGTCGAGGTGAGCGTCATCTCTCCTGAGCAGTTCGGACTGGAACGATCGACCGCGGCTGAGCTGCGCGGCGGCGATGCGCTCAGCAATGCGGCCATCGTGAGAGAGATCCTCTCCGGTTCCGACGGCGCCAAGAGGCGCATCGTCCTCCTGAATGCCGGCTTCGCACTGCTCGCGGCGGGAAAAGCCGCCGACGTCATGGAGGGGATCAGGATCGCCGCCCAGACCATAGACTCCGGCAGGGCCGCAGGGCAGCTGGAGAAGCTGGTCCTGCTCACCAACGAGGCGGGGTAGGATCCTGGCTCGCAGGGTGTTGATTCATTTTATCTCGTTCCCAAGCTGGAGCTTGGGAAGGCTCCGCTTCAACGACTCAAAGCTGGAGCTTTGACAGCGATTGCGTTCCCAAGCTGGAGCTTGGGAACGAGAAACTTCTCAGGTGGAGCTGACCTACTACCCCGTTTTCAATATTTATTTAAAAGGAAGCGCCGCACGATGAGCCAGATGCCGGATGTGCTGAAAAAAATTGTCGATTACAAGACCCATGAACTGGCCGGAATGAAAGCTGCGGTGCCGCTCGACGAAATAACGGCCCGGCTCTCTGATCTTGAGGATCACCCGCGCGGCTTCGAGGCGGCGCTACTTAACTCGCTCAATTCCGGCTGGACGGCGATAATCGCCGAGGTGAAAAAGGGCTCCCCCTCGAAGGGGGTGATACGCGCCGATTTCGACCCGTTGGAGATCGCCCGGATCTACCAGGACAACGGCGCCAGCTGCCTGTCGGTGCTGACCGACGAGCACTTCTTCCTGGGGCACCTGAGTTACCTGGCGCAGATCCGGGAGCAGGTGAGCCTGCCGCTTTTGCGCAAGGACTTCATCTTCGACCCGTACCAGATCTACCAGGCGCGCGCCGCGGGAGCCGATGCCGTGCTGCTCATCGCCGCCATGCTGGATCTTTCCCAACTCCGCGATTTTGCCGCCTTGGCCGGTGAGCTGGCAATGGACGTCCTTCTGGAGGTGCACGACGAGCGCGAGCTGGAGACGGCGCTGCAGACCGATTGCCGCATGATCGGCATCAATAACCGTGACCTGAGGAGCTTCGTGGTGGACATCTCCACATCGGAACGGCTTGCCGCGCTGATACCCGAGGGGCGCATCATCGTTGCCGAGAGCGGCATAACGCGCCGCGACGAAATCGTGCGCCTGACCGGAAAAGGGCTGCACGCCTTCCTGATCGGGGAATCGCTGATGCGCGAGGACGATATCGGCGAAAAGCTGCGGGAGCTGCTTGGCTGAACGCAACAGCTCCATTGGAATACTGATTAGCGCCGTGGTCAGGCGGTTTGTCAGCCGTATCGAGGCTGTCCCACAAAGGAGTGGTAATGAACACCAAGTTTCTGCTCGACGAAAGCTGCATCCCGAGACAGTGGTACAACATCATCCCGGACATGCCCGGGCCGCTCTATCCGGTCATCAATCCTCAGACCATGAAGCCGGTCTCTCCAGAGGATATGGGAGCCATCTTCCCCATGGCGCTCATCGAGCAGGAGATGTCCACCGAGCGCTGGATCGACATCCCGGACCAGGTGCGCGAGATATACAAGCTGTGGAGGCCGTCGCCGCTTTACCGCGCCAGGCGCCTGGAGCAGGCGCTCCAGACGCCGGCGAAGATCTACTACAAGTACGAAGGGGTCTCTCCCGCCGGTTCCCACAAGCCCAACAGTGCCATCCCGCAGGCCTACTACAACAAGCAGGCCGGCATCCGCAGGCTTGCCACCGAGACCGGCGCCGGGCAGTGGGGGAGCTCCCTTGCGCTCGCCTGCTCCATGTTCGGCCTGGAGTGCACCATCTACATGGTGAAGATATCCTGCAGCCAAAAGCCGTACCGAAAGAGCATGATGCAGCTTTGGGGCGCAACGGTGATCCCTTCGCCCTCCGAATTCACCAACGCCGGCCGCTCCATACTTGCCCATGATCCGGACAACCCGGGCAGCCTCGGCATAGCGATCTCCGAGGCGGTCGAGGATGCGGCGACCCACGCCGACACCAACTATGCCCTGGGGAGCGTGCTGAACCACGTCTGCCTGCATCAGACCGTGATCGGTCTGGAGGCGAAGCAACAGATGGAACTTGCGGGGGATTACCCCGACGTCGTGATCGCCTGCTGCGGAGGCGGCTCCAACTTCGCCGGCTTGAGCTTCCCGTTCATCGCCGACCGGGCGAGCGGCAAGCAGGTGCGCTGCCTGGCCGTCGAGCCTGCCTCCTGCCCGACCCTCACCAAGGGCGTTTATGCCTTCGACTATGGCGATACCGCGAAGCTTGCTCCCATCACCATGATGTACACCCTGGGGCACGACTTCATGCCGCCGGGGATCCACGCGGGCGGGCTTCGCTACCATGGCGAGTCGGCTCTGATCTCCCAGCTCTACCACGCCGGCCAGATCGAGGCCAAGGCGTACAAGCAGAACTCCTGTTTCGAAGGGGCGCTCCTTTTTGCCAGAAGCGAAGGAATCGTCCCCGCTCCCGAATCCTCGCACGCGGTGCGCGCCGCCATAGACGAGGCGGTCCTTGCCAAAGAGGAAGGAAAGGAGAGGACCATCCTGTTCGGTCTTTCCGGACATGGCCAGCTCGATATGGCAGCCTACGACTCATATCTCTCCGGCAATCTTGAGGATTTCGAGTATCCCGAGGAGAAGATCCGCGCGGCGCTGGAGAGATTGCCGAAGGTAACGCTTTAGGGGACTTGGAGTAGCGCCTTTCACCCTCCCCCAGCCCCTCCCAGCCCCTCCCACCAAGGGAGGTGGGGGAGAACGGGTGGGGATTGAAAGTCCCCTCTCCCCTTGTGGGAGAGGGCTAGGGAGAGGGGGCTTGGGCATCTGCACAGATCTGAAGCCGGCTATGTGAAAAGTGTTGAGCAATTCTAAAGGTATACATCGATGACAAAGGTCAAGATATGCGGTATAACATCCCTTGAGGATGCTCTTGTGGCTGTGGAGGCCGGGGCTGATGCCCTCGGATTCGTCTTCTACCAGAAATCACCGCGCTATCTCGTCCCCGAGCGGGCCGTAGGCATCATCGCCGGGATACCCCCTTTCGTGCAGGTAGTTGGACTGTTTGTGAATGCGGAGCTTGACTTTGTCAATCAGACAGCGGACAGTTGCAGACTCGATATCGTCCAGTTGCACGGGGACGAAAGCCCGTCATACTGCGAACTGGTGCGCAGGCGGGTGATGAAGGCCTTCCGGGTGCGGGGCATGGAGAGCCTGGTCCCGATGGGTAAGTACAGCGTCTCAGCATACCTGTTGGATGCCTATTCGCCCGACTCATACGGCGGCACCGGTGCCTGCTTTGACTGGGACTGCGCCATCGCGGCGAAGGCGCACGGGCCGATTATTCTGGCCGGTGGGCTCGATCCTGATAACGTCGCCTCTGCGGTCGCCAAAGTTGCTCCCTATGGAGTGGACGTTTCAAGCGGAGTAGAATCCTCGCCGGGCCGCAAGGACCCCGAGAAGGTAAGGCGCTTCATTCGAGAGGCAAAAAAATCCGTAGAACGTAGAACGTAGAACGTAGAACGTAGAACGTAGAACGTTTTTCTCTCGGTCGTTCACGAACCTTATACCCAAAGGAGTGGCAATGAAAATTATCGTAACCGATGAGGTGGCTCAAGAAGGACTGGCTCTTTTGCAGCGCGATCCGCGCGTGCAGCTCGACATAAGGCTGGGACTGAAGAAGGAGGAGCTCTACTCAATCATTGGTGATTACGACGTTATCATCACCAGAAGCGGCACCAACGTGGACAAGGCTCTGCTTGACGCCGGGACCAGTCTGAAGATGGTGGCACGAGCCGGCGTCGGCGTGGACAATGTAGATGTCGATTACGCGAGCGCCAAAGGTGTCATCGTGGTGAACGCACCTTTTGGCAACACGAACAGTGCTGCCGAGCACGCCATGGCGCTTTTGCTCTCGTTCTGCCGAAATATCACCAAGGCGAACCAATCCCTGAAAAGCGGCGCCTGGAAACGTGCACCTTTCACAGGGTTCGAACTCAAGGGGAGAACCGCAGGTGTCATCGGTCTGGGCAAGGTCGGCGGACGCGTGGCCACCAGGCTCAAGGCTTTCGAGTGCGAGGTGCTCGCCTGCGACCCCTACATCGCGGAGAAGAGGGCGCACGACCTCGGCGTCAAGCTGGTATCGCTTGACGAACTGATCCGCGTCTGCGACATCATAACGGTCCACACCCCTCTCACCGACGAGACCCGCGACATGATCGGCAGGAAGGAACTGGCCGCCATGAAGGACGGGGTGATCATCATCAACGCGGCGCGCGGCGGGATCATCAACGAGGAGGCGATGCTGGAGGCACTGGATTCCGGCAGGGTGGCGGGTGCCGGATTCGACGTCTGGAGCCAGGAGCCCCCCGACACCGAGATCCTCAAGAAGCTGATCGCCCACGACAAGCTGGTCGTCACGCCGCACCTGGGTGCCAACACCTTCGAGGCGCAGGTGAACGTGGCCGTGGACGTCTCCCGGGAGATCATCCATTTCCTGGACGAGCAGCCGATCGAGAACGCCATCAACATCCCGAGGTTCGACGCCTCCCTGATGGGGCAGATGCGCCCCTACCTGAACCTGATGAACGTCCTTTCGGACTTCATCATTCAGCTGGTCGACACCAACCTGAACAAGATCACCTTCTCCTACACGGGGAACATCGCGCAGCACGACTGCACGCCTATCACCGTCTGCGGCCTCGCCGCCCTCCTGAACCGTAGGGTCGAGCAGGACGTGAACATGGTGAACGCGCAGCTTGTGGCCGACAACATGGGGATCGTGGTTGAGGAGGTGAAGTCCAGCCAGTCCGAGGCCTTCTCCAACATGATCACCATCTCGATCGAGGGGCCGGGCGAGAAGCGGCTCGTTTCCGGGACCCTTTTCGAAGGGGTGCCGCGCGTCGTCAAGCTGCGCGACTACCAGATGGATTTCAAACCGGAAGAGCACATGCTGCTGCTGGCCTACGGCGACCGTCCCGGCATCATCGGGAAGATCGGCACCATCCTCGGTCAGCACGAGATTAACATCGCCTCTATGAACCTGGGGCGGCGTGAAAAGAAAGGTGAGGCGATGGTCATCCTTTCCCTCGACTCCGCCGTTCCGCCGGATGTAGTCGAACAGGTGCGCGTTGCCACCGACGCCACCTTCATCAAACCGCTCTACCTGGTGACGGCGAAGTAGCGGAACAGGACAAATAGCAGCTGATCAGCTGGAACAGAAAAGGCCCCGGGCGATTGACCCGGGGCCTTTTCTGTATTTGTTTCGAAGTGGCTCACAAAAGTCCCCCTTTGAAAAAGGGGATTTAGGGGATTTGATTCAGCTGCCAGCTGCAGTCCATCAGCAACCTGAGCGAAATCCCCCCCGACCCCCCTTTTTCAAAGGGGGGAGAGAGTGGAGGGAGCCAAAAGGGAGAGAGTGGAGGGAGCCAAAAGGGAGAGAGTCGGCCTTCTCGCCCGGGTCAGGAAAGACGCCTGCCGCCGCAGGCCTTAAGCCTTGCGTGGGCCTCGCGCAGCGTCTGTTCGGTGGTCTCCCACCCGATGCAGCTGTCGGTGATCGAGACGCCGTAGGTGAGCTTGGAGAGATCCGCCGGCATCGGCTGGTTCCCCTCCTTCAGGTAACTCTCGATCATGACGCCGGATATGGAACGGTTCCCCGCCTCGATCTGGTCCACAACGCTCTTCATGACCTCAGGCTGCCGGTCGAATTTCTTCTCCGAGTTGCCGTGGCTGCAATCCACCATCACCGTCGGTGTCAACCCGGCCTTGGCGAGCATCTCCTCAGCCTTGGCAATGTCGGCCGGGGAGTAGTTCGGCTTGCTGCCGCCCCGCAGCACCATGTGCACGTCGGGGTTCCCGTTGGTCTGGACGATGGAGGTGAGCCCGTCCCGGTTGATCCCCAGAAAACTGTGGGAATGCAGGGCGGACTTCATGGCGTCTATGGCAATCTGCAGATTGCCGTCGGTGCCGTTTTTGAAGCCTATCGGGAAGGAGAGACCGCTCGCCAGTTCCCGGTGGGTCTGCGATTCCGTGGTTCTCGCCCCGATGGCACCCCAGGAGAGGAGATCTGCCAGGTATTCCGGAGAGATCGGATCCAGCATCTCGGTCGCCACGGGAAGCCCCAGTTCGGTCACCCTGCAAAGGAGTCCGCGGGCGATGCCCAGCCCCTTGGAGATCAGATGGCTGCCGTCCATGTCCGGGTCGTTGATGAGACCCTTCCACCCCACGGTGGTGCGCGGCTTTTCGAAGTATACCCGCATGATGAGAAGCAGTTCCTCGCTGACTTCCTTGGAAAGGGCGGCCAGCCGCTCGGCGTATTCCACTGCGCCCTTGGGATCGTGGATGGAGCAGGGACCGACGACTACCATGAGCCGTTTGTCCTCGCCCCTCAAGATCCGGTTGATGGCTGCACGGCTGCTGCTCACGCAGGCGCCGGACTGGTCGGAAACAGGAAACACCTGCCGCAGGTCGGTAGGTGCAATGATCGGAGTGATGCTTTTGATCTTCAAATTGTTGGTCTTAATCATCGAAGGCTCCCGGCCCGGCGTATTTTAATGTGCTGTAATCTAGCGCGTTTCGCCTGTCGTGTCAAAAAAAAATGCCTTTCGGCATTTGATTTTTGAGGTGAGCATATTTTTGTATGATAACGGCATATGCCATTGTCAGAACGGATTTTTCCCGATGCGGCGCTTCAGGCCGGAGTGGGGCGCGCTCAGACCGGACTGGCCGCCTGCACCTCGATGGAGCCGCCGATCGATTTCAGGTCGGTGAGCTCGGCACCGGCGGCAACCATCTCAGCCACCGCGAGCTCGGAGTCGCCAGGTTCCAGATCGACTCCCCGGATGGCGTCGATCAGGAGCGTCACGCCGAACCCCTCCCGAAGCGCGTCGAGCACGCTATCCTTTACGCAGTAATCGGTTGCGAGTCCGCCGACGTAGAGCTTGTCCAACTCCATGCGTCGCAGCAGCATCGCAAGGGGAGTGCCGTTTTCGGTGACACCCTGCAATGCGGAGTAGCCGTTATCCCAGATCGACATCCCCTTCGAGATGACCACCGTTCCAAGCGGCAGGATGAGCTCCGAGTGGAAGTGGGCGCCCAGGCTCCCCTGCACGCAGTGAACCGGCCATTTGCCGCCGCTTGCCCGGAAATGCTGGCTGTTTAGCGGGTGCCAGTCCCTGGAGGCGAAGATCGGTGAACCTCTTTTCCAGAACATCTCGATGTACCTGTTCAAGACGGGGACCACCATGTCACCCTTGGGCACAGGTAGGGCGCCCCCCGGGCAGAAGTCCATCTGTACATCTACAACAAGCAGGGCAGCTCTTCGTTTCATGACCGCCTCCCGATCGGATACCGGCAAGAGGTATCCCTGTGCATATTATCCAACAGTAGGATACCCCTAAAGGGTCTCCCTGTGAAAACCTTTCGACTGTAGGGGCGCCCATGCAGGTGCCGGACCACTTCGAACCTCTGAAGGGGGCGAATGATGACTCGCCCATGCACCTCCAGGACCTGCGACGAGCGAGCCCCTAGCTCGAGATCATGCGTTGCACCTCGGTCAACAGCTTCAGTCTCAGCTTGTTCAAACCGGCGCTGATGGAGACCTTGTAGACGTGGGGGTTGACGAACCTGTGGCATCCGTCTGGAAGCCGCTGCAACTCCTGAGCGCAGCGATCGGCCGAATCCTCCAGGGAAGGGGCCGGGGCGCACCTCGCGCCGTGCTCCATGACGCGGCTCCTGACCTCGATAAACTGCGCCCCGGACGGAATGTGCACCTTCTGCAGCGGGTTTGCCGGATCGAAGACCAGGTCGCCGGGGGCGATCTCTTCGCCGTCCAGGGTGAGGACGTCCTGGATGAAGGAGCCATCCGGGGCGACCGCCCGCAATACCCTCTTTCGGTCCGGGATGGTCGCCTTGGAGACGTCGCTGGTCAGCTTCAGCTTCGGCTCATCTCCTATCCGGACCAGCTTGTAGACCCCGCCCAGCGCCCCGCCTCCTTCTCCGGCGCAGGTGGCGAGCCGGGTGCCGACGCCGTAGATGTCGACCCGCCCCCCCTCCGCCCGGATCGACTCGATGACGTACTCGTCCAGCTCGTTGGAGGCGACTATCTTCACCCCCTGGAACCCCGCTGCATCGAGAACGGCGCGCGTCTGGCGGGAGAGGTAGGCGAGATCGCCCGAGTCGATGCGTACCCCGGCCAGGGCGTGCCCGCTCGCCTTCAATTCCGCAGCGACCGTGAGCGCGTTGGGGAGCCCGCTTTTCAGGGTGTCGTAGGTGTCTATCAGCAGCACGCAGCGGTCCGGAAAGATCTCGGCGTAGCGGCGAAAGGCGGTCAACTCATCGGGGAAGGCCATGATCCAGCTGTGGGCGTGGGTCCCCATCACCGGTATGCCGAAGGTTTTCCCCGCCAGCACGTTGCTCGTGCTGCGCACCCCGCCGACGTAGGCCGCGCGCGCCTCGGAAAGCCCGCCGTCCGGCCCCTGGGCTCTTCGCAGCCCGAACTCCAGCACGGTGGCAGCACCGGCCACCCGGCTGATCCTGGCTGCCTTGGTCGCGACCAGGGTCTGGAAGTTGATGATGTTGAGCAGCGCCGTCTCCACGAACTGCGCCTCGGCAAGTCTCCCCTCGATGGTGAGAAGCGGTTCGCGGGGGAAGACGGCGCACCCCTCGGGGGGTGCGGTGACGCTTCCTTTGAAGCGGAAACCCTCGAGGTAGGTGAGAAAATCGGGCCGGAACATCTTGAGCTCGTCCAGGTAGCCTAGGTCCTCTGCGCCGAAGCGGAGTTCCTCCAGGTAGCAAAGCGCGCTCTCCAGACCGGCGAATACGGCGTATCCCCCCTTGTATGGAGTCTGCCGGAAGAAGAGGTCGAAGACCGCCGGACGCTCGTGCATACCCTGTTCCAGGTAACCGGCCAGCATGGTCAGTTCGTAGAGGTCCGTTAGAAGCGGTGAATAACGCATGTTCCCTCCGCGGTCAGCGGATTGCGCCCCGTCTGATCACCTGGAGCAGCTTGTCGGCCAGTTCCGGATCCACCATCTTAAGCGACAGGTACTCCGCCTGTGACTTCCCCACCTCGTTCAGCGAGAAATAGGCAAGTCCACGTTTGTACATGGCGTTTGCATTGTCGGGCCAGAGTGTGAGCAGCGCGGTGTACGCCTCGATTGCCTCATGAAACCGTTGCTCCCTGAAACAGATCTCGGCGAGATTGGCGTAACCCAGGGCAAGCTTCGGGTTGATCCGGACCGAATTCCTGAGCTTGTCGATAGCCTGGGGGTATTCGCCCAAAAGCGCCAGCGCCGTGCCCAGGTTCAGCCAGGCCAGGGCGTTGTCGGGCTCGATCGAGATGCTCTTGGAGAAAGCCTCCGCCGCTTCCCGGAACCTTCCCTCGCTGTTCATGGCTAGCCCCGCCTGGAACCAGTCGTCGGCTTCCAGGTATTCCTCCAGGTCCAGCGGTGCCGGTAGCGGCTTCGGCACCAGTGCTCCGGTCGCCAACCCCGCTACGAGCAGCATCAGGAAATATTTCCTTTTGGGGTGTCTCATCTGTTTGCGCCTCGCCGAATGCATAACTTTAGCACATTGGAGGATGTTTACCAATCTCGAACCCGACTTGGAGGGGTAGAGCGGCATTAACTCTCGGCGGTCGTGCAGGCGGAGTGCAGAGTATGGTGCTAGAGTCGCAAATGAGTCGTAGGTCGGGTTAGCCCGAAGGGCGTAACCCGACATGCCGCAAATGAAGACGTGCCGCAATGAAGCATCAAGTGAAGTGCAGCAAATGAAGCATCGAGTGGAGTGTCGGGTTACGCTGCGCTAACCCGACCTACGAGTAACCAGACCTGCGATCCCCTGCCGCAGGGGGTGGCTACTTCCTCGCAGCAGGGGAGGGGAGTGAGATTGCTTGCCCCTCTTTTTGCTGGCACCCCCGCACGGATTCTGGTAGATAGAAGGTTCGGACCGCGCCTGATACCTTAACAGCGCCGTTCGGGAAGGGGTGCTTCATGGAACATCTTTTTATCGTAGGGTGCGGCGCCATCGGGCGACGCATAGCTTCCCTCGCTCTGGCGCAGGGGGTGCGCGTTTGCACCTTCAACAGGGGCGAAGCGGGGATTGAGGGGACGCGGCATGGTACCGGAAACCTTGACGACGCCGCCACCCTGCGGGGGCTGCCAACCCGTGGTGCGGAGGTCGTATATCTTGCCCCCCCACCGGGAGGCGGAATCGAGGAGACCAGGGTGGCTGCCTTCTGCGCCGCCATTCCTCCCGGGGAGGAGCCCGAAAAGCTGGTCTACATCAGCACGAGCGGGGTGTACGGCGATTGCGGTGGCGGCGCCGTTACCGAGGAGACGGAGCCCGCCCCGCAGACCAGCAGGGGCAAACGTCGCCTGCACGGCGAGCGCCTGCTCAGCTCCTGGGGCAGGGAGCGCGGAGTGCCGGTGGTGATCCTGAGGGTGACCGCCATCTACGCCCTGGACCGTCTCCCGGTGAGCCAGCTCAAAGGCGGACAGCCGGTGCTGCGGGAGGAGGAGTCGCTTCCCGGCAACCGGATCCATGCCGACGACCTCTCCCGCATCTGTCTGGCGGCCCTGGACCGGGGAAAGGACGGCGACGTCTTCAACGTGAGTGACGGCTCGTGCGGCACCATGACCGGCTACTTCAACGCGGCGGCTGACGCGCTGGGTCTGCCGAGACCGGCGCAGGTTTCCATGGAGGAGGCACGCCGGGTCATGTCGCCGCTCATGATCTCGTACTTCTCTGAATCTCGCGTCGTCGACAACGGCAAGATGCTGCGGGAACTAGGCATCAAGCTCCTCTACCCGGATCTCGGGTCCGGTCTGAAGGGATAGAGGGTGCCGGGGGGCTGCTGCCTAATTTCTGGGCAAAATGCTGCAGTCGGCCGAAGCTTCTCCTCTCGAGATCGGCGGACACGGTTTTTCCCACAGAGTTTTCCACAGAGTTTGTGGAATAGGCCTAGAGTTAACTCCAAAGGGTAACTCACCGTTATGACAAGGCTGTCGCAGGGCGAGGAAACGAGCCGTAAGCGGCCCGGTTCCCCGGCAAATCACTGCCCCGGGATCCGGGGCTTATGGGATGGAATAAAAAAAGGTCCATGATCGGGTATCATGGACCTTTTACCTTGCATTGGCGTTAAAACGGGTCACTTTCTGCTAATCCGTCGGTAAAACCTCAGCGGCGGGCAAATGCCTGCTCGTTTTCGACCACGCAGATGACAGATACCGGCTCGGTCCCCCTTTTTCAAGCGGCTGGTGAACGCCTGGCGGATGAGATAAGTCGCTTTCAGCGTTGTCCCGAATAACGCCAATCTAAAATTGCTCCGGAATACCGCTCGAATTTGCTTGAATTTCTGACCTCTGTCGCAACATACCCCGGTAAGACGCTTCAGGCTTCCCCCTGCTAAATGAGGGCTTGCTCACCACGGCTGAAACCAGGAAAACATGATCGGGAGGGTAGTCAGGGACTCAAACGATGCGCTACGATTATTCCAGAGCGGCGCGCACTCGCGTGCGTTTGCTGCTCCCTAGTTTACCAACCCGTATTTTGCTGTCAAGCAGCCTGTGAAAAAATTTTCATCGCCTGCACTTGTCTGTTTCGCCGCTTTTTTATCCAGTTGCTGCCCGCGGTGCAGCTTCCGGGTTTGACCCCGCGTCGAGCTGCAGTGGTGCCATGAATGGCCGCAACCGCTAGAGCTTGACGACATGCACCGAGCAGGAAATGCAGGGGTCGTAGCAGCGAATCAGACGCTCCAGGGCGTTCCCCGTCTGCGACGCGTCTCCCCCCTCCATGCCGCGCGCCAGTTCCAGGAGATCGCGCGACAGCGCTCCCTGGTTAAGGGAGGTCGGGGTGATGACGTCGGCCTCGGTGCAGATTCCGGCGTCGTCAAAAGCGTAGCTGTGGATCAGCGTACCGCGCGGCGCCTCGCATGCCGCAGTTCCCCGCCCGTTCCTGGCTGCGACCTTCACGTTGCCCGCCCCGTCCCTGCCGATGGCGATCAGTTGGTCTATCAGCGCCAGCGAGCGCTCAGCGGCCTGAAAGAGCTCGACCGCCTGGGCCACGTTGTTGCCGCGGATGTCCCTTGCGACGATCTCTTCCTTGACCGTCTCAAAGGCACCGCCCGGCCCGGGCCCGAGGGAGGTCCCGAGGTTCAGCCGGGCCAGCGCGCCCACCGTGGGCTCCCGCCCCAGGATGCGCGCGTACTTGGCGTGCGAGTAGGGGAGGACGCTCTCTGTCAGGCAGTCGCGGTACGCCTCAACGGGAAAGCTGCCGCCGCCGGTCATCCGGAACCGGTCTCCGGAAAGCGGGGGCGCGGCGGGATCCAGCGCGAGGCAGTACGGCAAGTGGAGCTGCGGCAGGGGAGGCGAGCCGCTGAAGAGCCGGAACGCCTCGCGGCAGACGGGGAGAACCGCCTCCAGTTCGTCCCTGAGCTGCAACAGGGCATCCCTGCCGACCCTGTGACCGAGCCCCCCCAAGGTGACGTTCACCGGGTGGATCAGCCTCCCGCCCACCGTCTCCTGGATCAGGTTTCCCGCCCTCTTGACGGCCAGCCCGCCCTTCAGCTGCTCCGGCGCTGCCAGCGCGAGCTCGGCCACCCCCCGCAGCCCCAGCAGGTCCGGGAGCAGCAGGCAGTACAGGTGCAGCGAGTGGCTCTGGAGCAGCCCGCCGGTGGCGATCAGTTCGCGGCTGAGGGAGGTGACCTGCGAGACCTCGACGCCGAACGCCTTTTCCACGGCCAGCAGCGCCGTCACCTTGTGGATTGTCGAGCAGAGCGAGCAGATGCGGCAGATGATCTCGGGGATCTCGGCATAGCTTCTGCCGACCAGCAGCGACTCGAAGAGCCGGGGGGACTCGGTCAGGCAGAGTTCGACCCGCTCCACCCTGGTGCCGTCCAGATAGAGCTTCACGCTGCCATGCCCCTCCACCCTGGTGAAAGGGTTTATCTCAATGACGCTGCCCATAGTCCCACTCCGGTGTGAAGCGGCTCATCCTCCGCTCGATCTCCTCCCTGGTGAAGCCCCGCTCCAGCAGGAGCTCCAACTCCTGCGCGACGTTCGCCTCCCGCACCGGCCCCCGGCACCCCTCGCAGACGATCCCGGTCGCCGGACAGCGCGCGTTGCACCCCGCCTGGATGATGGGACCCAGGCAGAGCTCGTTTCTCTCCAGTAGCAGGCAGAGGTTTTCCCGGCTGCGGCACTCGGTGCAGACCGGGTAGCTGGAAGTCGGGGGGAGGGTGCCGGCAAGGAGCGCGGCGAGCAGGGCGATCAGCTCCGGCTTCTCCGGAGGGCAGCCGGTGATGGAGAAGTCGACGCTGACGAAGTTGCTGAAACGGGAGGGGGGAAAGCTCTCGAAACGCTCTCCCTCTCCGTAGACCCCCCGCATCAGCTCTTCGCGTCCGGACCACGCGTTGTTCATCGCGGCAACGCCGCCGAACAGGGCGCAGGTGCCGAAGGCGACCAGTAGCCGGCTCGCGTGTCTGAGCCTGAAGAGGGTGGCGAGGTCGCCCGGGGTGGAGACCGCACCCTCGACGATGGCCGCATCGAAGAGCGCCTGCGGATCGTTGCCGCTCTCGGCCATCGGGAAATAGACCAGTTCGAAGCTGCGGAGGATCTCCGGGAGTTCCTCCTCGCAGTTCAAGAGGGTGAGCTGGCACCCCGAGCAGGCGGTGAGCCCCGCGACGGCGAGCCTCGGCCTCTTCATAGCGCCTCCGGTATCTGTTTCAGTTCGCTCAGGCGGAAGACCGGCCCGTCCGTGCAGCAGAGCTTTTGTCCCACTGCGCAGTGGCAGCAGCGTCCGATCCCGCAGCGCATCCTGCGCTCCAGGCTCAAAAAGATCCGCTCCGCCTCGACCCCCGCACCCTCGAGCTCGCCGGCAAGGCAGCGGTAGAGTGCGGGGGGGCCGCATACGGCGACATAGCTGCCCTGCGCGTCGAAGCTGAATCCCTTCAGAAGATCGGGGAGCAGTCCGACTGCGCAGGAAAAGTTGCCGGCCGGCTCCTGCGGGGCGAAATCGACGGTGAGGTAAAGCCTGAGCCGACGCCGGGCGGCAAGGGCCGCCAGTTCCTCCCTGAACAGCATGAGCTTCGGCTCTCTGGCGCCGTACATCAGGGTGACCTCGCCGAAATCGCGGCTCTCCCGCAGCAGGTGAAAGAGCAGCGAGCGCAGCGGCGCGATCCCGAGCCCCCCCGCCAGGAGCAGGACGGGGCGCCCCGCCATCTCGCGGATCGGGAATCCGGTGCCAAACGGGCCGCGCAGGCCGAGTTCGGAGCCGGCCGGCAGGGTGTGCAACAGCCCGGTCACGTGCCCGACGCGGCGCACGCAGAGTTCCAGGGTGCCGTCCCCACCCGGCAGGTCCGCGGGGGAGATCGGCACCTCCCCGGCGCCCGGCACCGAGAGCTGGACGAACTGCCCCGGCACGAAACGCGAGAGCGCCTCGAGTGCGGACGCCTCCGGCGCGACCCGGAAAAGTGCGGTGTCGGCCGAAAGCGCCTGACTTCCGATCAGGGTGGCGGCAAACGGGGTGTGGATGCCGGAGGATGCCCGGTTCATGGCAGTTCGGCTGCGGGTTGCCGGCCGGTCTCAATCAGCTCGCGCAGGTCGATCTGCACCGGGCAGACCTTTTTGCAGCGGCCGCAACCGACGCAGGAGGTCATTCCTTCCAGCGGGGAAAAGCCGCAGTACTTGTGCAGGAAACGGTATCGGAGCCGCTCCAGCCTGGTGCCCCGGAAGTTCGCGCCGGCCACCTCGCCGTGGGTTACGAACAGGCAGTTGTCCCACTCCCTGAGCCTCGTCCCGCCCCCGCCAAGCCCCGGGTACTCACGCACGTCGAAGCAGTAGCAGGTGGGGCAGCAGACCGAACAGGCCCCGCAGGAGACGCAGCGTTCAGCGAAGCTGTCCCAGAGCGGGTTTCCGGAAAAACGCAACTGCGGGTCCTGTGGGGGGATCGGGCAGGACGCGTCGCGCGTGGGGAGAAGCGCCGACTGCGACCGCGTGAGGAGGGCCTTTGCCGCAGAGGCGATCGACCCGCCCCTGGCGCTCAAGACGGCGACTTCGAACCCCTCCCCCCGGGAGGTGAGGAACAGGTCGCAGGCCGTGGTCTCTAAAGAGTCGTTACAGAAGCAGAAGTCATCGGGCTCGCAGGAGATGCCGATCAGGGTGAGCGCGGCGCGCCTTGCCGCATAGCAGGGATCGGGCCGATCGCCCAGAAAGACCAGGTCCAGGTAGGCGATCCCGTCCAGGTCGCAGGGGTGCAGGCCGAAAAGGACCATGTCCGGGGCGTTGGTTTGGCTCTCCTGGTAGCTGCCGTCGCGGTACTGCAGGAGTTCTTCCCTGAAGGGTATGAGGTACTTTTTGGGGGGTATCTGGGTCCTGCCGTAATCCAGGCGCAGTGCCGAGGCATCGCCAAGCGCAGCGAAGGCCGCCACCCCGTCATGCGAAACGGTGGGGCCGTGCAGTTCGCCGAAGAGTCGCAGAATCCCGAGGAATTCGCCCAGCCGTGCCTGGTTCAGGAAAGCTTTTTCCAATGTGGTCCCTCCTGGCGATGTTCAATTTTATCCCTGCGCTTCGGGATGGCAAGGGTGAAACTTATGCAAGCATGCCGGGAAGGCAGGGAGCACTGACGCCATCCCGGCTCCCCGATTGACTTGACAGCGGCGAAGTGCTACTAAAAAGCATGCCTGTCTCCCTCCCCGACAGGCAGCTTCGGTTCTTCCGTTCCTCTTGATGGAGAAGCCCATGACTGCCAATTGCACCGATTATCACTGCCACCTTCTTCCCGCACTCGATGACGGGGCCACCGACGTGCGCGAATCGCTCGAGATGGCGCGTATCCTGGCGGCCTTCGGTTTTGCCGCGGTCCACTGCACCCCCCACAGGATCATGGGGTGCTACGAGAACGATCCGGCGCGGGTTAACCGGGCGATCCGATCCCTTCAGGGGCTGCTGGAGGGCGCCGGCATCCCCCTGCGGCTCATACCGGGGACGGAGCACTACCTTGACGAATTCCTGCTGGATCAGCTCCCCGGCGTACTGACAGTCGGCTCTTCCCGCTACCTGCTGGTGGAGGCCCCCTTCAGGTCCGGCACCGGGATGGTCACGGCTATGGCGGCAGGCGTTCAAAAGCGCGGCCTGGCGCCTCTCTTCGCCCATCCGGAGAGGTGCAGTGCCTTTGACCCCGCTCTCAGGGAGGACGGTTTGCGCGGCGCGCTTTCCTTTTTCGGGAGGAAGAAGGAGCCCGGGATGGAGGGGGCACTCGTCCTGCAACTGCGGGATTGCGGCTGCAGGTTCCAGGGGAATCTCGGCAGTTTTGCCGGGTTCTACGGGAGCGATGTCAAGGAGCGGGCCATCCTGTTCCTGAAACACGGTGTCTATTCCTGTGTGGGAAGCGATGCGCACCGCTGCGACGGCCTGGCAGCGATGCTTGCGGCCGGTCTGCAGGCAATGGTGGCGGCGGTAGGAGAAGAGGGCGCCAACCTGCTTCTGGCCGGCTCCGGTCTTGATTGAGCCATTGACCCAGCCAGGTCGGCATGATACCTATAAAGGGAATTTGCAGTGAGCTCCGCTTCGATATCGGCAAGGAAAGGTAACGGGCGTAGCGTCGAAGACAGCTCAAGGTGTCGCAATGATGAGCCCCGACAATTTCCCTTTTGCATTAGGAGTGAATATGAGATTTCTGAACCCGAAAACCGACTTTGCCTTTAAAAAAATCTTTGGTTCCGAGACCAGCCTGGATATTCTCATAAGCTTTCTGAACGCCATCTTGAAGCTGGATCACCCGTATCTCATTCAGGAGGTCGATATTCTGGACCCGTACTTGGCGCCCAAGATCAAGGGGATCAAGGATACCTACCTGGATGTCCGGGTGCGCGATGAAAAAGGGCGCAGCTACATCATCGAGATGCAGGTGCTGAATGTGGCCGGCTTTGAGAAACGGGTTCTCTACAACGCATGCAAGGCGTACGTGAACCAGATAGGTCGCGGCGATCACTACCTGGAACTTTGCGAAGTCGTCGCCATTACCATCACCGATTTTGTCATGTTTGAGGAGTTGGCAGCCGTTCAGAACCGGTTCCGGATGCGGGCCGAGGATAACCCCGAGATCTACCACGGCGACCTGGAACTCATATTCGTGGAGCTGCCCAAGTTCCGCAAGTCGGAAGAGGAGTTGGAGAGCGTCTACGATAAGTGGCTTTACTTTCTGAAAACGGCGGGCGATCTGAAAGCGATCCCGCGCAAGCTCTCTCAAGAGCAGGCCATCGTGCACGCCTTCGAAATCGCGAACAAGGCCGGTTTGACGGAGGAGGAGCTGGAAGACCAGGAGAGGCGTGAGATCTACATCCAGGATCAGCGTGGCGCGCAGCAATTTGCCGAGTCACGCGGCATGGAGAAGGGGATGGAGAAGGGGATGGAGAAGGGGATGGAGAAGGGGATGGAGAAGGGGATGGAGAAGGGGAAGCTCGAGGGGAAGCTCGAGGTTGCCGGGCGCCTGCTGGAAAAGGGGATGGCGAGGGAAGAGGTGGCGGCGCTCACCGGTCTGAGTCTGGACCAGATGCGGGAAATCGAGAAATGATTTGAACGTAAGGGCCAGGAAATGGTCGCAAAACTGTACCTGTTAGCACGAATCTTCCGCATGGTCTTCTCCCTTCCCTTGATGGGAGGGGCGGGGGGAGGGTG
>DNRQ01000181.1 GCA_003499925.1 Geobacter sp.
TGAAGGGGGAGGGACCTGAACAGCGGAAGATTAGCGCTAATCAGGATAAGTTAAGGTCAGTGGGGTCAGGGAGGGGGAAGCCCGGCCAGACCTTCCTATGGGACCTGACAATCTGCTGGGTGACAACGGCAAAGATTTCCTGTAAGATGCCGGGCCAGCTAAACCATGACCGGTGTGCCATAAGGACCGAAGCCACCCAGCCTGCCACGCCAGCATTCCCTCCCTCATTGGCAATAAATAGATCGGTCCCGCATTTTCTTTTTGACTCGACCTATAATCAAATATAATGTTGTACCGCCGCAACCACAGAGGAAGCAGTGCCGACCAACTCTTCCCCGCCCCGATGCCTCCAAGCCGGCCGGCAACTTGCCGCTGGTCACAAACCATCAAATCGCGAGGTCTCACACATGAAGAAGCATCTTCTTCTACTGCTCGCTCTGTCCTGCGCTTGCGCATCGGACTCCTCCGGGCAAACCCATAGCTTCATCACCGGCCCGTTCAAAAGCGGCCCCGAAGTGACCAAGACATGCATGGAGTGCCACGAGAAGGAGACCAAGTCATTCATGAAGACGGTGCACTGGACCTGGACCAAAAAGCAGTCGGTCAACGGCAAGAGTGCGGAGTACGGCAAAAGGAACGCGCTGAGCAGCAACTTCTGCTCCTCCCTTCCTTCCAACTGGCCCGGTTGCACCAGCTGCCATGCCGGCTACGGCTGGACTGACGGCGCCTTCGACTTCGGCAAGGCCGAGAACGTCGACTGCCTGGTCTGCCATGAGACTACCGGAACCTACAGGAAGTTCCCCACAGCGGCGGGACATCCCGTCTACCCGGGGGAGACCATGGAGTACCCCAAGGGGAAGGTATGGGAGCCGGTCGATCTGGTTGCAGTGGCGCAGTCGGTCGGCATGCCTACTCGCGCCGCCTGCGGTTCCTGCCACTTCTACGGCGGCGGGGGCGACGGAGTGAAGCATGGCGACCTCGACTCCTCCCTGGTCAATCCTGCCCCGGATATCGACGTCCATATGGGCAAGATCAAGCTGACCTGCGAATCGTGTCACCAGGCGGCGAACCACGACGTCAGGGGGGAGGCCCTCTCCGTCTCCCCCGGCTCCGGTCCCCGCGCCATGGGGTGCACCAGTTGCCACAGGAAGGACGTACACAAGAGCGCCGCGCTGAACAAGCATGTCAGCAAGGTGGCTTGCCAAACCTGCCACATCCCGACCTTTGCCAGGGCGATCCCCACCACCATGTGGTGGGACTGGTCCAGCGCCGGCAAGGAAGTGAAGCCTGAAGAGATCAAGAAGGAGAGCCCCGGCGACAAGCTCTACGACAAGACGAGGGGGGAGATGATCGTGGGCAAGGACCTGGTCCCCACCTATCTCTGGTACAACGGTTCGGTCGACCGGGTGCTTCTGGGGGAGAAGATAGACCCGGCCAAGGTGGTCAGGCTTTCTGCCCCGAGGGGCGAGCGAAAGGATCCCGACGCCAAGATCTTCCCCTTCAAGGTCATGAAGGGGAAGCAGCCCTACGACACCCAAAACAGGACCGTTGCCGTCGTCAACAGCTACGGTCCCTCCACCAGCGAGACCGCCTACTCGGTCAACTATGACTGGAACAAGGCGATCGAGGCGGGGATGAAGGCGGCCGGCCAGCCCTACAGCGGCAAGTACGGCTGGATCGAGACCTCCATGGCCTGGTCCTTGAACCACATGGTTGCGCCGAAGGAAAAAACCCTGAGATGCCTCGAATGTCACGGTGAGAAGGGAAGGATCGACTGGAAGACGCTGGGGTACCCGAGGGACCCCCGCGGGGGCGGGGAATAGGAGCCGACATTACGCGGTCTCCCATCGGTGAACCTGAAGGATGCGGACGACGCCCGAGTCGCCCGGATAAAGCAGCCGCATCTGTCCGTGACCAACAGTCGCTATCCCTGCTTCAAAAGAGACTGAGCAGCATCTTGCTCCCCATCACGATCAACAGCAGGGCGAAGATCTTCTTCAGCCGGTCGATCGGCAGGCTGTGCGCAAGCCTTGCGCCCAGCGGGGCGGTGACCACACTGGTGGCGGCAATCCCTGCCAGTGCCGGGAGATAGACGAAGCCGAGGCTGTACTGGGGAAGCGATACCGACAGGCCGTTCACCACATAGCCGATCGCCCCCGCCAGGGCGATCGGGAAGCCGATTGCCGCCGAGGTGCCGATAGCCCGGTGAATGGCGAGGTTGCACCAGACCAGGAAAGGGACCGACATGGTGCCGCCGCCGATGCCGACCAGGCTGGAAACGCCGCCGATCACCCCGCCGACGCCGGACATCGCCGCCCACCCCGGAAGCTGACGCTGCGGCTTCGGTTTGATGTTGAGCAGCATCTGGATGGCGACGTAATAGAGGAAGACGACGAAGAACCCCTTGAGAAAGCGGGTTGAGAGCTGGGCTGCCACCCACGAACCGCCGAAGGTGCCGGCCATGATGCCGAAGCTTATGCGCCGCACCACGCTCCATTCGACGGCGCCCCGCCCATGGTGGGCCCGCAGGCTGGAGATCGAGGTGAACATGATGCTGGCCAGCGAGGTGCCCAGAGCCAGGTGCAGGATGTGCCCCTCCGGCAGATGCTGGGCGGTAAAGATAAAGGTGAGCACCGGCACGATCACCAGGCCGCCGCCGACGCCGAGCAAGCCGGCCAGCACCCCCGCGAAAGCCCCCAGCGCGACATACATGAACCACACAGTCATTCCCATTCCCCCGTAAGGTTTTGTCTCGGCCATCATACGCGCAGAGTCCCCTTTTTCAAACGGTAAATTGTCGCAGCCACGTTTAGGGGTAACATCGCAACTTGGTATAGAGAGCCTCTTTCCCGCCTTCCCCGCTAGCCTTCCCCGCTCCAAGTCACGCTCCGCAGAAATAGCCCTCTTCTTTATTAGCAATCTCCCCCGCCCCTCCCTTGATGGGAGNNACCTCTCATTCCCTTAACTTAATGAGGAAGATTGGCGCTAATCAGGAAAAGTCACATAAGTACCAGCGGCCCTTCCTTTTTCTCAGATACTCCGGCTTCTTGCTGCAAGCCCGTGCTTGAGCCTTTGCCTGACGTAAACAAGGCGCCTGGGGGAGTACCCTGTCGAGCAATCGTAATCTCATTTCCCGAACTTACAGCTAAAGTCGCAACGGTAAAGTCCGATAAACGAAGGTACGCCTCAAGGAGTTGCTACGGCTTACCACGCATGAGCCCTCTACGACCGAGCAGCATCGATGTTGAGAGGTCCCCTGGCGGGCTCAGAAAACATACCGAAAAGCAACACGACACAAAGGAGAAGGCTTCATGTTCAAGAATCTGAAGATTCGCACCAAGCTTTTCATGATGATAACGACGCCTATAATCTGCCTGCTCATGTTCTCCCTCTGGATTGTCAGAGACAATTACGTACTCCTGCAGGGACTCGTCCAGACTGAAAAGGTGACCGGGCTTGCGGTTGATGTCGGCAATCTTTCGCACGAGATCCAGAAGGAAAGAGGCTACTCCTCCGGCTATCTGAACGCCAAGGGTGAAAGATTCCGGGAAGATTTGGCCAGACAGCGTGAAAAAGTGGATGCCCGGATCAAAGCGGTCAGGGAGTACGTGGCCCAAAACGGGGATGCTCTCGATGTCGTCAAGGGGAGCCTGGACGGGGCCGATGCAAGCATCGAGAAGTTGCGGGGGACGCGTGCCGGTATCGACACCCTGAAGGTGACCGGCTCCGAATCCTACGCATTCTACACCGAGCTGATCGGCTCCTATATGGACGTGGTTGCGGCAGTCGCCACCACCAGTGGAAAGCGCGAAGTCATGCGGCAGGCAACGGCGTATTACGGCTTCGTCAAGGCAAAGGAGGAGACCGGCAAGGAGCGCGCCACGCTGAACGCCGTCCTTGCGGCAGGGAGCCTCGACCAGGAGAAGCTCCAACGCGTCTTCGAGATCCTGGCGGCACAGAAAACCTATCTTGACATCTTCAGAAAATACGGCTCGGCCGCCGCGCTTACCGCGTACGACGAAAAAGCCAAGGCGCCGGTCTTTAACAAAGTGGAAGAGCTCAGGGGGGCCGTGCTCGCCAGAGGCGTGGCGGGAGGCTTCGCCATAGCTCCGGAGAGCTGGTTTCCCGTGATAACGGAGAAGATCGACGCCATGAAAGAGGTCGAGGACATTCTCACCAAGGAGATTCTCTCGACAGCCGGCGGCCTGGCAGGCGAGGCCAAGATGGCACTCGTGTTAAGTCTCGCCTTCACCGCCTTGGCGATCATCTTCACCTGCGGCCTGGGATTCATCATCATGCTCGGCATAACGAGGCCGCTCTCCGGCATGCTCCATCTGCTAAAGGACATCGCCGAGGGGGAGGGCGATCTCACCAGGCGGCTCAAGGTGGACCGCAAGGATGAACTGGGGGAGGTCAGCATCTGGTTCAACCGTTTCGTCGACAACGTTCACGGCATCGTCGCCCAGCTCTCCCGCAACACCCATCAGATCTCGGCTTCCTGCGACCAGCTGAACTCGACAGCGGTGCAGATCGCCACCGCGGCCGAGGAGGTGGCCTGCCAGTCGGAGACCGTGGCGACCGCAAGCGAGGAGATGTCGGCCACCTCGAACGACATCTCCAACTCTTGCGCCCGGGCTGCAGCGTCATCCAACCGCGCCAGCGATACGGCAAAGGGGGGGGCGGAGGTGGTGCAGCAGACCCTGCTCGGCATGCAGAACATAGCCGAGCGCGTCAGGGAATCGGCCCAGACCGTCCAGAGCCTCGGCGCACGCTCCGATCAGATCGGGGCCATCGTCGGGACCATCGAGGACATTGCGGATCAGACCAACCTCCTGGCGCTCAACGCCGCCATTGAGGCCGCGCGCGCCGGCGAGCAGGGGCGCGGATTCGCGGTCGTGGCCGACGAGGTGCGGGCGCTTGCCGAGCGGACCACCAGAGCGACCAAGGAGATCGGTCAGATGATCAAGGCGATCCAAAACGAGACCGGCGGCGCCGTGGGAAGCATGGAGATCGGAGTGAAGGAGGTCGAGAAGGGGATGGAGAGTTCGCGCAAGTCGGGCGACGCGCTGCAGGACATCCTCGACGTGATCAACGAAGTGACCCTGCAGATCCATCAGATAGCGACTGCGGCCGAGCAGCAGACGGCGGTGACCGGCGAGATATCGTCAAACATACACATGATAACCGACGTGGTATCGGAGACCGCCAAGGGAGCCCACGAGACGGCCGACGCCGCGGCCCACCTGACGACGCTCGCATCGGATCTTCAGCAGGTGGTGGGACGCTTCAAGCTGGCATAGCCGCGGGAAAATGCGAAAACTCCCTCCCCTTCAAGGGGAGGGTGGGGGTGGGGATGGGAGGGGGAGGAACCCGAACAGCGGAAGATTGGCCCCTCCGACCATCGCCCCGGTCGGTGCAAGGGCGGGCGTGGGGCTCAGGTGGTGAGCAGCACCCCCCCCATCTCGTCGGCCGCCGGCCTGAAGAACCGGCCGTAGTCGCTCTCCTCAAGGGATGCCATCTCCCCGAGCGTTACCGTCTTCAGGGTGTCTATCTCGACATCACAGCTATTGTAGGTGGTGTTGTAGAAGGCGATGCGCTTCTCTTTTTCGAGCCCCATCTGCAATAGCTGTCGAGCTCCCGTCTGGATCAGCCTGAATTTCCGGTGCAGATCGTCAAGGTCCCTCACCGACCAGACGCCCAGGTAGATCGGGCTGTCGACGTTTCTGACGTCCCCAATCAGTTCTCCCCGCAAAAGCTCGTCCTTGCCGCGCGAGAGGTAAGGCACAAAGTCGAGGTGTTCGGCAAGCTTGCGGTCGGTGCAGAGGAATTCCCCGCTGAGGGGATCCAGGGTGAAAACCATGGTGCGGTCGATGGCCTGGCCGTAACTTTGGAACAGGATGTCCTTGTATGCCTGAAAGGGGACGTTTTGCCTGATGTAGCTCTCATTCCTGCTGATGCGCTTGGTCATGCCCAGCAGCCACGCCCTGATGGAGCCGTTGTCGATGCGGCACTTCCCCAGTTCCGCCTTCAGGTACTCGAACGGCTTGCCGCCTAAGCGGTACAGAAGAACGTTCTGGAAGATGTCGCGCACGTTGTTGTACCTGCTGAAATGATAAATGAGGTCGTAGCTGAACAGCTCCATCTGCCTGAGCTGCCAGATGAAGATGGAAACCTCGGTCCTGCTGCTCTCCCTGGTGAGTCCGATCTTCTGCGAAGACTTCATGAACCTGGCATATCTGCTGAACAGATCCGCCAGCAGCACCGTTTCCCTGGTGGTGCTTTTCCTAAGGGAGATGGTCCACCTGGTGAATTCCCCTGCCCTGCTTTCCACCGCGATGCGGTCGGCACCGAAGGTGGAGTAGATCTGCCTGGTCCCTATCCCCTTGCCGGTCGGACTCCCCTTGGTCGACTTGCCGACGAAAAGCGGCACCTGATCCGCCCCCATTTCAAGCCGCTCCTCGGCAATGCCGATACCGTTGTCCGTTATGGCCAGAGTCACCTCGTCATCCTGCTGTTCCAGGACGAACTCCACCAGGCCGCGTCTCTGCGCCGACCTTATGGCATCCAGGGCGTTGGAGACGATGTTTATCAGGGCCCGGCTGTAGCTTACGTAGCCGCCGCCAACCGGCTCGATCTTGGATCTGAGGACCAGTCTCACCTCACAGGAACTGTCCACCGCCTCTATGAACGGGATGATCCGCTCCGTTATCAGCTCCTTGAGGGACACCTTCTGAGAGAGGTGGATCTTGTCCTCGTACATGTTCAGGATGTTGAGAAGCGTGGTGGTTTCCCTGTTGATGTTCTCGGCGACCGTGTTGAAATTGTCCACCGACAGCATGGCTGTCATGTCGAAGAGCACCTTCAGGGATTTTTTCACGTCGTGGCGCACCCGGCTCAGCTCTTCGACAACGGAGACCTCCTTGCGCTTGGCCGCAACGACCCTTTCCCTGAGCGTCTGGGCCGTTACCGACATCAGGAGAAACTTCATCCTTCGGTACACGATGGCGTCTTCGATGCGGAATCCGTTGGACTTGAAGAAGTCGATCGAGGTGATCAGCTTGTCCCAGACATAGAGGTAGATATGGGAGTCAGGGGCCACCGTGTGAGCCAGATAGCGGGCCAGGGCGGTGCCGATCCCCTTCCCCCTGCCGAACGGACTGGTCACCTGCCGGTAGATATGGAATTTCTTCTGGTCGGGCGTCGCGTAGACCAGCAGGTAGCCGAGCAGTTCCCCCTTTTCGTCCCACACCAGGCTGTGCTCATAGTCTACGTCGATGGTTTTGTCGAGGATGTAGGGAGAAGGGATCAGCAGAGAGTCGATGTTGAGGAGCGGGAGTTGCCCGATCGCCCTCTCGTACTCCGGGGTCAACCTCTTTATGTACGGGAACCGGGTCGGCTGCCAGTCGTCACTGCCGCCATCCTTTCGCTCACATCCCGGGAAATCGTCGTTACTGTTTTTCATGGGGCCCCTGATTACTTTTCCTGCAGCAGTAATCTCCCCCCAGCCCACCTCCCTTTATGAGGCGGGCCGGGGGAAAACAACGGATCTGTGCCGCCAATGCCCTCTTTTACTGCGTGACTTTCACGTTGATTGTTTTCTTCCCCGTCAGTTGCGAGTTGCCATCGACGGATGAGACCGACAACTTGTACCCTTCCTTGTCGGAAAAGAGTACCGACGGGTTGCTCCTTCAAAGATAATCGAGGCCCCGGTAGCTATCACCTCCTGGGTCAACCGTACTTGCTCATTCTGCCCTTCCTCGCCGGGGATGTGGGGTATCATTACGCCGCCAGGGAACAGACCACGGGCCGTCTCGCCTACCAGGTGGCCATTATCAAAAAGCCCTTGGGCATTTTCGGAAATGGTCTTGAGTTCTCTGTGGTGCTTTTCGAGGTAAAGGGCCTTGATACACTGGAGACCACGGATATAAAGGGATTTGCTGATGCGGATGTCCATGATTACCTCGCCAGTAGTGAGAAAAGACTTCTTTAAGGGAGCTTTAGGGTAAGATCTAGTATGGGGGGCTGCCACCACCTAAGAAAAACCAAATAAGTCGGCGCCTATTCAATCTCATAAAGGATAATTTCTGTCCAGTGTTTTGGGCAAAGGAGGAGTCTGGTTTGTGAAGTTCGATACCCCTTGAGTCCAAGAAAGAGGGCGTAGAGGATCAAAATGAGCGATTCTATCCCATTGCCGGCGATTACTTTGTATTGAGATACTCTGAAATGAAAACGCTCAATATAGAATTTTTGAGAGTCAGCCCCTAAGCGACTCCATCAGGACCGGACCTGTGTCAGTCCCGCCTGAAGCGATGCCTGTAGCGTCTCGCCCCCGAGACCAGGGGCGAGAGAACCTGAAAAGGGCATCCAATGATTAGAGTTGTCAATGCTGAGCCATGGCACGCGGATATTCACTGCTGGCCTGTTTTAAATCAGCAGTTTAGGGCGGAATCATGATTCTCTCCTGGTACGAGCAGAAGGCCCAGGTAATCCTGCTCACCCCGTTGCACCTGGGGATCAAGGGGATCCGGCTCGATCCCACACTTCCCGCCTACGTCTCGCCGGTCGTGCTGGACTTCCTGGTCCAGAACTACGACCTCGACCCCATTACCACGGCGGAGCAGGACCTCAAGCACGCCCTAAACCCGTGAGGGGCGGATGACTTAGGCTTGTGAGCAACTGTCAGAGAAAAGGGGCTAGCCGATCACGGGCGAACTGCCAGGCCGGGTTGATATTTTCCTCTGTTTGTTGTGTAATGTAAGACAGCAAAAGAGGAGGCTTAGACATGAAAACAAGCAAAGAGGAATGCGGGAAAATAGGACTTATTACGGAGAAGTTTGAGGAGTCAGAGCCGTCTGTCTCCTGCACCAGATGTGGTGCCCAGGCTCACGATCCTTCACTGCTTTGCAGCCCATCGGTCACCCTTGCTTCAAGTACCAAGCTACGCGAGGGTCAGACAAAGTGACCAGATCATTTTTAGATACGTAGAAGAGAAGAGCCTGAGGCAATCAGGCTCTTTTTTTGTTCCTCCGTGCAGACGCACACTCTACCCCATCCCCACCCCGACCCTCCCCTTGAAGGCACTGCCGTTAAGTTAAGNNCCCCTTGAAGGGGAGGGAGTTGGTTGCGGAAAGATTGTTGCTCTGAGCAAGTTCACCCTATCCTCCACGTCCCCTCCCCTTCAAGGGGAGGGTCAGGGTGGGGATGGGGACAGTACGGTAATCTTACTCTTGGACAAAACTCCGCCGCAGGCGGGGTCGGTTGCTAATCAGGCTATTGCAGGGAACTCCTCGCGGCAAGGGGGTTAGGCCCGATCATTCGTATGCCGATGCGCGTTTTTCAGGAAAAACAGCGAGAGCAGGGGGAGGGTGATCATAAAAGCATAGGAGAGCAGCTGGAAGGTCTGCCGCACGCCGACGCTGTCGGCCAACTTTCCCACCAGCGGCCCGGTGCAGACAAACAGGAGGCGGAATAATACCGTCTGGAGGGACAGGGTTGCGGCGCGGCGCGCCGAAGGGCACTCTCTCTGGGTATGGGCAAGCATCATGGGTCCCCTGAAACCCCGCATGCAGGTAAGCAGATAGTAAAACAGGAATCCCCATACCCCCGCGGTCACCCCGAGGCCGAGATAACCGGCTGCAACCAGGCCGACCAGGAGGAGTACCATGCTCCGGTCGCCCAAAAGGTGATGCATCCGATGGCTGGCCAGGGCGCAGAGGGCCACCGTCAGGTTGGCGCAGGCCCAGACCGGCCCGAACCACGCGAGCGGGACCCCGGAGTGCTGCATATAGGGCTGGATCAGCCAGACCGGGAAAAACGAGGAGATCCCGAGCACCGTATTCAGGAGGATGGTGTAGCGCAGGTGCCGATTGTCCCTGAAGGCGTACCTGGCCGTCGCGAAGGCCTCCGCTAGATGGGAGCGTACCGGGATGGGGTGTTCCCTAGGCGTATCCGAGAGTTGTCTGGTGACGCAAAGCGCGGCGATCCATACGCCGACCTGAAGGAGAAAGGGGAGCATCGGCGCGTAAGCATACATGACCCCGGCCAGCAGGGCTCCCGCGGCCTCGCCGAACTGTCCGAAACCGTTCATCCTACCTTCATGGCGCGCGTAGTCGTGCTCTTTATCCTCTGCCCGCAGTGTCTCGTAAAGCAGGGCGCTGTCGGAGCCGCTGATGAACGAAAGAGAGATGCCCAGAAGTATCTCGGCCAGCAGCACCGTGCCGAAGGAGCCGGCCACGGTGTATATTCCCCAGCCGACGATGCCCAGCAGAGATGCGATATTGAGCGCGCAGCGGTAGCCGAGCCGGTCGCTGATATACCCGGCGGGGTAATCCAGCACGAGGGTCGCCGCGGAAAAGATGCTCTGCAGCAGAAGAATCTGCGTCAGCGTCAGTCCGATGTGGTCTTTCCAGAAAAGGGTGATGATCGCCATCGGGAACAGCGTCATCTGCAGGAAGGAGAAGGCGTAAAGCTTGCGGATATTGCCGTGCAGGTTTTTCATAAATCCTCACCTGCATCCGTACCTGCTCTCCCGTTTTTTTGCAAGGACTTTATCCTGGTCACCGCTTGGCGTCGCTGAACGTCAGAGGGAAGCCAACACGGGGCAAACTCCGGGCATAGTTGCACCGACGCAAGCCCGACAGCCCCCGGTGTCAGTATAGATGTCGCCTCTCTTCCGCGTGCCATACCACTTGATTGCATGGCACGCCTTAAAGTAGAATGTTTTAAGGGTAGCGGCAGTGCGGCGTCCAATGCAGGGAAACTGCTGGTGGAAAAAAACTTTGATTTCGTCAGGACAATCGATGCATCGAGGTGCACACGTTGCTGGGAACTGGTAGCTCCCACAATCCCTGCAAACAGGGCTAGCAACTTCATCAGCCTTCGCGGCTGAAACCACTATCGGTGCCGAAGTCCGAACTGGCCCTCTGAGCAGGTAGGTGGCAAACCAGGCACGGGAGGTGGACCATGGGAATTTTAACGTGGATTTTATTGGGTTTGGTAGTTGGTGCGCTCGCAAAGCTTTCCATGCCAGGTGACGACCCGGGAGGGATCATAGTCACCATTTTGATCGGTATCGCTGGAGCTTTCCTTGGCGGTTTTATAGGCTCAATGCTGGGGGTCGGTTCCATCACTGGATTCAACATGGGGAGCATTCTGCTAGCCATTGTCGGATCCATCATTCTCTTAATCGTCTATCGATTTATAAAAAGACCGCATCATGGGCATTGAAACGAGCCGGGGTACGGCCTGCACAAGTAAGTTAAGCGGTGATTCCGTGAGTCATGTAGGGTGGGCCGTGCCACCATCAGGATGCGGTCGTGGTGGGCACGGCCCACCCTATCTCTCATTCCCTTAACTTAACCCGATTAGCGCTGATCTTCNNGGGATTTAGGGGGATTTGCAGTTAGTTGCAAAGCTGCACTCTGTGGCGCCTTGGGCGAAATCCCCCCCGACCCCCCTTTTTCAAAGGGGGGAGCGAGTATCGAGCCTCCTACTGAAGATTAGATTGACGCTAATCGGGTAACTTAATGGCAGTGCCCCCGGAGGGGGAGGGGCCGGCTCCACTGCCATTAAGTTAAGGTCAGTGCCAGTTTCGTGCACGCTGCACAAGCCCCCTCTCCCTTGNNAAGCCTCCCCCTCCCCCCCACCCCTCCCATCAAGGGAGGGGGAGCTAACAGCAGGAGCTTAACTTAATGGCAGTGGGGGCCGGCTCCCCTTCACTGTACAAAATCGGCCATCACCCGCGCCAGTGTCGCCGGGTCAAGGCCGCCCGAGTGCAGATATGCCTCTGCAGAACCGTACTTGGACCGGATGTATGCCAGCGCTGCCTGCATGACCGCTGCAACGCGCCTGATACCTGATCCCCCCCTTTGACAAAGGGGGGACAGGGGGGATTTGCCTTTGAAGTTCCTCAGAAGCCGCCCACGCCGCCGTCGGCGGCCCTGTATCAAAAAGTAACTACTGCTTCCGCAAGCAGTCCACCACTTGCTCCTCCCCCCGGAGGGGGGAGGTCGGGAGGGGGGAAGACAGCGGCTTCTGCGAAGAACTGGCGAGGTTCCCCCTCCCTAACCCTCCCCCTCCGGGGGAGGGGACTCCTGGATACAAAATGTTAGCTCCAAGTTACTTAAGAGCGTCAATCTTCCGCGGGTTAAAACTCCTCCTCCCTTGATGGGAGGGGGCGGGACTCCTTGCAGTCAATCTCTTTCTGTGAGAATGAGGCAGTCTAAAAACGGACTATCTACCAAACAAAGCTACTGGTCAAAAATGGGACCTTCCCCCTTTAGCAAAGGGGGAACGAGGGGGATTCAGTCAGCTCAGCTGGGCAAAATCCCCCCTTGCCCCCTTTGCAACGGGGGATCAAGGCACAGCCTTTGTTTTGGACATAGTCGGTTTAGCTATATTTCGACTGCGACATAGTTGTAGAATCTGACATAACAGATCTTTGGGAAACAAACATTTTTGGATACGGATGCGCGGGGTGGGTGGAAGGGGATCCCGTCGGAGGAAATAGGCTGGGAATAGCTGATGATGCCTATGTGAACTCAGGCATAATGGTTCTCAATCTGGATTATTGGCGGGAACACGGTGTAACAGCCAAATGCATGCAATGGCTGGAATCAAATCCTGAAATAGCCCTACTGCCCGATCAGGATGCTATCAATGTGGTCCTGCAGGGGGCCAAAAAAAACATTGATGTTAAATGACCCGGTCCCACCCTTGGAGGGAAATGACATGCACCTTTTCCGTAATAAAACAGTGGCTGTTATGTTTCAGAAGCCTTCACCGCCATAGCGCCGCCGAACAATTCGCCTCTGACCCTGTTTCTTTCACGATCAATTTGTTCGTCGGTAGCCCCAAGTTTGCGCAGCATGTGTTCGGTCATGTTGAGCGCGACCTCACCTTCACCCGAAAAGACGGCATCGGCTCCGGCCTTGCGCAGAGCCGGGATATCCCTCAGATAGGCGGCACGGGCGATGATCCGCAGTTTCGGGTTGATCTCCCGGGCCAGCTTGATCACCTCTTCGCCTCCCTGCATCCCGGCAGAGCTGAGGATCAGGGCGACGGCCTCCCGTACCCCGGCCGCGACCAGGATCTCCCTTACGGTGGCGTCACCGTAGATGGCTGCGAGTCCCTCGGACTGTAGCTGCCGAACCGTCTGTATGTTCATCTCTACCACGAACGGGTCAATCCCGTTTTCGTCGAGCAGACGCGCCAGCGTTCTCCCCGTCGGCCCATACCCCACCACGACCGCCCGGTCGCGGGAAAATACCGGGCGACCGGGAGCAGCTTCGGCATCCGGTGGCGTGTGCGGTTTTGATCGCGCTTCGAGGATCTGCCAGAGGCGGGTAGNNAACGAGAATTCGCCGATCTGCGCCAGGGCGACGGCGACAGAGAGTGCGACTCGGGGGGCGTACCCGAGGAAAAGAACGATAGCGAGCGCCGCCAGCGGCTTCCCCATCAGTATGATGACGAGGGTAATCAGCACCTGGCCCGGTGCCTCCACAAGGTGGGCCGGGTCGAAGAGCATGCCGACTGAGACAAAGAAGAGGACGGCAAAGGCGTCTCGCATCGGAAGCGCCTCCGAGGCGGCGCGAAAGCTGAAGTCGGACTGCTTCACCACCATCCCGGCCAGGAAGGCACCTAGCGCCATGGAGACGCCGAAAAACTTGGCCGAAGCGACGGCAATCCCCAAGGCAAGTACCAGGACGGTAAGCGTGAAGAGTTCACGCGAACGGGTAGCTGCCACACGCTCCAAAAGCCATGGGATGAGACGCCCCCCTACCCAAAATGTCAGCGCAACGAGAAGAGCTATCTTTGCCAGCGAGAGGCCGACGGCCACGGGGAGGCTCGCCGAGCCGGAGGTACCCGCGCCGAACAGGACCGGCAGAATAACCAGCAGAAATACGGTCAGTATGTCCTCAACGACCAGCCAGCCTACTGCGATGTGCCCGGTCGGAGTGTGAAGCTCATTATTGTCAACCAGCACGCGGAGCAGAACCACCGTGCTGGCAACCGACACGGCAAAGCCAAAGACTATCCCTGCCGACCAGCTCCATCCCAGCCACCTTGCCGCCAGGCAGCTGAGCAGGGTTGCTATGGCGCTCTGACAAAGAGCTCCGGGGATGGCCACGCGCTTCACCTCGAGGAGTTCCTTGATGTGAAACTGAAGACCTACACCGAACATGAGCAGGATGATGCCTATTTCGGCGAACTGTTCGGCCATTGCGCGGTTGGCAACAAAGCCCGGGGTATGTGACCCGACGGCGATGCCGGCTAAAAGAAACCCGACGATAGACGACATGCCCAGGCGGTGGGTCAGGTAGCCAAATAGCAGCGCAGCCGTAAAACCGCCGGTTATAGTCATAATGAGATCAAGATCGTGCATCTGTCTTCAAATCCTCCCTGCTTTTGCCACAAGACCAGACCAAACGGCAGACTTTAAGGCATTTCGCTCACACCTCACCTGGCCTCAAGTTCGGCTACGATCGGGCTGTCTTTAAATATAGACGAATATGCGGCAATGACCACACCAGCCACCAGAGCGAGGGGATTCCCCGGGGGCCAGATCTCCAGGCGCGGCAGAAGACGACTGTCGTTGCCAGGTCTAGATATTCATAATCCTGATAGTTCCAACCGTTCAGATTGATTTAACCCTGGGTAACAGGAAGGATATGGCTATCGTCGACATTCAGCTGCCTGTTGAGTTCCAGAAATATCACTTCAAAGGGGCGCTGGAAACAGGTGCCTATCCGGTCAAGTCACTTGAGGACAAAGAGAAGCTGGGCAAGGTAATGCCCCGGCTGTTAGCGAGCCAAAAAGATGTGGTTATCGTCTGTCCACGTGGTGGCGGCGGTGCCAAGAATACCTATGACTACCTGAAGCCAAACATCAAAGGGGCCCGCACCCAGAAGTGCAGGCCCCTTTTTGTTCACCACAGACTAACCTCCGCGCCAAACCTTAACGACACGAATATACGCTGGCACTTCAATACCCTATCCTGTGCGGAAAAGACCCTGTACCTGATAGCCAAAAACGAAAAGAAGAGCTATCTTTGCCAGCGAAAGGCCGACGGCCACGTTGGTGAGTTGGGGTGGGGGCAGACACGGGGAGTTGCTAATTCTACTTTGTCACATTACCACCTGGCCCCCATCCCCACCCTAACCCTCCCCTTGAAGGGGAGGGGATTTTAAGGCTCCTCCCCCTTCAAGGAGGAGGCTGGGAGGGGGATGGGGGGGAGAATGACGGCGTTGTGCTGTAATCTGACAAAGCAGAACTAAGTTGTGCGAGTTTTTGCCGCTATGCACGTAACGGCAAGCACCCTGTTGTCGGGCGGATTTAACTGCTTGCTTCGGCCTTACGGGAACTGATCGGTTGCATTTCAATACCTTCTACTGCGGCGGCCCTCTGAACACCACACTCCTTGAGCAATACCTCTGCAGGAATCCCTAAACCTTCGTGCGTTTACGGATCATGCCGATACTCAGGGGACGCTGACGTGACAGCACTTCGGAAACCTTGCTGCGGCTCCCGATAAAAGGGATCAGATCCTTCTGCTTTAGTCCCATCCGGTCCATCCGAAACACGACGAAGTTCTCAATAAACGTCACTGCTTCACCTTAATCCGCTTCACCCTGACCGTCCCCGCCTTGAGCCTTACCGGAGCCTGGAGCATGGTTTGGGAACTGACAGCCCCGTAAGTCGCGTTGTAGCCACCCTCAAGCGTTACGCTGATCCCCCTGCCTGCGGTGAATGCTCCGGGCAGTGAACCTTCCAGCAACTCGATGACGGCGTTGTCTGTGGTGGCGCCGTCGTCATAGGCTGCTTGAAGGGTTGAGAATCCTTTTGAACCTACTTTGGCTTTTGGTATCAGGGTAAAGGTCGTGGTGACTGTCTTGTTGCCGGTCATGGTCAGAGCGCAGTTACCGGTGCCGCTGCAGGCACCCGACCAACCGCCGAAGGTTGAGCCGAAACCGGGCGTGGCCATCAGAGTGACCGGCGTACCGCTGGCGTAGGTTGCCGAGCAGGAACCGCTGCCGCAGGTAAAGCCGGAAGGATTGCTGTTGACCGTGCCATTGCCGTTGACGGTAAGACTGAGGGCTACCAGCATGTTGTAGACAATGCTGTCGTTGACTGCGGCAGAGATGTTTCCCGCTGCATCCTTGAAGCGGAGGTACAGGGTATTGAATCCGGCGACCGGCACGGTCAGGCTCTTGCTGGCCGCATAGCTCTGCCAGGCCTGCCAGGTTATGTTGTCCCACGAGAATTGCATCTGTGAGACACTGCCGCCGCTGTCGCTGGCGCTGACGGTGGCCGTTACCATCGCCGATGTCGTGCCGGTGGCGCCGCTGTTAAGGCTTACGCTTCCCGTGGGAGCCAGGGTATCCAGGATGATGGAATCCAGGTAGGGAGTCGAGATGTTGCCCGCGGTATCCTTGTATTGCACATACAGGTTCTTGGTTCCGTCGCCGGCCGGCAGGGTATAGCTTCTGCTGGCGGCATAGGTTTCCCAGGCGCTCCAGTTGACGTTGTCGAGGGAGAAGCGCATCTTGCTGACGCCGCTGGCTGCATCCGTGGCCGAAAGAGTGACGGTTGCCGACGTGGCGCCGGTATGGGATGCGCCCCCATTGATGGAGATGCTGCCGGTCGGTGCCGTGTTGTCGAGGAGTGCGGCGACCACCTGGATGAGATGACTGGAAGCCATGTTGCTGAAGGTGTAGCTGGCCAGAGCCCCTTGCGACACGCCGTCTACCAGCACATCGATGATCCGGTAATTGGCCTGCGCTGCGATGCTGAACAGCTGGCTGTTGCCGCCGGAGACATTGATTGTGCCGCTGGGCGAGATGGAGGCGCCGATACCGGCGCTGGCGGTAATGGTGTGAGTGAGGGTGTTGTCCGGCGAAAAGAGCGCCACAATGGCATGGCTGTCGATGATGTTGTTGAAGGTGAAGGAGGTAACCGCACCGACCGAAACGCCGTCCACCTTGACGTCACGGAGCTTCCAGGCGACGATGGGCGCGATGCTGAAGGTCTTGCTGGTGCCGACCGCGTTGGTGGTGATGCCGCTGGGAGAAATGTTGCCGCCGGTGCCGGCGCTGGCAGTGATGACGAACGAATTGGTGTTGGTGGCGACCAGCACCGGCGACAGCTTGTCAACGGTGGTGGTGTCGCCCATCTGTCCCTTGTCGTTGGCGCCCCAGGCATGAAGGGTGTTGTTGTTCTTGATCCCGAAAGAAAGGTCGCCGTGGGCGCTGATGCTCTTCCAGTCGCTGTCGGTACCGACCTGTACCGGGAAGTTGGTGGTTGCACCGCTGCCGTCGCCCAACTGACCCCGGGTATTGTTTCCGAAGGCCCATATGGTGCCGTCCGCACGCAGCGCAAGGGTGTGGTTGTCACCGGCGGCAATGGCCTTCCAGCTCTGACCGCTACCGATCTGGAGGGGCCTGGGCAAATGACTCGGTATGGCATCGGTCCCCAGTTGGCCCCAGCTGTTGTCTCCCCAGGTCCAGAGGGTGCCGTTACTCTGCAGGCCGACCGTGTGGGTGGCGCCGGCGGCTATCTTAATCCAGTTGCTGGCGCTGCCGCTTCGTACCGGGGCGGTGCTGCTAAAAGCAAAGCTATCACCCAACTGTCCCTTAGTATTATCACCCCAGCACCAGACCGTGCCGTCGGCACGGATAGCTGCGCCATGGCCTGTCCCGGAGGCCAGGGCGACCCAGTCGGCCAGCATGGCTGCAGAGAAACTGTTAGCGGGGTAGGCGCCTAATGACACGAACTTTCCATCTGCTTTACGCAACAGGCTGTAAGAACTGGATGCAGTGCCAGCCGCATAGAGTTCCTGTAAATCAGTGATCGAGGTGGGTACAATCAGCACCGGCAGCGTGCTCCCGGATCCTCCCAGTTGTTTGCTGCCGTTATCACCCCAGCCGTAGACAAACCCGTTGGCACGTCGAGCCATGGAGTGTTTGGGGCCGGCGGCAGCAGTCTGCCAGTCGCTATAGGCGGTTACGCGGATCGGATTGAAACTGGCGTTGGCTGTGCCGTTGCCCAACTGGTTGCTGCTATTATCGCCCCAGGACCACATGGTGCCGTCAGCACGCACTGCAAGGGTGTGGAGATAGCCGGGGGCGACCTGATGCCAGTTGGCAAAGGGATCGGGCTCAAAAGAAGCGGAGATGGTGTGGCTGACGGAACTTGCCGTGCCGGGCACCAGATAGTCCGCCACCTTTCCCACTGACAAACCGTCAACCAGCACGTCGGCTATTTTGTAGCCCGGTTTCGGGGCTATTTTGTAGAGGCGGTTCTGGGCGCAGAAATAGGTCGAGAGACCGGGCAGGGTTATGGTGCCATTGGCATCGCTGCTGGCAGTTGTGGTGCAAAGATCGAATGTCGCGGTTGCCGGTGCCGATACATTGCCGGCGGCATCTTTTACCCAGGCATAAAGGGTTTTTCGGCCGATGGCTGTAAATGTTTTACTGATCGGTGGCGAGCCGTACAGACCGCTCGGCATGGACTGCACGGGGGCGTTCCAGCCGCTGTCAGAGGACTCGGGAGGAGTAGCTGTTTCGGTGACCAGGTAACCGGTGACGCGACCGTAGCTGTCGCTGGCGGTGAAGGTGGCTACCGGCACAACCAGGCCGTTGACGTAGGACGCGACGCTGAAGGCGGTAATCGACGGAACGTCAATGTCAAGAGTGACCGATGTGCTGACGGATATGGAAACGTTAGCGACGCCGTCTTTGACCCAGGCGTAAAGGGTGTAGACACCGCTTGCCGTGGCTGGGGTAAAAGAGAATGTAGTTGGCCTGGTGGCACTCCAGCGGCTGTCTGTTCCAGATGGAACAGCGGCATCCGTGGTGATCAGGTATCCACTGACACCCAGATCGTCAGTAGCAGTGAACTCCGACACCGGGACGGTCAGCTTATTATAGAGGGACGGAACAGTGAAAGCGGATACCGTAGGTTTGATTATGTCAACAAATACAGCAGCAGATACGGGTGCAGAAATATTGCCGAAGGTATCTCTGGCCCATGCGTAGATGGTTTTGAAGCCGCTGGAACCAAAGGCATAGCTCACAGGCGGGGTGTCGTAATAATATTTGGAACCCGTCCCGAACGGGTCTGTCGGGGACAGGGATATCATATATAGACCAACGGCGACATTGTCGGCTGCAGTGAAGGCTGTGATCGGCACAGAAAGGGAGTTACTGGTGGCAGGGACGGTGAAAGCGGTAACGGTTGGAACAGTAGCTACATCGCATCTAGCGCTGGCTCGTGCAGAGATATTCCCTGCCGCATCTTTTACAAAAGCATATACTGTTTTTACTCCACTTGAAGAGAATGTGTACGAAGGTCGGCCAGGGGACCAGTTCGGATCGGTCGCCAAGGGGGGCGTTTCGGACTCGGTAATCAGGTAGCCAGTTACACCGACATTGTCGGTAGCAGTGAAGCTCGTAATAGCCCCGTTCAAAGACAGGCTCGTACTGGACGCGGCTAAAGTGAAAGCTGTTATCGTGGGAACCGTTGCTACATCAATTGTTGCCATGGCACGGCCAGGAATGTTTCCGGCAGCATCTTTAACCCATGCGTATAGGGTTTTGACGCCACTTCCGGTAAAAGTGTAGCTGGCCGGGATGGTGCTGCTCCAACCGCTTTCAGTTGGCAATGGCCGTGATGGGTCTTCAGAAACGACGTAACCAGCTATAGCAACGTTATCTGTCGCAGTGAGGGCTGTGATGGGCACCGTCAGGGTTGTGCTGGTTGCGGGGAGAGTGAAAGCAGTCAGGCTGGGAACGGTTGCTACGTCGATACTGGCGCTGGCACCGGAAATGTTTCCTGCAGCGTCTTTAACCCATGCGTAAAGAGTCTTGATGCCACTTGAAGCAAAGGTGTAGCCGGTTGGAGCGGCCGTGCGCCAGGTGGCTGCACTCAACGATGGCGTTGATGAGGTTTCGGTAACAAGGTAACCGGTTACACCGACATTGTCAGTGGCAGAGAAGGCTGTGATCGGTAAAATCAAGGACGTGCTGGTCGCGGGGAAAGGGGAAGCCGTTATTGTGGGTGGTACGGTGTCTATGTTGGTTGTGGCACTGACAGTTGCGGAAATATTTCCGATAGCGTCTTTGGCCCACGCGTAAAGAGTTTTGATGCTGCCATTTGTTGTAAATGTGTAGCTGGTGGGAGCGGTGCTGCTCCAACCGGCTGCGCTTGACAATGGTTGCGATGAAGTCTCAGTGATCAGGTAACCAGTTACACCCGCGTTATCTGTGGCGGTGAAGGCGGTGACAGGAACTGTCAGAGTGCTGCTTGTTGGTACTGTGAAAGCCGTTATTGTCGGGACCGTGGCTGCGTCAATTGACTGCTGGTAACCGTAACTTACGTTTCCAGCTGCGTCTTTTGCCCACCCGTAAAAAGTGATGCGGTTGCCGCTAGCGGCGAAGGTGAAGCTGGTCGGAGCGGTGCTGCTCCAACCTGCTGCAATCGACGATGGCTTTGATGAAGTTTCGGTAATCAGGTAACCAGTTACACCGACGTTATCTGTGGCAGCGAACTCTGTAACAGGCACCGTCAGGGTGGTTGAGGTCATGGGCAGCGTAAAGGAGTTAACTTTTGGCAGTGTTACGTCTTGAACTGTAAACGAAAGCGGGATCTCGTTGCTCCCGGCAGCCGTGGCTATTGTCAACTTTGCGCTCTTGACTCCTGGTGGGGTGGAGCTGTCAGAAGATGCAGATACTATGAGCGTACAGTTGGCACCAGCAGGAAGAGTAGGTGTAAGCGTGTTGCATGAAGTGGGAATTCGGCTGCTGCTACCATACAACTCAAACAGGGTGGCGTCAGTGCCGGTAATCGTAGTTTCGGCAATTGAAATAGCTGATGTACCGGTGTTGTGAAGATTGAAATTACCACTGAACGACATGCCTTGATTTACGGCTCCTAAATCAGGATTGCTCATGTAAATCTCTAATGTATCACAGTTCCAAGTCTTACCTTTTCGTACTGGCCAAACATAGAAGGTGTTAGTCTTAGAAAAACCTGAGCTTGCAGAAAAGCCACCGCCTAGAGTTTCACTCGAAGCGGTGTTACCGTAGTTGGTGCTGGACCAATAGTTCCCGCTCTGCGCGTTTATAAATCCTGAGCTGTTCAGAGTATAATAATTAAACTGCTCATCTTGATATATCCTAAGCCTAAGCTCGTCAATAGTCGGAAGGTGCCAATCTCCGGCAACTGTCCCGTCGGAAAGGCCGCATTGACCGTTGGCCAGTGCGTTTGCGGCGGCCATGGCACTGTACCATTCTAGAGCACCAAAGCAATTTGCATTTTTCAACCATGTCAGCTTGCTGAAGGAGTCGTACATGGTGCCGTCACCCTTGTCGATAAAGCGGGGTTCGGCGGCGTGGCTGGTGGCGGGAAATGACAGCAGCATTAAAATCAATAACTGTATGAGCGTTCGTTTCATATGCTGGCCCCTGTAGTTGTTAAGACCTTACCAATCCAAATTACACCCGTGCCTCTAGTTGCTATTAGAGAATATAATCGTAATCGGCGGAGAACCTACCAATTTATCAATAAAAAGTAAATATTAAAAATCGTTCTATTCATTTCATTCGATAATGATTAGAGCTTATGTATTTTAAATAAACACGCCACCCGCTTGATGAATGAAAGATAATATGATTAGGCCAATAAGGATCAGAATTCAGTTAAGGCGATGAAAAAGCCTGCCGGCAACAGTCACCACGACACTGTTTGCTTCCTTGCTGGACTGAATATTCATGGATCTCTCCCTTGCTCATCCTGTGGGGCTCTGTAGAATACTATCGGCACTTATTAAACCGCCTTTAGTCCGAATCTCGTAAACTGGATACGGCCCCAAATATAGTGGCTGCTGCAAGCCCAACCGGACTGAATCAGAGCGCCCTGAGTCACCGCCGCACGCATGAGATAAAATCGCTGTCAAAATGAAAGTCAAAGCGGATGGATTCTGTGGTAAGGGGGCGGCATTGCCACCATGGGGGCAGGCGTATGCAAGATGGGGAGGAAGTACGTAACGCCTTTGCGGTTGGTGTAGGTGATGGGCATGGACACTTTCGGACCCCTCCAGTAAATGTTTTTCGACGATCGCTCCGTCTCTTGCAACGGGGCTGAGGGTGACCGGGTTCACCGGTCTTCCCGATGGTTGGCATCTCATTTTCTCCATTACCCTCTCGGTTAAGAGTAATCTTGATCCTATGCCGTCTCTGGGCTACAATGTAGCTCAAAGGGAGGATATTTATATGGCAATCCAGAACTCCGTTGTCCGAGCAAGAATTGACGCACGTATTAAAACTGAAGCCGAGGCGGTGCTTGCTTCTATCGGCCTTACCTCCTCAGATGCTTTCCGTATGATGATGATGCGCATTGCAAAAGAAAAGATGCTGCCGTTTGAACCGCTCGTTCCCAATGACGAAACCATTGAGGCGATGAAGGCCGCGCGCCGTGGTGAACTCGCTGTTGTTGGCTCCGCCGACAACCTCCTTGAGAAGCTGAATGCGGGAGATTAGATACACCAGTCGCTTCAAGCGCGATTACAAACGAGAAAAATCAGGTCGGCATGGCAAAACTCTTGATGCCGCCCTTATGGATGTCGTGACAGAGGCAATGGGGCCAGGCTTCGAAGTTTTGAAGTTCGGGCAGCCTCACCCCTCGACCTCTGCCGACTTGAGACTTTGAAAGCCTGGCCCCATAGTCTCCACAGGATTTCAGGGGCGTCCCCCCCTGCTTCGTCACCGGGTGCCCCCTTGTCTTCGGCGGCTGATAAGTCATCAGATGCAGGTGACAAGTCGTCAGGTGCAGGTGATAAGTTGTCACGAGCAGGTGATAAGTTGTCACGAGCAGGTGATAAGTTGTCAGGTGCAGGTGATAAGTTGTCACGAGCAGGTGATAAGTTATCACGAGCAGGTGATAAGTTGTCACGAGCAGGTGATAAGTTATCACGAGCAGGTGACAAGTTGTCACGAGCAGGTGACAAGTTATCACGAGCAGGTGACAAGTTGTCACGAGCAGGTGATAAGTTGTCACGAGCAGGTGATAAGTTGCCACGAGCGGGTGATAAGTTATCACGAGCGGGTGATAAGTTATCACGAGCGGGTGATAAGTTGTCAGGTGGAGGTGATAAGTTGTCAGGTGGAGGTGATAAGTTGTCAGGGTGCGGGGGTAAGATACCGGCTGGTTATCGAGACCCTGCCGATCATCAAGGGTATCCCAAGGGAAGGGTTGAAGAGACGGAAACGGGGGTTACTTGGGGCTGTAACCCCCTCAAGGTTCGAATTAAGCACCTATAGCGAGTATCGCTGGAGTAGGGGCTCGCTTAAATCCGAGCCGTACGACGCAACCGAAAGGGGCGCTCAGGAAGTGCCACCATCGTGTTCGGCGGCGTTTGCCTCTGCAGCGGCCAGGGCAGCTTTTTTCCTGGTGTTACCCCTGCGCTCTTTGGCGAGATCAAAGCCCGAGGATAAAAGCATCTCCGGATTCCGGACGGCCTCCGCCTCCATATCCGCCGCGATCTCGTCCAGATAGTTGATCAACTGCTTCTGCAGGAGTTCGCGTTGCGCAATATCCAGTACACTGCCATAGCTGGCCGCGTGGTACACCGCGTCGTACTTTTCCGATGTCGTCAGGTAGGACGAGAGCAGACCCGGATTCGCCCCCCAAGTTGACTCCGGAATCTTCGGATTTTCAGTGAGGGCCTTCTTGACCCTCTGGTTGAAGACGTGGAACCTGCCTGGCGCCATACTTCGGTAGCTCCGCAAGATTCTGCTCTGAACATGTGTAGTCAATTTCGCACCTCCCTCTCCTCCCCGCCGAAGTAGCAGGGGCCACGGACAGATTAACAAAACCCAATTATTCCCAGATCGCCAAGCAAGGATACCGGGTAGCGCCGAAAATGCAATGGTCTCGTCGCAGCTTTCCGGCTCAAGCCGAGGCGCACGAGTGTCCGGGCCCTCTGGGATCAATCCGAGTGTGGCCCACGTCTCGCTTCTGTTAAGCATTCCCGCCAAAAGGTCAAGGCCATATTGAAATCATTTTCTCGATTCAAAGTGTTAGAAATGCGGAAACTATCAAGGCCATGACGAGGGGCCCAAGATGATCCGACTTCATTTTGTGCATGAAGAAGTCCTCGCTGTATCCCAGCAGCCAGCTGCACATCAGCGGCATTACCGAGCTAGCCGAAGCCCAGCCCGGTCTTAATTTTTTGTTGCATAGTGGACTTTTTGTGCTTATTATTGAACAAAAGGAGGGCCAAGCCATGCCAGTTAGCGCGAGCCAACACAGCACCAACGATTTTCGCAGCCCCGAGGGGCGTTCGGCGTTGGCGAAGATGGTGATAAAACTGTTCGAGCTTTGGAAGATCACCACAGCCGATCAGCTTGAACTGCTGGGGTTGAGTGTAAAGAGTCGTTCCCTCCTGGCTCGGTACGCTAAAGGTGACGCGCTGCCCGAAGGACGCGATACTCTGGACCGCGTCGGGTGGCTCCTGGCGATCCACAAAGCACTCCGGCTCTTGTATCCGCAGAACCCCGAGATTCGTTACACGTGGGTAAATCGCCGCAACGAAGCGTTTGGTAATCTGCGGCCACTGGACGTGATGAAGGAGCAAGGGATCATCGGCCTGGCCCGTGTCTCTCGCTACCTCGACTACTACAGGGGGCTTTAGGTGAAGGTTCTGTTCGACAAGGTCAGGGACTTTGACGACGACGTCTTCCGGAATATCGTGTCCCTACGTGAATCGCAGGATCTATTTGACGACCTGACAGTTGAGGAGGGAGCAACCCGGTACGCGATTGCCGCTGAGGCCCAGGTCAAGTCAAACGTCCCCTTGGGACTCATCGAAAGAGGATTCCACTACACCACTGCCGTGGACTACCCCTTTACCAAGGAGCCCTTCCTCCTATCCCGGTACGGAAACGGATCCTTCGGGGTCTGGTACGGTGCCCTAGATCTCGAAACGACCATATATGAAACTCTTTACCATACCATGAGGGAAGAATCGAAGGTTGAGGGTCTCACAGGTATCTTGAAGAGGGAAAGGGCCGTCTATCTGGTGAAAACACGTGCCATCCTTATTGACCTGGCAGGCAAGGAAAAGAAATATCCGGACCTAATTTCAGACAGCTACGCTCTCACCCAGCAAATCGCTGAAAGAGTTCATAAAGAACACCCCGGTCTGCTGGCGCCATCAGCCCGATACTCTGGCACCAACGTCGTAGCCTTTACCCCGAAGATTTTGAGCGATCCCAGGGTGAACTGCTACCTGACCTACACCTACGACTATCTGAAGAAAACTGCAGTCGTGGAGCGACGGCCAGGTGAGGTGATTCTCGAGCGAACATTCGGGTGAACGAGTCTGATAGACGACTGCATATGGGAACCGGTTGGTGCAGCACCGGCGGGTCCTTTTTGATAACGACCCCCAAGCCTCTGGATACCATATGATACGCTCAATGGTCCTGAAGACCTCGGCAGCAAACTCGAAGCCGAGGCCTTCACTTTGTTCGTTGTACCACGCGATGGCGTCAAATAGCTCTGCTTCAGCAGCGGCAAGGATATCAACGGTGGTTATTTTTTCCATGCGTTGATTTTATCGAAGACCGATTGAAGAGGGGTAGCCGGGAGTTCACTGCGGTCATAAGCATCAATGCGTCTCTCACACTCTTCGCTCCAGAGGTCGTCTATACGTTCACGTTCAGAAGAGTCAAAACTGGACAGTAGTTCCTCTATCAACTCCGCCCTTTCGGTTGGCGGTAGATTTAGTGCTTCGGCCAATAATTCATTTTTTGTCTGCATAAATGGCTCCTTTTCCCACAAACGTGTATAAAAATTAACACATTGCATTACTGAAGTCAAAATGCCATCCCCTCCTCCTCTGGGTAAAACCCATAAGACGATCCAAGCGGGAATCGTGAATTTTCAGCTACTTACAATTTATAGCTGGGGGATATTTTCTTAAGATTTCATACCCTAGAGGAGGCAAAAACAAAAGAGGCCCCGGCCGACCCGCTCCCCCCATTAAACCCATCATAGTAACATTTTACTTGATTTGGCGGCCCCCTTCGGGCAATAATTCCATGGTGATAACATTTTAGGGAGGCGCCGTGGCCAAGAAAGTAGTACCCCTTCCCCTTCCCCCCAATCAGGAACTCCGCAGCGCAGAGCTGCTTGGGCATTTTATCCGGGCTCGCAGGACCCAAGCGGGGCTCAGCATACATGATGCGGCGGACTTCTGCGGCATCGCCGTGGGGACCCTGGACAAGATCGAGCGCGCCACGGGTGACGTGCGTCTGAGCAACGTTTTGACGGCCTGCTCGCTGCTGGGGATCACCATTAGCATCGAGGTCAAGGAAAAGACCTTTTAAGTTAGGGAGAAGCAATGACTAAGCTGCACCTATTCATGAACCGTGAACGGCTGGGGGAGATCGATCTTTTGGACAACAAGGGGAGTATGGGACTCGCCTACGACCCCGCCTGGCTGAGAGACGGGGGTTTCGCCATATCGCCGCACCTGCCCCCAGGCGCCTCGGAGCCCGAGAAGGTCCGGTATTTTCTGCAGAACCTCCTTCCCGAAGGGGAATTCCTCGAGGAGCTCTCGATAAGCTCTGCCTGCTCCAAGGCCAACGTCTTCGGGCTCATTGCAGAAATCGGGGCAGAGACTGCGGGAGCGCTCTCTTTCTCCCTGAACGACAGCAATGATCCTCCTCCCACCTCCTTCAGGGAAATACCGTTGGAGGAGTTGACCGAGCGGATCGCGTCCAGGAAGACCGTCTCCATAGCGATGTGGGACGAGAAGCCGCGGCTCTCGGTCGCAGGAGTCCAGGCCAAACTACCTGTGATGATCCGCCCGGACGGGGTTATGGGACTCGGAGAAGGGGATCTCGCCTCCACCCACCTCCTGAAGTTTGGCAGGGAGCCGGAGATGCACCTGGTCGTCAACGAGTACCTATGCATGAAGCTTGCGGCGGCGGCTGGACTTCCGGTGGCCGAGGTGGCCCTCGGGCGTTTCGGGGAGCCGGTCCTTTCGGTGCGCCGTTTCGACCGGATGTGGTGGGAGGGCAAGGTGGAGCGCATGCACCTGATAGACGGTTGCCAGCTACTGAATCTCCCTCCGAACTATAAGTACGAGCGCCCTTTCGGGAAGAGTGGTCACGCGGCGGGTCTTCGCACTGGCGCGAGCCTCCCGCGCCTGTTCTCAGCCAGCCGCGATGTCTGCAGCGTGCCGGCCGCTGCCATCAAGGGCCTCCTGGACTGGACGCTCTTTCAGCTGGTGATCGGCAACAGCGACTCCCATGGCAAGAACATCTCCTTCTTCGTAGGGAGAACAGGGATCACCCTGGCCCCGGCCTACGACCTTCTGTGCCTGGACCTCTACGACTACGACCTTGACTTGGCAATGGCGATTGGCGACTGCTTTGACCCGGACGACGTAGCCACCTACCAGTTGGCCGAGATGTGCGAGGAGTGCGGTGTATCCCAGCGCCAGGCGGCCAAGTCGCTGAACGCGATTTGCAGCAAAATCCTCCATGCGCTACAGGCGCTGCAACTCCCAGAGCTGACGGCCGAAGAAGAGGCGTTCGCGGCAAGGTTGAAGGCGAGCATCGCGGCCCGAGCCGAGCGTCTGCGCAAATTCGCCCAGGACCTGCCGAAGATCGAACTGTAAAAAACTGCTGTCATGCCAGTAAGGCCAGTATCGGAAAAGGACCGGAGAGACCGGAGTCGTCCAGACAGGAGTGCGTGCTGAAGGTGGGAAGGGCGAGGGGGACGTAGTTTACTTCGTTCACTTGCCGTTAGAAACTAAACCAAGTAAACTACGTCCCCTTAGCTGGCCTTTATTGAGGAGGTTAAGGTCCACCTCGGAATAAAAGCTATTGGAAGAAAGATTCGGGAACAAGGTGGGACCCTGCTTTCTTTGCGCGAGCGTTCCGCTGTCTTACGATGCTGATTTTGGCACCGAAAAGGGCTGTTTAAGCCCTCAAAACACCTATGATTGGGATACTTGTGGGCGGCTTCCCGAACATGT
>DNRQ01000055.1:0-66359 GCA_003499925.1 Geobacter sp.
ACACTTTCAGGTCGCCGGTGACATCTGAGGGGGGTCGGGAGCCAAAAGGCTCCCCTCCTACCCGGTTTATTCGCGCGTGTCGGGAGTTTTAATGGTCGCTGATCATATGGGGTGGGACTCAGGTGAAAGTTCCTGTTTGCTGATGATAGCGAAAAGCCGCGCGCGTTACAACCGCCATTCCTGCCGATGCTGGGCGAGGTATTGCTGGGCCGGCCAGAGGTCGCGGTCTGAGGGAGGGATGATGCTGCGACCGCCGAGGGTGAGCAGGAAGCCGGGTGCGTTGGGGTGGGAGGCTATATGTCGTGAGGTGATGATGTGGTGGTTCTCTGCGACTCCCATCATGCCGTTGTCGAAGGCCCAATGGCAGAGTTTGCAGAGCGCCATGCCGTTGCGGACGTCGTCGTTTTTACTTTTGCTCCAGGGAACGATGTGGGCGGCATCCACGACGGTGTACTGTTCCGGCGTGATGATCCGTACCCCGCAGAGTGCGCAACGGTGATCGTAGGCCTTGATCACGATGCGTCGAAAACCTTGGTCCCGGGCGCCGGGCTTGTAAGCGTCCGCCTCCAGGATCTCCTGTACTAACGGCAGGTGGGCCATGTGCTCCAGTTCCAGGCTGTAGCTGTAGGCCTCGGCATTGATGCCGGCCTGTTCCCGAAGTGCCATCCTCCCCTCTTCGGAAAAACAAGACTGCAGCAGCGACTCGCGCAGGGCGTTGCGGCTTTCAGGTTGCTGCATGTAGTGGAAGAACTCCTCATTCAGGCGGGCGCCCAATGCCAGCGTGCGAAGCTGGGTGACAGAGGTGATGTTTTTTATGGTTGCCGGGGTGATCTCTTTTCCCGGCAGCGGGACAAGGTCCCAGAACGGTTCATTGTGGAGCCGGGAGAAGGGGAAGGCGATGCTGCTGGTTTGCCCGAGCGGGATTACGCGCCGCCAGTAGAGGTTGAACAACTCATTGAGTTCGACCAGGTCTTCGGTGACGGCGATGAACGGTGAGGTGATGACGCCACGGGCGGCCAGATCCAGCAGCGCCAGCAAAAGGATAGGCTTGTGAGGCGCCTGTTTCTTTGTCGCCACTGTCCAGACGGCACCGGGTGCTCTGCGCAGACGAGCAAACTGTTTGATGTAGGCAGCAAGCTCGGTCATCGCTTCTTCCAGTACGGGGCTTTCACCGGCATGATCCATCGCACCCCGCCGCGGGGGTCTTCCGTGTCGCCGGCATAGCGCGGGATCAAGTGGATATGCAGGTGCATGACCGTCTGGCCGGCGGCGGGACCATCGTTGATGCCTATGTTGAAGCCGTCGGGGCTTCGTTCCGCCAGCAGCAACTCCCGCATTTGGGCCACCAAGTCGAACAGTGCAGCCTGCTCTTCTTTGGTTACCTCAAAGAAAGAGGAGATGTGACGTCTTGGGACGATAAGGGTATGGCCGGGAGTCACAGGAAAACCATCGAAGAATGCCAAAGCATGGTCGTTAGCGCAGAGGATCTTTGAATTGCCAGGAGTGCAAAATGGGCAGGTGGATTGAATCATCTATTCACTTTCCGTGAGAATGATAAAGATAAAAAAGCCTACCACATAGCTTCATGGTGAGTCAAACCGAAGAAGACGCATGAAGTTGAAAAAACCTCAGTGATGGTGGTGATAAATTCCGGTGCACTATGTAAACTGCTGCACTTCAGCAAATGCCCAAATGCCTAGACCCTGCGCGGCCACAATGCCTAGCCTGACCCGCGGCCACGCTCCTAAGAACCAGAAATTGCGCCCACCATATACAGCACAATTCAAAACCTCTAAGGGTTTTGCAAAAGCTGAATATAGTCGTTTCATAGCATCAACGGCCCGTTCAATAGCTGGTTTGACGACATCACCGAGCCTCACTTTATCCGTTCGGTTACGCGATGAGAGCTAACCCAACCTACAAAACTCCAACGAAGTTTTGTGAAAAGGACGTCACCCATAACGACCTTGACATTGTCCGCCAATGGCGTATTTTTGAGCTATGGAATTTATTGAGACCCCTCATTTCACCCGGCAAATTACTGCGCTCATGCCTGATGAGCTTTACCACGTGGTTCAGAACGAGTTGGCACAAAATCCAGATACAGGTGACCTGATACCTGGCGGAGGCGGCACTGGTAAAGGAGATCGAACGTCATGAATAAAGAATTATTTGCAGACCTGATGGAAAGCATGAAGGAGGCGGTGGCAATCTCGAAGGGGGAGTTGGCCCCCTCGCGTCTGTTCACCGTGGCTCCGCCCGACGTGAAGCAGGTACGGGAAAAAACGGGGCTCTCGCAGTCGGCATTTGCACAGATGATCGGCGTGAAGGTGAAGACTCTTCAGAATTGGGAACAACACAGGAGACAGCCGACAGGGGCTGCGGCTGCACTGCTGACTATTTTTGACCGGGTGCCGGATATCGCGGTGAAGGCCCTTCACGCAGCAGGTGATCAAGGTGATACTTCTATCGGGTGACCTGCAGCATCAGCCAATCGTTTACACTCTGTCTTGCATAAAGGTAAAAAAGCCTGGCAGTCCCGGTGATCAGGCATACCTTCGCCAGGCAGGGAGCGCTCTTCAGTCGGATCCAGCTTGGGGAATTCAGTTGCAAGACGGGTTTTATCCAGCCGTTGAAGCTTCCCAGACAGCAGCCAATATTGCGCGGCATTTGCCGGAGGCATACTGGGCTAAGGCTTCCTCGGCGATATCGTCGAGCTTGCCCGAGGCGACAACGGCTTCAAGGGATTGGTCCCAGCGCTCGGCCTCGAACTCGGCGAACCATTGGCTGAACATCCGCAGTTCCCGATCAGGAAGAGCCGCGACCTCTGTTTCAATACGTTTAAGAGAGGGCATGATGAGCCTCCGGTGCACTATATAACTGCTGCAAATGCCCAAATGTCTAGCCTGACCTGCGGCCACACCTATTTGACTTCAGGAAGATCACTTTTTATAGTACTGAACGATATGCCCCGAACTAGCTCCCAGCACTCAGCTTTCTTTGCCCACTCCGAAATCATTTTCCCATTAGATGAACGGTGCAACGCATCATTGACTTCCACTGCCCAAACCTTCAACTGCTCCTTCATTTGCGACGAAATCTCCTGTTTCTGCCAGATTTTGTCGAAATCTAGCCTATCCCCGATTATCTTTGCAGCAACAGACACAAGATACGCTGCGACATTTGCTTGGAATGCAGGAAACATCGGTCGAACGAGCTTTTGTACAGTCTTGAAAATAATCGCTTTTGCGATCATCTGTTTGTAAAACTGCACATCGGGCAGGCCGCCGGCAACCTCCTTATCCTCAACTGACTCCATGAATCTTTCAAAGTTTTTTTGTGAGCCGAGGCTGACGACATCAGGCTTCTGGTCCCAAGCATTGAGGTATCTCGCCAGGTCAGTCTTGGTGATCTTCCTGCCTGTGGGTCTCACCTCTTTAAGCTGCCGCAAACGTGCAGGTGTGGTTCCCTCCCTGGCAAGCATGACGTTATAGCTGCCGGCCGCTCTCTCATAAAACCATCTGCCAATTCCATCGGGGCAGTACACATTGTTAGCGTGTTTCTCAATTTCAACATGAAATGGCTTGTTAGCCGAAAGATCCGCCTGCCGCACTGCATTCTGACTGTTGGCAAACCTTGAAATTGATGAGATTAAAACTTCTTCGGCCTCCTTATCGTCAGAATGAAGGATCAGCACCTTTGCCGGCACCCTGACACGGCGGAGGTCGATCGTTGATTCCTTTTTTTTGGTGAAGTAAATAGAGGCGGTCGTCTGGCCACCATTGACTATCTGCATTCCTTTCATCCAAAGAATTACAGGAGTACCATCTTCCGCTCTCCCGAGACGAACCTCGTCGGCTATCACAACAATGCCGTTGTTATACGCCATAAAACGTTCGGGAGCTTCTTTCAGGGTGTCGCGGATCCCTTTGTTTACCTTCCCCGTGGCACTGAGAAATGATCTGACATTCGCCTCAAGGAGACGGGGACCGAACTTGTCATAGACAAATCGGAGGGCCTCCCCTGGAAACACGGTCAGCGCACAGTCATAATCTTCCTCAATACGGGGTACATAAACACAAGGAAGACCACCCCCGCATATTTCCTCGAAATTCATGACTATTTCGTCGCGTGGTTTGCCTTCAGCCCAGTGGCGATGCAACCGCTCGATGTCCATCACTTCAAGTTTTACCGTCTTTCCCTTTACTTCAATCGGCTTGAAATTCTTGGCCTTCGCCTGCCGGTCCGTGATTACATAGATTCTTATCTGGTCGAGGGTCGCGTAAGCATCTTGAACAGTCATAGCAAGAGTGTAAGCATCCTGTGATGGTGGGATAGTCTTGGCAAGAGTGCCTTTCGCACACTCTGTGACGAATCTCAGACACTGTTCAGCTGCGGTTTTGGTCTCAGAATCTGATACAGGCGTAATTTCATCGACGCCATTATAAAGACTGACAAATAGGTCAATCTGGTCTGCATCATCAGATACAGCATATCCACTTAGCCGAAGGTTTGCATTCCGGATCTTTGCCGTGTAATGGCAGATGACTGGCTCAAATGTCATACCTATTTCTGACATGTACTGCATTACTATTTCTGCAAAAACCAGTTCCTGGTAAGGGTAATCAGTCCCTGCGAGCATCATCCGTTCCGCAACTTCTGTACGGACCTCGCCTTGCGTCTGTTTGAGAAATTCCAGCATATCCATCAATAAGCTCCCGTAATCGTCAGAACATCATGGAGTGGGACATCAGTCGCCGCAACCAACTCGAGGTCAACCTCATATCTTGCCCTTCGTACGGCTGCAGGGACTGTTGCATGCGTTAACCTTGGGAAAGCCCCCGATACCTGCCATAATTTCGTAATATCGTGAACGAAAGTCCGCGGGTACCGGTCTGCAAGAGCTGGGAAATATCCTGCATGCAGAAGACGGTTCTCAAAACTTGCAAGGGCCGACGGGTCATCCTTTAGGAGATCTCGTAAGACTTCAGTTCTCCGGGGCAGGTTAAGTCCTGTCGGATGCACCCTCAACCTCACTCCCGCGAGAAAGAGCGATGGAAGAGTTGTATCATCAAGCTGCTCTAAAGATGAGATGACAGCAGGGAATGTTCCCACGGAGATGGTGGCCTTTACCTCAATCGAACCTGTCGGAAAAACGAAGTCCTGCAGCCCGTCGAGAGGTCCATACCATGCCATGATAGCGAGCTCTGGGCTGACTCCAGAGCTTATCATGTCGTGAAGAACTAGAAGCTCACCATGAAGACCAACTTCGGCCTCGGGACTAAGTATCCCCTCTCTATCCCTTTCCATGAAACTCTGCCAAGCGCGAACTCTTCCCAGAAATGCAACAAGGAGCCTGTCATCATCCTCAGCGGGTTCGGTTGCGATTATGGTTGAAATGACATCAGCTGCCATCATTGCAAAAAAATCAAGCCTTCCAGCAGGTTGACGTACCAGCCCGAACCAAACGCATCCCTCAGAATCAGAACTAAGATCCACAGTTTTCACGACAAAGCCGGCACCTGCGGGTAGGCTTGATGGAATAGGTGGTGCAACCAATGCTAGTCCAACGAGAACAGCTTCCTCGTTCCCAGGAAAGTGGCGACCTGCACGGATCTGGCAACGAGTAGTCACCCCTACTGAGATCGTGCGCCATCCTTCATTGAGAGAGTCTCCTGTGAGAGCCCTCCAAGCCGCAGCTAAATCTTCAGGTTCAGTCTGCCGGACCATATTCCTGCTCCCATAGTACGTTGTTTACCTTGTATTCAACCTTCCGTCCCGAACTCGTACCCGGGAAGCTGATTCCAAATGCAACTACAGGCGGCGTTCCTTCGGGAAATCCTACATCGGCTTTCATAGGATCTAAAAGATAAAGGAGCAACACTCCCCTTTCAGGATGCCCTGCAACACCGTCTGCGCCAAAACCGCGAGTTTTCCTGATCGCAGGACCGTTCGGCTCTTCTGGTTCTTCCATTTTCTGAAGCCGTGCCGGATCGCTCCTCCAAGCTCTTCGCGTTTCATCGAGTGCTGCCAGCCATGTCTTTTCATCCAGGTCTATAGCTTCATCACGCGGCGACAGGAGACGACCAATTGAGTACCTGTCAGTGTGTTCAGCGTTCTTTGTCCTTTTCAGCATCCCTACAGTAATACCATCGGCTATTGTTTTCTCGTCTCCACCGCCGGCACCTATGATTGCAACAGTCCATGAGGTCAGCTCTTTCTCCTTCGCCATCAAGTCGATAAACTCCGCCAGAAGAGGCCCGTTCACTTTATAAGCAGCAGAATGAGTCTGGTATGCCGTCAGAAAATCGACAATATCCGGCGCGGCGACCCCGGTCCATAGGTACCCCGGCCACTTGTGCAGTGCCCCGCCCCGTGGACGTTCTATTATGCCTGTCTCAGATGGAATGCCAAGAGATCCTAAGAGCCGTTGACATACCTCGTAGTTTCTTTTGAGTTTTTCTAGATCCCGATGCAACGCAACCGTTTCTACGAGTGTCCCACTAAAGGAAAGCAAGAGGTTTCTAGCACTTCTCATTTTCAACCTGCTCGTCACCATGAGAACCGGATGAGACTGAACTTTCAGTCCGTATTCGCGCGGAGTCGCACCGGTGGCCGCCATCATGTTGAACTCTTCCCGAAGTTCTTCCCCGGCGTCGGCAATATGCCCGAACCATTCGACAAGATCACCAGTCGTGTAGAGACGGCAAACATCAAGGTAGCCGGGTCGGTAGCCAAACCAGCGCCCCATCTGCATCAGCGTGTCGTACATGCGTGATGCTCTCAGGAAATAGCTGACGGTAAGACCTTCAAGAGTCAGTCCCCTGGCGAGTTTGTCGCCGCCGATGGCTATGACCTTCAATCCTGCGCCCTCGTGATCTGCATAGTCCAGAGCATCCTTTGCCGTACCGTTGATCATCCTCACCTGGATATCATCAACGATTTCCGACAGAACTTTCTCAACATCTACCCATTGCGGCAAATCAGCCACATCAACATCAGGCGAGGACTCCCGGATTTTGTTACCAGTGGGGACAAAATCTCTTTCCCACAGATCACTCAACCGCTGAATAACCTCTTCAGCTCCAATTCTACGTGTGAGGCGCTGCCGCAAGTGCCTGACATGCTGTTCGACCTGCTGAGTAACCGCCGCCTGCACCGAGTTGAATCTGGTAACGTGAATGAGCATCGATGAGTGATCTCGCCCCTGTCCTCGAATGGTCCGAACTGCGCAGGACAAAAGAAAGGATTCAACTGCTTCTGATAGTGACGGTGGCAGGACATCTTCACCACCACACAAAGGATGATGTCCGTTTTTATGTCCCTGCGGCATCCACCCTTTTTTCGCATCCCCATCGTTGAAATCGTCGACGACCCGAACAAGTGGAAGCCCACCTTGACGCTGGCCCGCACTGGTCAGTCCAAAAACGCGTGAAGGCCCCACGTAATTGGAGGGTGCTGCCAAGTTAATGATGAAAGCAGAGGGAAAAATATCTGGTCCTTCCTCTTTCGTGATACCACGTTCATGAATGAAAATGTTAGCGAACGGAGTTGCAGTATAGCCAACATATGCGGAGCGGGAGAATGAGTGAAGGATGCGTCTGATCATTTTGTTAATCGCAGTCGGTTGATGATCTTCATCAGGGGTTCCGTCTGAATTAAAAGTCTGCTCACCCGTATCAACAGAGGCATGGTCAGCTTCATCATCAATAAGTAGCAGAGGGAGGTTCGTTACGATTTTTCTTCCTGTCTCATGGTCCGTTGCATCTGCCACATGTTTTCGAACCCACCTTAGCAGGCGATCCAGAACGGTCTTGTTCTTCTTGACGACAAAAAGCCATGGCCTCTGCTCAGGAGTAATGCCCAGATGCTGTGCGATTTTAGTACTGAAATCGCCATTGTCTGACCGGTTAGTTGCATAATTTGGGCGAATAGCTGGATCAGGGTCAATCTCTCCAACGCCAATCATTTTGATATCGTCTGGAACCGGCTTCGTCTCATATCCCAGGAATCCCTCGTCTAACCGCATCTGAGTCTGCGATCTAAGGTTATTGTGCAGCCCTGCGAGAACGATGATAATCTTGTACCCTGCGTCAGCAGCTTTGCAGACAAGGCCTGTATAATTACCGGTTTTACCCGACTGGACATGTCCAACGACTAGTCCGCGCCTATCCCATTGCCCTTCCCGAAGCGGATCCTCCAGCAGGCCCAGAATACTGTCGGATGAACCGTCCAGTGCATCTACAGCTTTGTAGGAGATCTTCCTCTCCAGCCACTCACGATACCGCTGCCAGTATCGCCAGTCCTTTTTTCTTGCTGCGTTAAGCCAGACAAAGTGGCCGGTATCGCTCTTAAGCGTGGTGTCTTTTCCAATCCAGAGACTAAAGCGTCGTATCAATTCGTCCGTTACAGCAGAGGTGTCCAGATCAATACCCCATTTTGGGTTCATCTTGGTGACCAAGTCGATCTTTTCTGCAATGAGAACCGGCGTGATGGCACTCCGGTCAGGTTCCTCCAAGAGTAGTTCCTGGACTATTTTTACCACTTTTTCGCGGTTTCCCTCGGCAACAGAATTCATCGGGTCCTCACTTAGTTGTCTGTACCTGATCAGGAAGCCCCTTTACAAGTTCCGGGTAGTCCTGAAACGGTTCGGTATGTAGCAGCAATTCCTTTGCGGCGCAGGGTGACATCCCTTTTCTGACGATCATGTTCCTGTACATGACTTCAAGAACCGAAAGAACTTCGGACGATGGATTCCCAGCAAACTGCGTCCTCGGAACATCCTTGCCCTCAGCAGTATCTAGCCAGATTCTCTGGACCGGGACGGTTTCTTCAATGACGCGAAGCATTGCCTTTACCTGTGGAAGGATTGGCCCGGCATCGTCAAGAACAGCCCTTACCGCTGGATGTTCCATATCGATCCTGTAACGGACGCCTCCAGCCAGATTCTCGACCTTCCAGACTTCCACCAGGGGTAGGCTCCCAACTGCACGGACATTTCCGCGATGTGCAAATACCTGCCTTGCCCGACTACGCGTATCCTCTGCAAGTCTCGTCAGTTTCGAACGAACGCTTACCGGTGGTCTTGCAGATGATTTTCGAATATCAAGTTTCCATTCGGCATCGGCAGAATCAGGGATATCAAGTCTGATCCTTGCAAGACGGTGAGCTTCCTCTTTAGTCCATGACCTGCCGTGTCCCAGTCCAAGCCAACTCCCGGCAAGAAGCAGGCGCTTCTTCCGGTATACGTAAAATCCCTGCTGCGCTGTCCACCCTTCAGGGCCACCGGCAATTTCGTAATCTCTTTGATCTAGGCGATCCCTATGCGGGAGAACATGGCACTGTACTTCCACTGGACCCGCCTCCGTCGGAATGCGCTCTACAGGAGATGACCACGTTGAGAAGTGGAAGGGATTCCAAGGAGTAACCGGCCGGTCGTTGATGAGGATTCGAAGGCGTGGATGTGGCCCCTCAAGGAATCGATGAAAAACCATGGCAAGGTGTTGCTCTACTCTGTCAACAGTATCTAGGAAGTTCTGTTCTGTGTATCCCTCAGTCACTATCCTGTCCAGATTTTCCCAGAGAACCAGGGTTCCGTGAACATGGTCCTCCAATGGTTTTAACAGGTCTTGCGACCCTTTAGCAGGCCCTTCCAAAAGAAGCCACCCATCATCTTTGCTTTCCGCGATTACATCTAGATCCCATCGCAGAGAAGCTGTGTGACCATCTTTTGACGCTGCAACTGTGAGCCGACGACACTGGGAGAAAGATGCTGTTTTCAGGCCAAGGCCGAATCGACCCAGATCATGAGCAGGGCGAAGTTCCAACGGGTTTTTTTCACCAAGCCTCATCGCGAGATCAAGCTCTGATGGCGACATTCCTGCACCATCATCCATGACGATGATCGTGCTTTGTCTCCCTTTCCAACAGAAGTTTAGAGAGACGACTCTGGCGCCTGCAGCAATGCTATTATCGACAATGTCCGCCAACGCAGTTGCAGTGTTGTACCCAAGACCGCGAAGAGCTTCGAGCATTGCGCTCGCTTTGGGTGGTGCAATCCTAGAAGAGATGACTTCAGCCGGCATAAAAATCCTTGAGTTCTATGGAGCGTGACGGATGCCTAAGATAATCAAGTCCCTTTGATTCAATCTGCCGGATCCGTTCTCTAGTCACCCCACGGTCGGCAGCGATCTCTTCAAGTGTGTGGCCACGCTCACATCCAATTCCCATCCGCAGTTTCAGGACTTCTCTTTCCCGCATGGGAATGGAGTCCAAGGCTCGGGCCACGGCTTCCTTCATCTGTATATTGATCTGGGCCTGTAAAGGATTCGGTCTGGTTATATCCTCGAGTGTCTCACCAAGAGTTGTTTCTCCCGAAACAACTTCGTCAAGTGAAACTGGCTCCTCCGTTATGCCAAGAAGGGTATTGATTTTATTTAAGGGAAGATCACTAGCTTCAGCAAGCTCTTCTGGTGAAGGCAGTCGGTCTAGATCGTCGGACAGGTCCTTGATTAGCGAAGTTAGCTTTGTCATCGTTTCAACGACATGAACAGGAATGCGGATTGTCCGCCCCTTATCTGCTATTGCGCGGGTAATTCCTTGACGAATCCACCAAGTAGCATACGTTGAGAATTTGTAACCTAGTCGGTAGTCGAACCGGTCTACTGCCTTTAGGAGCCCGAGGTTCCCCTCCTGAACCAGATCTAGGATGCAGAGCCCCCTGTTTTGATATTTTCTCGCAACTGAGACCACTAGGCGCAAGTTCGACATGATCATTTTGATTCTTGCAGAATGTATTTTGTTCTTCCCAGCCGTAACCATGATCGATAGTGCTTTCAGATCACAAACTGACATTCCGGCGAGTCTTTCAATGTCAGCCATCTTTAGTTGCTCTGCCAGAATATTCTCTATTTCATCTGTGGCAATATTCCTGCAGGAGAGGCCCATGCGTGAAATCTCGCGGTGGCACCAGTCCAAATTGGTCTCGTTTCCCATAAAGTTCAGCGTGAAGTCTGAGAGGGTCATACCAAGGCCCTCAATACAGATCTTCTGTACCGTCATCTCTGAGTTGTGAACAGCTGCCACCATATCGAGGATGGGTGTGCAGGCTATGTCTATTGCCCTTGGGGTAAATGGCACCGTTGCAAGTTGATTTAAATACTCCGGTGACATGACCGCATAAAGGTCGCTGCTCAAGGAGCGGATCGCCCTGAGCCTGCTCCTAATCTCGGCCTCAAATCCCTCAGTTTGAGTCAAAAGGGACAATGGTGGCGCTGCGTCGTGGCCATCATAAGTAGTAGCGGCGTCATCGCCTCCGTCAACAGCAGCAGATGGCTCAACAAGCGCCTGAATATAGTCCCAGATTGCAACTTTTCCAGTTATAACCAAATCAACTAGCTCGAGAAGCTGGGTGATCGCTGGAAGGCAGGTCGCAATTGCAGTCAATATTTCTGCAAGCCCCTTCTCTACCGCCAATCCCAACTCCGCTTCATTTTCCCGCGAGAGGAGCCGAAACCTGCTGATGCACTTATAGTAGCAGGAGACAGGATCAGTGAGTGGACTATCCAGATCGGCAAGAAAAGCTATTGCTTCTTCAACTTCGGTTTCATCCTCATCCAGTTCATAGAGAGAACCTGCACCATCAAGTGAATCCACGTCTTTGCCGGAGGCACCATCGAGGATGCTGTCGGGCGGATCGATACAGATACATAAGTCTGCGGCCACGCGGAGAAGATGTTTGATATGATCATGATCGGGCTCGTCCTCTTCATTTACACACAAAGCTTCAAGTTCGCCTTGGTTAAGCCGCCCAACCCTAATCCCTTCTAGAAACAGTGATTTCTCAACAAGCCAATCTGAGGAACTTCGACCACGTCTTACTGGAAGCAAATCTGGTAAATCTAGGTCCAGATCGGAAAGATCTTCATCGAGGTCGATGGGAATGTGATATGTGAATTGGCTGTGTACTTTTTCAGCTGCAACAACGAACGAAGGATTGTGGGGAGGGGGAGGTGCATCGGCGTCTTCTTTCCAATCAAAAGGATCAAAGTCATCATCCTCGATAGTTAAGGAATCACCACATGAGATGTAAGGTGAATTATCTTCCGCAGAGTGATTCTGCCGCTTTATATATTCGGTTATCGCTCTCTCGGAGTTTTCTTTCCCATGCCTCTTTGCAAGCGCTAAAGCATCCATTCCCTCTCCGTTGACAAGAGAGGGATCTGCGCCTGCATCAAGAAGTAAGCTGCACGTATCACCATGCCCCTTGATCGCTGCGTACATAAGAAGAGACATACCTTTTTCGTCTTTAGAATTGACGTCATTGTCCCGGCTCAAGTGCAGCTTTACAGATGTCGTGACTCCAGAAACTACAGCCATTTTAAACAAGGCATTCACAGCAATCGAAAGACCTCCAAAGTTATGCAATCACCATTGTTGGTTTAATAAGGCTAATCCACCATATTGTCAATGCTAAAAATACCACTTCAGGCCAGTATGAAAAGGCTATTCTATGACCTCCTAACTGCATCCTCTACTCTAACAAGCATGTGCACAAGCTGTGCATGGCCGCACCTTACACTAATCCCTTCAGTAACAGTCTGTCGTCGAGCATATCAAAAATTTTGCGGCTATTTATTTCGCACTCCCATATTAGAAGAACCTCCCAACCAAGGGAGTGTAATTCATGGATCACTTTCTCTTGTCGCGCAATATTATTTTGAAATTTGCTTTGCCAAAACTCTTGCCGGCTTTTTGGTGTATAAGCATGCTTGCAATTCAAGTGGCGATGCCAAAAACATCCGTTAACAAATATTACGGCTTTGTATTTCGGTAAGACAATATCGGGTTTGCCGGGAAGAGTGGGTACATGAATTCGGAATCGGTACCCGGCCTTATGCAGCGCGGAACGAACAACCATTTCGGGCTTTGTGTTTTTTGCCCGGATTCTGGACATATTCCAGCTTCGTCTTTCCTTACTGATAATATCTGTCATTGGAATAAAGTGTAGACAACATCGGCAATTTCCTTTGCGAGCAAGGGCGGTACTGCATTACCGACTTGATGAAATTGCTCTGTTCTATTGCCTTCGAAGAAATAGTTATCAGGAAAAGTCTGCAGCCTAGCAGCTTCTCTGACTGTTAAACTTCGACATTGATAAGGATCTGGATGAATGAAGTAATGCCCATCCTTCGAAATATGTGAGGTGACCGTTGTTGATGGCTTGTGCTTCACCTGTACACGAAAACGATCTGCGAACATGCTACCATCTAGTGTCTGCCAGACATTATCATGATTTGGCCATAGTTCTTCAGGAAATTCTAAAATAATTGGAGATTTGTCGTACGCGTTCGCAAAACACGCAGCATAAAGATATCGATGAAGATCTTCCTTCATATGCCCGCGGGCGGAGTGGTTACAAACTCCTTTTAAATTTTCATCAAAGTACCATTCTGGTTTGAACTTAGGTTTAGACGGCACAGGAATGAATTCCCCGCCTGAATTGAGACGGCTATGTATTTCTGGTGCAACCCTCACCATTTCTTCTTTTACTTCTGGGCACTTAAACTTTTCATCGGATAGCCACCCAGCACCTGCAGCACCATTTAAGGTCGTCTGCCAACTTTCTGGCGAGTCTTTACCTCTGGATAATGTGCTCCGTATCTTTGGCAGATCGCCAATGGCATCCCACGTTCCGGACCATTCGTCCTGCTCAACTTTTCTCAGTATCCCAGGTTTAGTGTTAATATCACTCCGTATTCCAACCAAGATCACTCTGTGCCTTGCCTGTGGGATACCATATTCCTCTGACTTGACGATAAAATCCGAAGGCTCATGTTCATCAGGATCATCACATGCTTTTGTGACAGAATAAATCTTATAATTTAGAGGTGTTTCCCCAATCCGGGCAAGCGATCGATTTGGGTTTTTCAAATCTCTCAGAATGTTGGGAAATGTTCTTTCTCCATTTACTTTGGATGAAAGGATGCCTTTAACATTTTCCATAACAAATACCGGAGGTCGGTGAACAGCTAGTATTCGTAAGTATTCCTTATAAAGAAAATGCCTTATATCATCATCATAACTGACATTCACCTGACCGTGCATTATTCTAGCCCTTCCAGCCATTGAATACGCCTGACAAGGGGGACCACCAATAAGCAGCCAGTTTGATGATATTGAGCCTCGTAGTGCATCCTTTATGCGCTTGTCAATAAGTTCATGCGAATAACCTGCGTTCCCTAACTCTGCACACCATGCCTCTTTTCTAGCAGCTTCAGCCTGCTCAGGAAAAGTATCGAAAAGATGATCTCTATCAATCTCTCGCCGAAGATACTGATAATATTCTTTTGGGGCTCCGCTAGTAAATTGCCTGAAGAAACTTCTCAATTGCAGAGTTTTATGAGCAATTGGATTTTTTTCAATTGAAAGCTTGATTTTAAACGGCTTATGGCCAGCAATATCAAGGCTAGAAAACCCTTCCCCTAAGCCGCCCGGCCCCGCAAAGATATCAATAATTGGGATAATTGAAGTTGAATCAGTCATTTTAGTACTTGAAACCACCATAAGCTATGAAATTAATTCAATTAACCGCGCCATTTGGTTATTGAAATGAGCTAAAAATAAACCGAAAAACCGCCCGTCAATACCGGGTTGACAAGGGCGGCCCTACACACCAATCTAATTTTACATCACGGTCTCTGGAATCCACCTCACCTATAACACATCAATATTACATATATTTTATAACACTCCTCACCAGCTTAAGTCAATGAGAAACCTGATTAGCGATGATCTTCCNNTTGAAGGGGAGGGAGAGTTGTTGGTAGCGGAAGATCATCGCTAATCAGGATGAGAAATGCTGGTAAGGTTGTTAACTGAGAGCTGCACCGAGATGTCGTATTCGCCTGAGATGCCGTAATGCGGAGGGGTGATTTCGCGGAGCACCGGTTTTGGATCGGAAACCAGGCGATGCTTGGATAGGTGCCCTCTGCCGGGCTCGTCGGCAACCTGGCCCAGGATCCGATTGCACAATAAAAGACGCTTTTCGGGATCGTTTTCCTCCCGTAGTGCCTGTTCCAGGACCTTCGCCACGAACGAGGCGTAACGGGCCGGCTGCTCCTCCGGGTCGATCTTGCCAAAGACGGATCTGAGTTCGGGATGCTGCGACAAGGCGTCACGGAGAAATTCATCGATGAGGGAGTCGTATATGCCATGGGGAACGTGCTTCATAAGGGATAGCGCCCGTGCCTGGCCTCGTTATCGAACCGGACAAAACACTCCTGGAACAGCTGCTCGCCCACGCCCCCTCCACTTCCATTACCTCATTAAGATTAAAGACCGCCAAAATATACATGGAAAGATCAGGAAGGTCAAACAGGGAATAGGTTTGATCGCACAAAAGATCATGACGGCAAAACCGTTTTGCCACGGAGACACGGAGATACGGAGAAGCCAAAGCGGACCCGGCTTCGGCCTCTCCCCATGAATTTCGTTCGTTCCAGATCGCTATGTTCCACCATGAGCGAGCTGTGGTTCTTGAGGGGAGCAGGTGAAGAGGCTGGTTACAGCTATCGGAGGTATGAGGGATGCCGCAACAGCCGGCAGGTGAGGTTGGGAAAACTAAGCGATTTCGATCCTCCCCGCGACGTCCCTGAAAAAATCACGGGACCAGATATCGAGCAGGCGGGGTTCTGTCACGAACGGGGCTACGTCTCTGCGTGCCTGGTCAACATCAAGTCGATCGATCCCCGCAAACAGGTCGGAAAGCAACATAGATATGTATAGCAGGAATAGACTTACTATGCTGAATTGTAAGAAAGGTTCGGGCCACTGTGTGCCAGCTTGAGCTGCGTGGCGCAGGTAACTGAAGCGGCGCTGAAGGGCTTTGGCGTACTTGCGGGGGAGGTTATTGCGGAAGACGCGTCAAGCTGTACCGGCTATATCCCCAGTTTGTCCTTGAATCCCACTTCCACGCGCTTGCCGAAGACCCGGGCGATCCTTTCCAGGCTCCTGATGGCTCCCCCGGTCAGACCTCGATCCTGAATTCCGCACCATCGGCCGCGTTGCGCACGGCGAGCCTCCCCCCCATGTTCTTCTCTATAATGGTTTTCGCCATGAATAATCCGATCCCGGTTCCTTTGTCCGGACCCTTGGTGCTGAAATACGGATCGAAGATCTTGCCAATGACTTTTTCGGGAATGCCCCCCGCATTATCGGAAACGGTTACCACGGAGTTGTTGTTTTCTTTAAAAACGGTAATGACGATGACCCGTCGTTTGTCGACGTCGCATTCTTCAAACGCATCCTTGCAATTGAGCAGGATATTGAGCAGCACCTGCGAATATTCGTTCGCATATCCGTAGATGTCGGTATCGTCTTTTTCGATGACCTCAATATTGATGTCCAGATTTTTGAAACTCGGCTCGACAAGGGATAAGGTCGTAGCGACAGCTTGATTGACATTGAACGGCATCTTCTCCTTTTCCGGTTTGAAGTAGTTACGGAAATCTTCGATGGTTTTAGACATGTGCGTTATCAGTCCCATGGCTTTCTTGACACTGGTCTCAAGGGTTTCCTTGTTGAATTCGTCACGGCCATAGGTCATCTGCAATTCCTGTACGATCAGCCCCAGCGTATTGAGCGGCTGACGCCACTGATGGGCAATATTGCCGATCATCTCTCCCATGGCGGCCTGACGCCCCTGCTGTATCAAGATCTCGTCTTTTTTGCGTGACTCCAGCACTGTCTCTGCAACACGTTGTTCCAGAGACAGGTTGACTTCTTCGAGCAGGCGTTGTTTTTCAGCCAGTGCCTCCTCAGCCCGCTTGCGCTTGGTAATTTCTTCCACGACGCAGATGGCATAGGCAGGCGCTCCGACGGAATCCCGAACCAGCCCCACTGTGAAATTAATCCAGACGATGCTCCGATCCTTGCGGATGAAGCGCATCTCCTTGGAGTAGCTATTCAGGTCGCCGGCCAGCGCTTGCAGCAGGTGACCCGAATCGGCGTCAACATCGTCGGGGTGCGTGATGTCCTGGAATGTCAGGGTGAGAAGCTCGTCCCGCGCGTAGCCGACAATGTCGCAGAGCCGTTGGTTCACCTGCAGCCAGCGGCCGTCGGTCGCAACCCGGGCCATGCCGACCGCGGCTTGCTCGAAGGTGGCGCGAAAGGCGCTCTCACTCCTGGCCAGCGCCTCTTCCGCCTGCTTGCGCTCTGTGATGTCCTGCGCAGTGCCGGCCAAATGGATTTGCCTATCCCCGAAGTCGGCAACCAGTTCGCCGCGACCGCTGATAAAACGGACCGTGCCGTCGGGCAGGATGGTGCGGAATACCAATTCGCCGGGCCTTTCACCGGCTGAGAAGGCATCGATCCAGGCCTGCATGGCCGATCGGTCGTCAGGATGGATCAGGTCGAGAAAGGAGTCGGCATTCGGTGTGAAGGTTTCCGGCGAGGCCCCGTAGATCCGGTACAACTCGTCCGACCATGAGATCCGGCCCGACATGTCATAGGTCCAACTGCCGAGTTTTGCGATTTCCTGCGCCTTCCTCAAATCCGCCTCTTGGCGCCGTAGCGCATGTTCGGCCTCCACACGGGCGGAGATGTCCTGATTGATGATGACAGCGCCGGTGATGCGCTGACAGCTGTCCCGGAGGGGAACGGCCGAATGGAGAATCCTCTTGCGGGTACCGTCGAAGCTCTCGATGTCGATTTCCTCGTCGAGCGACGTCTCGCCCTTGAGTACGGCACGGGCGGCGGCCCACTCCTGCGGCTCGATGCTCTTGCCGGTATCGGCCCACCACCCCTTGTATTCACCGTACTGTTCAATGCCGACATACCGTGCGCCCGACCAGATCCTTTGTCCGGCCTGGTTGCCGTGGACGATGGTCCCCTGCGCATCGATGATCCACACCCCGATGGGAAGCGTCTCCAGGACATTGCGCAACAGGGCCTCTTGTTCCTCCAGGTCCTGTTCCGCCCGCTTGCGTTCGGTGACATCCTGGCAGACGACCAAGAGGTTCAGCTCGCCGTTCAGATCGTACACCGCCTGCGCTATTTCCTCCACCCAAAGCACTCCTCCGTCTTTACGGATCTTGCGGAACTGCCAGCGATGCACCTCACTGGGGTTCTTCAGACACCTCAGCAACTGGTCGGCCACTGCAGTGCGATCATCCTCATGGAACAGCTTCAGCACCGACTGCCCTTCCAGTTCCTCTGCTGCATAACCCATTCGGCTGGCACCAAACGGGTTGGCTGAGATTATCGTCCAGCTGGTATCCAAGGTAAAGATCATGGTCGGGTTATCGCGAAACAAGGCCCGATAGCGCGCTTCGCTGAAAAACAAGGCATTGTCCGCCTTTCTGCGCCCCGGCTGACCGGTTTTCGATCTCTTGTCCAGACCTCTCTTTTCCTGCTCGAATTTGGATGTAGGCATGAATTTCTCCCATTGGGATAGCCGGGCATCACTCAATTTACTCGATCATCTGCTGCAGTGTGAGGAGCCTCACAGGCGCCGGCGTGAGCCTTAATCGAGGTCTTTGCCGTCATGGACGAGTATACGCATCGTAAAAGGTGCAGGTCAAGTATAGCGAGGTTAGATCCCGCTGCGCTCCCCGGCATCAACCTCCTGCAAAGGGTGACAGCTGAGTTGTTTTCCGGTCATGGATGAGTTTATTGAGTTTATAAAGCTGAAGGTCGGGTCGGAGAGCAGGTCGGGTCGGGAAGCAGGAGTAGGTCGGGTTAGCCTGCAAGGCGTAAACCGACGTGCAGTCGATGTGGCACCAGAGGGTTCAGAGGAGTTCAAGTCGTGGCTGTCAGATGGCCCAGGGGAGTGGGCAAATGCACCAACCGGGGCGGCCTGGTCGGGGAAATACCGAGTATGCCGACAGCTGAGCGAAATTCCCGGTTCAGGTTGAAGCAGGACCCAAGACGCAGGGGTGCGCCGGCAATCAAAAAGCTTATCTCTTTAGCCGGCCCCGGGGCACCCGGCCGGAATGTCACCGCACCGCCAGGCGCTCGATCCTGAGCAGGCCCTGTCGAATCTTGAGCGAGCCGTCGAGAACGGTGAGGCTGGTCGCGCTCCTGGAACTGAAGGCGTCATCGGTGAAGCCGCCTTTGAGCAGGATGGCGACCGGGCTGGTCATGATGACGTTCTCCGCGAACCCCTCGGCCTTGGCCCGGACCGTCCGCCCCCCGGTGCTGATCAGGTCGAGGGTGCTGCCGATGTCGTAATAGGAGCTGGCGCTGCCGTCGATGCGCACGGTCGCGGGCTTGACGGTGAAGGCGGCGCTGACGTTTCTGGCGGTGTCCATGACCACCTCGCAGCTCCCGGTCCCGCTGCAGGCGCCGCTCCAGCCGCCGAAGAGCGAGTTGTACGAGGGGATCTGGATCAGCTTGACCGTGCTCCCCTGCGTGAAGCCGGCGCTGCATCCGGCGCTGCTGCCGCTGCCGGTGACGCAGAAAATGGCCGGAGGGTCGCTGTTCACGTTGCCACTGCCGGTGCCCGAGACGGAAACGATCAGCTCTCTTGACTCGGTGACGGTGATCCTGGCGAGCGCCTCGTAGGAAAAGTCGGTACCGTCGAAGACAACGTAGCTGAAACTGTCATTGCCGACAAACCCCGGCTCCGGCGTGTAGACGATCGTCTGGTCGGTCCATTCGACGACCGGACCGTGTGAAACATCGCTCAAAGCGCCGTGTACCGGAGGTGTCCAGGCGGCATAGGTCAGGCTGCTTCCTTCCACGGGATCGGTCCCTGACAGCTGCAAGGATACCGCAGTCCCCTTGAAGGTGGATACCGACAGCGGATGAGCAACCGGATAATCGTTCACCGACTGAACGGTAACGTTATAGACGCCGACCCAGTCCTCCGGGGGAACGTCCGGGTCCTCATATACGATGTGAATCTTGACGCTGAAGGAATCGGTGCCGTTGTAGTTCGCGTAAGGTCTGTACTTTATGTTATTTGGCTGTGTGAATTCGGATAGCGTGCCATGGGAGGGGGTTTTGGCCACCGTACAGCTGTAGCTGGCAGGCTGGTCGACCAGGATCGTGAAAGTCTCTATAACCGCGTCCTCGTCGCCGTCGATATTTATGACGTCTGCGGCCGAGTGTGATACGGCAGGAACCATCAGTAAGGAGAAAACCAGGATCAGTGTACTCAATGCTTTAAGCATTTCTGCCTCCAGTATCGAAACCAACCAACATGAACGGGGCTTTTTTACCGGCTCGGAGCATAGCAGCCGCATAAGCAACAGTCAATGTGTATTTGTTGATCGAACTGGAGAAGGTTTCATCAGTAGCGGTAGGAGAGCTCCAGTTTCAGCAGTTGGTTGCTGCGCCGCACTCCCGGCTCAAGGTTCAGGTTCTTGATCTGCTCCCAGCCGTACATGAACCCCAGATCCAGATCGCCGTACAAGGGGCGGTTGTAGAAGGCGCGTCCAGCGTGCTTTACCTCAAGCACCTGTCCCTCGACCCTGCCGGTCCTGCCGCGATCTGTGTAGAAGTATTCCAGCGCCAGGTTGCTTCGCACCGAGAACCAGTGGCGGTAGCGTGCGAACACCTCCTGGCTGCCGCCCCCCTCCGCGTGCCCTACGCTCATGCCACGGTTGGTGTATCCTTGGGGAAACTTGTGGTCCGAGTAGAGCAGGGGGTGTCCCCAGAAATACTCGATGCGCAGGTCATCCCGGCCCGATGAGCTGAGGCGCGGCAGGTAGACGCCGGCCACGTAGCTCTCGATGAAAGGCCAGAAGAGCGCCGAGTCCTCTCCGGCGTACTCCAGATAGAGTTCGCTGTTACGCAGCTGCGGGATCCTGAAGTGGAGGTCTATTCCCGCTATGCTGTTGTTCCTGTTGGTGTGTCCTCCGCCGAAGATGGCGTCCTGCAGCGTCGACTTTCTCCCTTCGAAGCCCGGTCCACCCTCCTGACGCACGAAGTTCCCCCCGATCTCGAAGTAGCGGTTGGCCTTCAGTGCCAGCTTGATGCCGAGGAAATACGGCTCGCGCAGCGAGTTGCCGCTGCCGCTTTTGTCGAACCGGGAGAAGATCAGCGCGTACTTCAGCTGCCCGACATGACTCTTTACCCAGTCGAAATCGAGCGGCTCGGGGCTGGAGAGTTTGACCAGATCGAAGTTTTGGGCGTTGTTGCTGAGGGTGAGGGCACCGCGGCGCCCGGGTCCGAACCAGTTGGCGTCGCGACCGGCCTCAAGCTCCAGTCCGCCGCCGCCAAGCTTCAGGTATCCCTTGCGCAGCAAGCCGCGGCTGGCGCCGGGGCTCAGCAGAAGCTCGGGCTCCACCAGGAGGGCGACCGAACCGGTCAGGAAGCCCTCCAGTGAAAGGCGCGCCTCCGCATTGCTGCCGCGGCGGTAATTGACCCCCTCGTTGTACTCGGCAAGCGGGGTCCCTTCGGTGCCGCTCTTGCCGATGATGGCTGCCGGCTGGGGGCGGAGGTTGCCGCCGATGAATCCGAAGGCGGACTGGTTGGCAGGGTCGTGCACGTTGCGGGTGTAGTTGCGCGGCACCCCGTCCAGGAACAGGTAGCGCAGCTGCAGCGGGGGGGCCGGATTGAAGTCGAAGAGCGCGGCACTCTCCCCTTTCTTCAGGGCGATCTCGCGGCTCAGATAGCTGCCGAGGCGGGAAATGAGCTGTTCGGCAAAGACGAGCGCCTCGCCGTCCAGTTGCGCCAGGTTCTGCTGCGCCTCAAGGACGAGCCGCGCCGCTTCCGCCTTGGAATAGGGGCGCAGGGAGACCAGGTCGCTTTGCACCAGTCCGAAGCCGGCGAGCTTCTCGAGGTAGCCGTAGGCCGGGCTGTCGAGCGGGATGTTGTTGGAGGCAAAGGGCCACGCGGCGGCAGGGAGCATCAGGAGCAGCGCGAAGGACGCAACAAAGAGGAACCGGCGTCCCTTGACGGTAAAGCTTCTCACTAGGAACTCTCGCAAATCTGTGCAGGGTGAATAAACCTGTGAAAGGTGAAAAAACTGTGAAAGGTGAAAGGTGAAGGGTGAATAAACCCTCTTGAATCCGTGAAAGGTGAAGGGTGAATAAACCCTCTTGAATCCGTGAAGGGTGAAGGGTGAATAAACCCTCTCCTGATTAGTGCTAATCTTCCGCACACTGCGCAAACACCCCCTCTCCCTTGATGGGAGAGGGTTGGGGAGAGGGNNCCCTCCCATCAAGGGAGGGGGGAGTTTCAACCAGCGGAAGATTGACGCTTAATCAGGAACCCTCTTGAATCTGTGAAGGGTGTGGGGGGAATAAACCGGTGTAAGGCAAGACGAAGGTGTGTTCACCTTTCACCTTTCACCTTTCACAGGTTTATTCACCTTTCACCTTTCACGGTTTTATCAACAGGCGCCTTCCCGGAAAATGACCACCTTCAGCGTGCGCAGGATCAGCCGCAGGTCCATCATCAGACTCCAGCTGTCGATGTACTCCAGATCGAGCCGCACCACGTCGTCGAAGTTGGTGATGCGGTTCCTGCCGCTCACCTGCCAAAGGCCGGTGATCCCGGGCTTCATGCAGATCCTCTTTCTCTGCCAGTTCTCGTAGCCGTGCACTTCGGCGGGGGTGGGAGGACGGGTCCCTACCAGGCTCATCTCCCCCTTGAGCACGTTCCAGAACTGCGGCAGTTCGTCGAGGCTGGTTTTACGGAGGAAGGCCCCGACCCTGGTGACCCGCGGATCGTCCTTGATCTTGAAGATGGCGCCGCTCATCTCATTCAGGTGCATGAGGTCCTTCTTGCGCTCCTCGGCGTCCAGGAACATCGATCTGAACTTCCAGCAGGTAAAGGTCCTGCCGTTTTCCCTGACGCGGGTCTGGCCGAAGAAGAGCGGCCCCGGGGACTCCAGCTTCAGGGCGATGGCGATGAAGGGAAAGAGCGCTGCGGAGAAGCATAGCCCCAGGCTGGCCCCCGCTATGTCGAGACAGCGCTTGTAAAAGAGCTGGTTCAGATCCAGGCAGATCGGATGGAAGGTGAGCAGCGGCACCTCGTCGTGCAGCATGCCGAGTTCCTTGTGGCAGTCGAACTCGTAGTAGAGGTTCAGGACGGTCCTGGTGGTGATCCCCATCAGGTGCAGTTCGGCGATGCATTCGGCCATCTGGGACTTGCATTCCTCCCTGGTGTCGCAAAAGATCACCTCGTCCACGGGATGCGCCTTGCATACCTCGACCAGATGGGAGAGATCGCCCATCACCGGGTAGCCGAGCACCTCGCGTGTCGTGGGCGGCGCATCGGTCCGCACGAAGCCGACCAGGTGGAGCCCCCACCCCTTGTTGTTCTCGATGAGGTTGACGATTCTCAGGGCGCTGCCGCCGGTGCCGACCAGCAGGATGTTGCGGTAGTTGTAACCCTCAAGCCGCAGCAGTCGCAGCACGAAGCGCACCAACAGCTGCTCGGCCGCCAGTATGACAAAGGAAAGGGCGAGGAAGGTGAGGTAGAACCCCCTGCTGAAGCCCTGGGGGTCCAGGAGGAAGATGAAGGAGGAGGTGATCATGCCGCCGATGGCGGTAACCTTGAAAAGTGACAGCAGGAGCTTCCGGAAGGAGGACATCCTCTGGGAGGCGTAAAACCCGAAACGCTCCAGCAGATAGATCCAGACCGGAACGGCGACCAGAAGCACCCAGGCGTAGTAGTCGAGCTCCTCAAGCGCCCCCAGCTTGACTCTCAGGTCAAAAGAGATGACAAACGACACGACAATCAGAGCCGCATCACAAACGATGTTCGCCTTCTTGATGAAACCGGCCCGCTCCTTTAACATCCTCCCTCCAGGTAAAGCAAAGCAGCGGTTCTGCAAGCTGTGCGGTTACCTTTCGGGGTACACGCAGACTGACAGTCGCTGAAACAAAGAACAACTAACGCCTATCTATACACCAAAAACTGCAGAAGTTCAATGGCATATGCTGAACATTAACGAATCTCTACGGTTATGATAAGCAATTTCTCGGTTGGCAAGTTACTCAATGACAATGGCGAAATACGGGTGTCATGGGCGCAAGGACTTAACCCTGCCTTGAGCAACTCCCGTGCCAGTGCCTGCTGCCTTGCCCTCACTCTGCCGCCTCTTACTGTCAGAGCGCCCTGACAACAGCGCTGCAAGGAAATAGTGCTGGCATTGGACGGACGATGTGGAAGGGAACAACCGGACCGTTGCACTGCACGGTGCAGTCGGCGGTTTTGCTGCTTGCTATTTGAACAGCGGGAGAGAGGCACGCTGTGACTGTTGCCGAGACAGGAGAGGCAGGCAATAAGTGGGGGGCTGCGAGAAGAGAGAAGAGAGGGCTAGGGAGGGGGAGCTCCGCCAGTTCTCCAGAAAAGCCGCGCTCTTCCCCCCTCCCGACCTCCCCCCTCCGGGGGGAGGAGAGTTGGCGGAGGTCAGGCAGAAATATATCGTCTAGAAATGTTTCACAGCTCTCGAGAAGAATTTCGCCGGGTCAAAGCGCCGCAGGGGGCGGCATGGGTGCTGGCGAAGTTGGTGAAAGGCTCAGGAAGCTGCCCCGGGATGGCTGACGCTTTCTAACGGGGACCGGTTTTCTCCCTGAAACGGGACCATTCGCGCTCGACCAGCGCCTTGAACTGCTCCTGAAACTGTTGCACCGAGAAGCGACAGGCGTTCTCCCTGCAGGCAGCGGGTGCAATGGTGGACGATAGGGCCTCGAAACGCCGGACTGCATCCACAATGGCTGGAACGCTCTGCTCGAAGAAAAAGACGCCGGTGGCATCGGCGGAGCCGCTGCCGCGAACCGTCTCCAGCGCTCCTCCCCTGCCATAGGCGATCACCGGGGTTCCGCAGGCCTGGGCCTCCACGGGGGTGATGCCGAAATCCTCCTCGGCGGCAAAGACGAAGGCACGGGCCCGCTGCATATGCTCGACCAGCACGCCGGCCGGCTGATAGCCGAGAAAGGTGATGTTGCTGCCGGCCCTTTTCCTGATCGACTCGTAGTCGGGCCCATCGCCGATCACCACCAGCCTCCTGTCGGGGAGCTCCGAAAAGGCCTCCACGATCAGGCCGATCCGCTTGTAGGGGACCATCCTGGAGGCGGTCAGGTAGAAATCCTCCTTCTCCTCACGAAGAGCAAACGAGGCGACATCAACCGGCGGATATATCACGCTCGCTTCCCTGCGGTAGACCTTTTCGATGCGCCGTGCGATGAAACGGGAGTTGGCGACGAAGCAGTCGACTCCGTTCGCCGTTCTGACATCCCAGTTGCGTATCACGTGCAGCAGACACTTGGCCAGCCACCCCTTCATCCCTTTGTCGAGGCCGGTCTCGCGAAGATACTGATGCTGGAGATCCCAGGCGTAGCGGATGGGGGAATGCACGTAGGAGATGTGCAGCTGGTTGGGGCCGGTCAGCACACCTTTGGCGACGGCGTGCGAACTGGAGAGGACCAGATCGTATCCGGACAGGTCGAACTGCTCGACGGCCAGGGGCATGAGCGGGAGATAGCTGCGATACTTGGTCCGGGCCTTGGGGAGCTTTTGTATAAAGGAGGTGTTGACCTGCTTGTGCCCGATGAACCACTTCTGGTCCTCGGGCAGGAACTCCACCATGGCGTACAGGTCGGCCTCGGGGAACGCCTTTACCATCTGCTCAAGCACTCGTTCGGCACCGGCATACACCACCAGCCAGTCATGGATTATGGCAACTTTCACTGACGCCCTCTTTTCATGCGGAAATCACTTCATTCAAAACGGATTGCACCCGAGCGGCTACCGCATCCCAGGAAAAGAGCTTCACGCGCTGCAAACCCCTGTGGACCAGTTTGCCGCGCAGGCTCTCATCGGCCACGATTCTCTCGATCGCGGCAGAGATCGCAGGGGTGTCCGTGGGATCGACCAGAAGGGCGGCGTCGCCGGCCACCTCCGGCAGGGCCGTGCGGTTCGAGGTGAGGACCGGGATGCCGGAGGCCATCGCCTCCAGCACGGGGAGCCCGAACCCCTCGTACAGCGACGGGAAGAGGAGCGCGAGGGCGCCCCGGTAGATGCCGGGGAGCTGCTCCTCCTCAATGCGTCCCAGAAAGAGGACGCGGTCGCTCACCCCGAGCGAGCCGGCCAGGGCGAGCAGCTGCTGCGAGGCGGGGCCGCTGAACGCCAGGCGGATCGAGGCATCGATCGCCGCGGCGGCAAATGCCGCCAGCAGACGCTCTTCGTTCTTGTGCCCCTTGCGGTTTCCGACGCAAAGCAGGTAGGGGAAGCCGGGGCGATAGGGGACGGCTTCGGGGGAAAAGGCGTCCGACACCCCGTTGCCGACGTTGACCACGCGCGCCGGGTCCACGCCGCTCCACTCCACGATCCTGCCGCGCGAGTATTCGGACACGGTCAGCACCCGGGCCGCGCGGCGGCAGGCGTTACGCATCACGATCCGGTAGTAGAGGCGCTTGAGCGGACTGCTGTTGGCCGGCTGATCGACGTGGTTCAGGTCGTGGATGGTGAGTACGTAGCGGGCCAGCCCGAAGAGCGGCGCGTTGTACCCTGGCGAGTACCAGACCGCATGCCGGCTGACGAGCACCTTGAACGAGAGGTAAAACACGTCAAGCGGGTCGGTCGGCTTGAGCCTTCCGGTCAACTGGCTGGGAGGATCGAGACGCTGGAGCAGTTCCTGGGCAAAGCGGCCTATGCCGTGATTGCCGAGCCAGCGGGAGTCGAAGTAGATTTTTTTATCAGCTGAGTTATGCAACAAACCTGTCACCGGGAGCCCTGGTATTTGCTGTTGATGGTCGATCGGGAAGCCGCAGGGAGCCGTGCCGGGCGGCGGCAACCGCCCGCCGAGGCCTTCAGTCGTTCCACTGCAGTTTCTCGACGACTACGCTGTCGGCGCCGAACAGCAGCTGAGGCGTGCCGTCGATGGCAAGGACGCTCCGGCTTCTGCCGGCCGGCAGCGGCAGCTCGCTGCGGGCTTCGCTCCCTACCGAGAGCCGGGCCGTCTCGCCCCCCTTTTTCCGGTTCAGCGTCGCGGTCAGCTGCGCGCTCCTGTCGTTGTCGGTCCAGACGGCGAAAGTCCTGGCCCCTGACGCCTCCTCGATTGCCAGCAAGACCACGCCGCGCGGGGCGGACAGGCGCGAGAAGCGCTTGCCGCTCCTGACCAGGGGGGCGATGTCCCTGAAGGCTGCGAAGGCGGGCTTCGGGCCGTAGTCGAAGTTCATCAGGCCGAAGTTGTGCTCCTTTTCCTCCGGCCGCTGTCCGTCGTTTTTCAGGTCGTACCACCAGAAGCCGCGTATCGAAGGGACGGTGCGGGCCAGCAGCAGAGAGCGGGCCGCGTAGCGTGCCACCGTTTCCGGGGAGGAGCCGCAGGCCCCCTGGTGGCTCGGCCATCCCATCTCGGTGATGTAAAGCGGAACCTCTTTCCCTCCGTTGGCCCGCTGCAGCTTTTCCGCAAAGGCGCCGACGAAGGCGATCCAGGCTTCCGGGCTTTTGTCCGGTTCGCAGTGCACGTAGGGATGAATGGAGATGCCGTCGGCGTAGTTGAGCACCCCTTGCCTTACCAGCGCCTCGACCCAGCCGCTGCGCATGCCGGCCGAGGTGGCCGCTCCGGCCAGGATCACCGCCTGCCGGTTCGCCGCCCTGACGGGGGGGGCGGCGCTTTTCACCAGGGCCAGGTACGATTCGGCCGACCTGGGCTCCTTGGAGTTGTCCCACTCGTTCCAGATCTCGTAATGGTTCGCCTTGCCGGAGAGCTTCGCCGCCGAGAACCCGGCAAAATCGGCGAAGGCCTGAACGGCCTGGCTGCTGACCGGCTTCCCTCCCCCGTCGTAGTTGTCGTTGCCGTAGTTCAGGATCACCAGGGGCGCCACGGCCAGTTCGGGGAGCCGGTCGGCATAGAGCTTGTACTTCTGGGGGAAGACCAGGATCCCCCTTGCCTTTTCCACGCCGCGCCAGTTCAGGTCGTCCCTGATCGAGTTGACCTTCAGGGCGCGGAAGGCCCGGAAATTCTTCTCCGCGTCCTGCTCGTGCATATGGATGCCGACGCCGAGCAGGAATTCCGCCGCAGCAGTCGAGGCGGAGAGCACAAGCAGCAAAACCACGGCAAAAATTTTCGACCTCATAGTCACCTCAGATCACAATGTTTCCACAGCATCGCGCGCGCTGGCAACGGCCAGGCCGAGCAGCAGCGCGAAGACCTGTGACTCTACCACGTCCGTTGTCAGCGACGCAGCCAAAAGGGCCACCATGGCCGGGGCGAGCGCTCGGGAAAGGGCTCTTGGCGAGGCGAAGAGCCGGTCGGTTACCCGGGCCAGATAGAGAAAGAGCGCGGCGGCTGCGACACCGAAGCAGCCGTACAGGTAAAGGGCGAAGTTGTCGGCAAAGGCGAGCATGTCGGAGCCGGGACCGGAGAAATACTTGACGGCGCTCCCCACCCCGCCGAAGCCTATGCCGGTAAGTGGGCTCCCCAGCTTGGCGACGGCGGCCAGGAAGGAGGGCCAGGTGTTGATGAGCCGGTCCTCGAAAGAGGCCAGCAGCAGCAGACTGACCGGGTCGGCCAGGCTCATGTCGTAGCTTCGTACCAGGGTGGAAAAGGGAAACGCCATCACCGCGACGGCCAACCCGTAGAGGTACAACCTGCGCCAGACGGGGAGCCGCGCCACTGCCAAAGAGCCCAGGCCGAGCAGGAAGCCGACGATCCCCGCCTTGTTGGTGGTGAGCAGCACGGCGGGAAAGGCGCAGAGAGCGACCGTCAGCTTGAGCCGCCACGACTTCAGGTAGCTGAACAGGAACAGCCCGCAGCAGACCAGATAGAAGGCCGCGGCGGCGGACATCCTGGTGAACCCGGCCCTCCTGGAGAGGCCGAAGGAGCTCCACTCCCGGGAACCCTCGACCTCGGCCCCCTCCACCTTGTAGCTGAAGCCGTCCCAGGGGAAGTCGCAAAAGAAGTCCAGGTAGACCCCCAGGGCCGTGACCGCGAAGACAGCCGCCAGAAGCCGGACCACGCCCCGCTCCCGCCCCGGGAGATGCCGCCCTGCGGCGACCCCGAACAGGGCGGGAACCACCAGGAAAAGAGAGAAAAACTGCATCTTGGGGCTGACCTGGTGCAGCAGGCCGACCCCCGCGTAGAAAAAGAGCAGCAACAGGACCCAAAGCAGCAGGCGATCGACCTGCCGGCGGGTCAGCTCGTAGAGGATGAAGATAAAACAGCAGCCCTTGGGGAGATAAACCAGGGATTCAAGCCCCGCCTGGGCGAGGTAGTACCTCAGGGGCCCCGCGAGCATGTCGAAGCCGAGCAGCAGCGCGGCAACCGCAACGGCAAGGGAGGCGACCGGCGTCTCCAGGGGGAGCCGGAAGCCGACCCGGGGGCCCGGTTGCGCCGTCTCGACGACCCGATCTTCGCTGCTGTTGACATGGGTGAGCATAAAGCCGTAACCCGCCTCGTTGCTGTTTAGTGTTTGTCCAGGCAGAGCGCCGCCGTCCTGCGATAGACGCTGAGCCAGCGCTCGGTCCAGGCGTCCTGGTCCTTGAATCCCGAGGCATGGGAGATGATCCCCTCCCTCGGATAACGGCCGCCCCTGACGTCGCGGGCCATGCTGCGCATCGCCTCGGAGAGCGAATCCGGCTCTTCCGGGGTGAACAGGAGCCCGGTCTCGCCCTCGAGCAGCATCTCCGGGATACCCCCCCTCCGGGAGCCGATTACCGGCACGCCGAACAGCATCGACTCGAAGACCACGCCGGGGAAGGTGTCCTCCCAAAGCGAGGGGACCACCGTTATGTCGACGCCGGTGAAAAACTGCTCCGGCCGGCAGTGCCCCAGAAAGGTGACCCGCGCCTCGGAAAAGCGGGAGTTGAGCATCGCCTCGTAGTCGCTCTTGCCGGTGCCGGCGACGCGCAGCCGCCAGTTTTGCGGAGCGCAGCGCAGGAAGTTCTCCAAAAGCAGCTCGATCCCCTTGTTGGGGGCGAGCGAGCCGATGAAACCGAACACCACGGTACCGTCGTCGGGGCGGGCCGGGTATGCCGCTGGGTCAAAGGGAAAACTGCGGGCGTTCGGTATGCTCTCCCTGATGGGAGTCCGGCTGAAATAGCCGTAGCCCAGCAGCCGGTCCAGGATGAAGCGGCTCACGCCGACCACCGCGGAGACCCGGCTCGACTTGCCGGCGTGGAAAAGTCGCATCAGGCGGCACGGCAGGCAGCGCCGCCGACAGGGGCGATCCTGCTTGAACATGGTGCTGCGGGCGCAGAGCAGATACTGGTCGTGCAGGACCTGAACCACCGGCACCCCCAGGGCCCTGAAGGCGTCCCAGGCGGCGATGCTCCAGCCGGTGATGTTGTGGCAGGAGGCGACGTCGGGGCGCTCCCTCTCCACCACCTCGGCGATGTACCTGGACATCAAGGGGTTGTAGATATCCAGGCAATGCCAGAGCATGCGTTGCCACCCCTTGGGGCGGGTGGCCCCGAAAGGGAAATAGAGGTTGCGGATGCCGGCGCGCCAGACCCGGATCCCCTCCACCTCTTCCAGCGCCAGCCCCGCTCCGGGTCCGGTGGTCAAGATGGCGACCTCGACCCCCTGCCGCATCAGCGATCTGGCGTGCTCTTCGATGATTACCTCGGCACCCCCCCCCACATACGGTTTGTAGAGGCATGAGACGATCAGAACTTTCAAAAAACTTCCTTTCCGCCGGTTGCAGCGGCTGCATCAGTCGAAACTTGCCAGAGCGGCGATCTCCCTGCGGATCTCTTCCCAGGTGAAACGGGCCTGCGCCTCCCGGTTGGTACGGAGGCAGAGATCGCGATACCCCTCCGGGGTGAGCCGCGCCAGCCGGTCGAAGGCGTGCCAGAAATCCCCGGCGCTCCGGAACAGCATGGTATCGCCCAGGGCATAGTCGCTGATGCCCGGGATGTCGGAGCAAACAGACGGCAGGTGGTATTTGTGCGCCTCCAGCAGGGCGTTGTTGGCCGTGGCATAGCTGAGCGGCAGGGCCATCAGGAAACTCGATTGCAGCAGCGCCTCGTATTGGGCGCTGTCGAGCCGGTTGTGGCAGAGCACCCCGGCCATCCCCGCAAAGCGCCGGCGATCATGCTGGTTCAGGCCGACCAGATGGAAGGTGACCGGACGCGAGGAGCGCAGTGCCACGATCCTTTCCAGCATCTCGAAATCGCGGTAATTGCTGCCGACCACGGCGATCTTGAGCTCGGCCCGCCTCCGAGCCAGCACGCCGTCATCGGGTGGGGGATGCCCGAGCTCCATGCCGTGCGGAACGAACCGGACCTCCTTGTGCGGGAAGAGCTCTTTCAGCTTCCGGGCCTGGTCCGAGCTCAGGGTGATGATCAGGTCGGCACGCTTGAGCCCCTGCCGTTTCAACCAGCCGAATGGGGTGCGCCCCGGGGCGAGCCAGGCCTCCTCGGCAAGGTGGACGGTGAAGACGATTTTCTTGCCGAGAACTCCGAGAATCAGCGGAGAGAGGTAAGCGGTGTTCTCCGGGTAGAAATAATGAATCACGGGATAGCCAAGACCCCTGCACAGGGTGTACAGATCGACCAGCAGGAAGTTTATCTTGCGCAACGGGCTCGGCTCGGGGCAGCTCCCGAAAGGAAGGCTGTTGCCGCAGACGTAGTGGCGCCGGTCGGCGACGATGTTGTCATAACCCGAGCCCTGGTTGTGGTGCGAGAACCTGAATCCGGAGTATAGTGTTTTGCCCATTGCTTATCAATTCCAAATACGAGAGCACCCGTGACCGGGCCTCCCGTCTTGTCAGGTGGCGCAAGCCGTGCGGCAGAGGCCTTGGTTCCGTGGTCAGGGCGCCGCTTGCAGCCGGTCAGCGGGGAGCAGATCGAGCATGTTGCGTCTGGAGAGCTCGATCACGCCGGGAAGCTCGCGCTGCACCTCTGCAGCCAGGGCATGCCGCTCCCGCAGCAGCCTCTCCATCATCAGGTACAACCGGTCCCCTTGCAGGGCCGCGGGGTCGAGCAACAGCCAGTCGGGGAGCCCGAACAGCTTGAACAGGCCGTGGAACTTGTCCTGATAGGTGAGGGCGCCCACCGGCTTCCCCTGCCCCAGGGCCGCAATGGCCAGGTGCATCCGTCCGGTCACCATGAGGTCGGTGCAACCCGCAACGGCCTTCAGTTCGGCGGCCGTCATCGGCTCGGCCCGGAAATAGACGCGCCGGGCGAAGCTCTCTTCCAGGGCGTCGAAGATCCGGGAGAGGCAGGCGGCGTCGCTCAAGGAGCCGCGGTAATCGTGGGGGATCAGCAGGACGCTTACCGTGTGGCTCTCCAAAAGGCGCGCCAGCGCCTCGGCAGCCGTAGCGACCAGCGCGGCCATCTGGGGCTCGCTGCAGTCCTGGTACAGCAGGTAGTGGATGTTGAAGCCGAGCACGCTCTGCTGCCGGAGCTGCTGCGACTCGACCCAGCCCCGGACCTCGGCCACGGCCGCGCTGTCGTTATCCGGGGGGAGCAGGAAGGCGATATCGGCGACCAGCCGGGAGGCGGCGCCGGAAAAGGGCTGGAAGCGGGCGAAGGAGAGCGGATCGCGCAGGTTGACGGCGACCCGGTGGTCCAGGCAGTGCAGCGCCCGCGCCAGGTAAGGCGAGGGGCGCCCGTTGAAGCTGCAGCCGATCACGACGCTGCGCTTCCCCTGCCGTGCCGCCAGGTCGAGCAAAAGCCAGCGCTGCAGCGCGGAGACCGGGGAGTAGTAGCCGTCCATGATGTCCGCCCCCACAACCACAACACCGTCCGCCCCTGCCAGGGCTGCCGCGCTGCGCTGCAGCGGCCCGCGCTCGCGCCAGACCATGAGCGGCCGGCAGCCGAGTCTGCCGGCATCGGCCGAGGCCTGCTCGCTCTGGGTGACGATGCAGATCTCCAGCGCCGCATCGATCCGGCGCAGGCTCGCCAAAAGCGACACGATCAGCGCCTCGTCCCCTTTGGAGCCGAGCAGCGCCTCAGGGTCGGGAGGAAAGATCACCACCCTTTGCAGCCCCCCCCGATGCGGCGCGGGGGTAGCGGCATCGAGCGCGGCGACCTGGCGGCGCCAGCTGCGCAGCAGCGAAAGGACGGCAAGCATGGAACGCAGCGGCCTCAGCCTGCGTTTAATTATCGACAGCATAGTCAACCTCAACTTTCTTCCTTCTGCGCTCCTTCACCGTTTCCAGGAAAAAGAGGAGCAGATTCTTGCTTCTAACCGGTGCGAGCAGGGCGCAGCCCAGCAGATAGGTCAGGGCCGCAGCGGCCAGGTCGGCGGCCAGGCGCGCCAGCGGCGCGAAGGAGGCGGTCGTACCCCGGGCGCCTAGCAGGGCCACCGCCGCATAGGAGCAGAGCGCCGCGCAGAGAAAGGGCCAGACGATGGAAAGGATCCGCAGCAGGGAAACCCCCGCGTGACGGCAGGCCAGGCCGAAGCTGAGCGGGGCGACCAGGGCGACCGAGGCCGCATAGGCGGCGGTCAGACCGGTGATCCCTTTGGCATCGGAGAGTCCCAGGACCGAGACGGTGAGTATCATCTTGGCCAGGTTGATCCTGAGGGTGAGCTCCGGGCGGCCTATGGCGTTCAGGGTGGTGGCGTTGTAGAACTGCACGCACTGCAGCGCCCCCAGCAGGCAGAGGTAATGCATCACGCCGGCGGCCTCCCCCCACTGCCGGCCGAAGCAGAGATCGACCAGCTGCGGCGAAAGCGCGGCCAGCACGATGAAGCAGGGGAGCGCCACGGCAGCGGTGAATTCCAAGGACTTGTAGTAGGCGCGCAGCAGCCGCTCCGGCTCGTTGCTGATCTGGGAGAAGCCGCTGTGCGCGACATCGAGCACAACCGAGCTCAGAAGCTGCATCGCGGTCTGATAGATCCTGGAGCCGACCACGTAGACCCCGAGGGCCGCGGCGCCGTAGCGGATGGCGATCAGCAGTTCGATCAGCCGCGTGTTGGCAAAGTCGACCAGGCGGTTGCCCAGGACGTGCACGCTGTAGCGCAGCACCCCCCGGAACCGGCTCCAGTCGATGTCGCTGCCGGGTCGAAACAGCGGCCGGGACCAGAGGATGGCGGAGTTGAGGGAGGTGGCGCAGAGCCCCTGGGCCACCAGGCTCCAGGCACCGAACCCCTGGAGCGCGCAGCCGACGCCGACCACGCCGGAGAGGGTGGTGGCGACGATGGTGCGCACCGCCAGCCATTTGTACTCCAGCTTTTTCCGGTACAGCGCCTGCTGGCAGATCCCCAGGGCGGCGATCGGCAGCCCCAGGCTGGTCACCATGAGCACCGGCCCAAGCCCCGGCGTCCCCATCAGGGCGGCTATCCTCCCCGAAGCGGCGCAAAGGAGGCCGGCAAGGAGCAGGGAACTGGCCAGGGAGGTGAAGAAAACGGCGTTGAGATCCTGCTGCAGCAGCTCCTGCTTTTGCACCAGGGCGTCCCCGAAGCCCTGTTCGTAGAGGACTTCCATGAAGGCGAGCACGACCGTGGCGGAAGCCACCAGACCGAATTCGGAGGGAGAGAGCAGCCTCGCCAGGAGCAGGAAGAGCAGAAAGGAGATGGCGCGCCCGCCCCAGCTTTGGGCCATGGACCAGAAGAGCCCGTGCAGGACGCGCGATTTGAGAGAAGTCGACATTACCTGTGGGACCCGCATCTGGAAACGTTGTGGATTCCGCCACCCGGCACCGTTAGCAAGGTTTGCGCTTCCACTGCAACAGGGAGCGGACCCTGGCCAGACGTTCCCGGTCCTGCTGCGACAGCCTGACTGCAGCCTCACGCGAAAATGCCGTCAGGACCGCCAGAAAGCCGGCAGCGAAGGTGCAGAAAAGCACGATGCGGGACCTGCGCGGCTTCTCCTTGCGGTCCGGAACCGTTGCCTTCTGAATCACCTGGACGCCGGCGATATCCTTGGCCTGGCTCAGCTTGGCGATCTCGTACTGCTTGGTCAGGAATTCCACCAGGGTCTCCTGGATCTTGAATTCGCGCATCAGGCGCAGGTACTGCTGTCCCAGCTCCGGTACCGAGCCGACCCCCGGCAGGGCGGAGCCGCTGCGCTCCCCTTCGAACTTGGCGATCTGGGCCCGCAGGCTCGAAACCACTGCCTGCTGGTTTTGCACGTCCGGGCTGCCGTCGGTGAAGTTGCGCCTCATGCCGGCCAGCTTCACCTCCTCGACGGAAAGCTGCCCTTCCAGCTCCCCCAACCCCTTGATGGTACCCCTGGTCTGCTCCACCAGGTCGAGCGCCCTGTTCCTGGACTGGAACCCCTTCAGGTTTTCCTCGGCCCGGACCAGGTCGGCCTTGGCCTTGGCGAGGTTGGTCTCGAGATAGGACCTGTCGTTTCCGGCGTCGGTGATGCCGAGCCTGGCGGAGAGCCGGTCCAGTTCGTCCACATAGGCATTGGCCATCTCGGCTGCCCGCTTGGGCTCCTTGTCGCTGACCGTTATGGAAACCACGCCGTCCTTCTTCCCGACGCTGATGTCGACCCTCCTGGCAAGCGCCTCGTAGGTGTCGGCACGCAGATCCTTCCGGTACACCTCCATGAGCTTGAAGCGCTCGATGATGGCGTCGCTCACCGCCTGGCTGCTGAGCATCCTGGCGTAGAGATCGGAGGGGGTTCCCTTGCCGAGCAGGTCGCCGGCCAGCCCGGCCATCCCCCCCGGCAGCTGCCCCATCATGAGCCCCATGACCCCGGAGCTCTGCTGCGGCGGCAGGATCAGCGCCGTCGAGCTGTAGATGTTGGGCATGAGGAGGGTTGCCGCCACGGAAAGGAAAAAAGCGACGGCAGTAGCGCTGACGATGAACCGCTTCTGCTTGAGGACGATCTCCAGACCATCGAGGAGATCGACGGTTTCGGGACGGGGACCTGGATCGGGGGTGGCTTGGTTTTGCGGCGAGTGGGGCATCTAATCCTCAGAAAAAGTGCAGGGCACGGTTCAGACTGCATCCCGGAACTCCGGAAGCGGCGATGCTGGCGCAGCAAGAGGCCTCTCCGGGTGCTGTCGTGCATCGATCCAGCCGACGCTTTGTTGCCCGCTGTCTGCTCAGAGCTTTACAAGCACTCTAACTTACTAAATAAGCTGGGAGAATTCAATCCGGATATGATTAATTACGGTCAATGACGGGATCCGGGCACAAAAAGAGCCGGGATCGTCACAGCATTCCGGCTTATTCCTGTCTGACATCTGTTGGTCGCGCTGCCCTGCTCGTCTCTGCATGCCTGACGGGAGGGAGAGCCTGACGGCTCTCCCTCTGTTGTCAGCATCGAGCTGCTTTTTCTGACAGCGGCTCTACTTGATCTTGGCCCAGGCGTAATTGCCGCTGGCATCCTTGACGCAGACGTCAAGTGAGTCGGCAATGCCGGTAGCGCCCTGGGTCATCCAGATGGTGCCGCGCAGCGCGCTGGTGCAGGTCGCCGGCTTGGCGCTGGTGGTGTTCAGGCGCAGCGCGCCGTTTACTTCCAGCTTCTGCGTGGGGGCCGCGGTGCCGACGCCGACGTTGCCGGTGCTGGTGATGCGCATTCTCTCGGTCCTGCCGGTTCCGCCGGTCGCGGCAACCTCGAAGAGGAAGTAGGCCGGGATGGAGGTGTTGGTCCAGTCGGCTTCGGCGTGGGAGACCAGGCCGGCGGCATTCTTGGGATTGCCGTCGGTGCCGTTGGAACCGAACAGCATGTAGCCGATCCTGTCATTCTTCTTGGGGAGGATCGGGGTGGTGCCGTTCAGGTTGTTACGGTATGCCAGGTAGCCGCCGCTCGACAGGGGATCGGTTCCCGTGTACTGGGAGACGATCTGCGAGGTAGCTATGCTGTTGCCCGAGGTGTGCAGTGCGGTGTTCGGGTTGCTGGTACCGATGCCGACGAATCCCCTGTCGGTCACGACCATCTTGTCCGTTGCTCCCGTGGCATCCTGCACGGCAAACCTTGTCTCAGCCTGTGCCAGCCCGGCAGCCGAAATAAGAGCAACCCCGACCAGCGCAGCCATCCCCTTCTTAACGATTCTTTCCATGGACTCCTCCTTTAGTTATGTTTCCGATATGCTGCTATCACCGCATCTTCTGTCTGTTTTTATGCGCAAAGGTCCCGTCCCGGGAGACAGCGAACCCATAAAAGGACGTATTAATATACACCGATTCAAACTCCTTATCAACAACTTACTTGCCTGTCGGCGGCTGCGCGCATAAAAACGCTGCAGCTCGCGACACTTTTCACCGGTTACCCGCTACCCCCGAGCCCTGTCCCCGAAGTTAGAGCCCCGCCGCCACCAGCACCCCCGCGGTGAGGGCGATCTGCCCCAGGATGGTGGCTATGTCCTTGATTTCCCGCATCCAGGCGGTCCTTTCCAGGCGCTGCGGCACCACCAGGGCGTCCCCCGAGTCGAGCTCGATGGAGGCGAAGCTGTTGAAGAAGAGAAAGCCGCCATGGCTTTGCCGGCTCTCCAGGGTGCCGTCGGCCCTGACGATGTACATCTCGCCGCGTTCGGCCTCCCTGGTCGGGCCGCCGGCCTTCTTGAGGTAGAAGGAGACGTCCTCTCCGGGAAGCTGCACGAAGGTGGTCGGGTTGTAGACCTGCCCCATCACCATGACCGAGTTCGGGGTCTTCGGTACGTTGAGGGTATCCCCCCCCATCAGTTCCACATCGTAGGGGCTACCCTTGAACTGGGACAGCTCGGAAAGCCGGAGCACCATGCGCCCCTCCGCCTTGCTCGTCTTGAGCTTCTCCACGGTGCGCAGGAGCCCGTCCAGGGAGGCCTTGGTGGCGGCCAGCTCCTCGGCCGAGGTGGCCACCGAGGCGAGCTCCCCCTGCTTTCTGGCGATATCCTGCTCGGTCCTGGCCAGCAGCTCGTCCATGCGCAGCTGCTGTTCCTCCCGCACCAGCTGGCGGGTGAACTTGGCCGCCTTCAGGTACGCCTTGTCGGTGAAGCCTCCGGCGCGCTCGATCAGGGTGCTGAGCTTCTCCCCCTTGTAGATCGGGTAGGTGCCGGGGAACTGGAACTCCCCTTTCAGGGTGATGTAGCGGTCGGTCTCCTCGGACCAGTTGGGGATCCTGCGCACGCTCACCTCGTCGAAAGGCTCCAGTACCACGTTCTGGCTCGGATCCCCCTTGAGCGCCTGCTCCAGGTTGACGTTGATCGGATAGGAGATCACCTTCTCGCCGGTGGTCCTGATGCGGCTGATCTCGGCGCTTTTCAGGTAGGCGGTGAGCTTGGCGTTGCCCGCCTGCATGACCAGGTCCCGCAGCGTCATATTCTGGAACAGCCGGTACTCTCCCGGCTTCTGGACCTCCCCGTTGATCCTCACCTTCGGGACTTCCTGCATCTCCCAGCGGGAGAAGACCCGCAGCACGTCGAATTCCTGGAGCTTGAGATCGTGCTCCGGATCCCCCTTGAGCGCCTTGCCGACGTGGAAGTAGAGCTTTTCCGGATGGTAGTCGGGAGGGCAGAGCCGGGTCACTTCGGCCGCATCCTGGAAGTACTCGGGGAGCAGGTTGTCCGCCAGCAGCACCTGGCTCACCCGCGCCCCCCCCGGGAGGGCGTAGTCGCCCGGGCGCAGCAGGTACCCGGTGAGCCTCACGTAGCTGCGCAGGGTCTGGTCGATGGGGAAGATCTTCACCATGTCCATGTCCTGCACCGCGAGCGAGCCGGTCAGCTCGTCGAGCGGCTTGCCGGCCCCCTTCGGGTCGAGGCTGAGATCGGAGACGATCTTCTTGTCGTGGCTCTGGACTCTCAGGATCTGGATGCGCTGCAGATAGCCGGAGGGGTTGATGCCGCCGGCCAGGGCCAGAAGCTCCCGCAGGCTCTTGTCCCCCTTGAGCTCGTAGATGCCGGGCCTGCGCACGTTGCCGGCGATACCGGCCACCGGACCGATCACCGGGACGAAGACGGTGTCCCCGGCCTGCAGCCTGATGTCCCTGCTCTTGTCCCCTTTCAGGAAGAAATCGTAGAGATCGACGCCGTAGAGGAGCTTGCCGTCCCTTTTTATCTGGATGTCGCGCAGGCTGCCGTTCTTGGTCGGCCCCCCGGCGGCGCTCAGGGCGTTCAGCAGCGTGGAGAGCGACATGATGTTGTAGTCACCCGGCGCCTTCACCTCGCCCACCACGTAAACCTTGATCAGGTGCAGCTTGCTCATGTTGACCGAGAGCTGGAAGTTCTTCAGCACCCGGCCCAGGTGCCCCCGGATCAGTCCGGGGAGCTCTCCGTAGCTCACGCCGGCCACCTTGAGAGAGCCTACCTTGGGGAGCACCACCTCCCCGCTGCGGTTCACCTCCAGCTCGTAGCTCCCCTCCAGGCTCCCCCAAAGGGTCAGGATCAGCTTGTCCCCCGCCCCCAGCCGGTAATCCGGGCCGACCGGGGCGTCGCTTTGGGCGGCGAAACCGTTGCTGTCGGGACGGAAAAAGCTGTAGCCGAACTGCGCCAGGTCGTTCAAAGAGAACTTCTGCGACTGCGGATTGTCGAAGCCGAGAGGCTCCTCGGAGAGCGACTTCTCGATCGCCGAAGGCTCCCGGAGAGCCTCGCCGCTCCCTGCCGGGAAAGGCTGCAGAGGCGCTTCCTGGGCACGGTTCCCCGGGGTGGGGAGGCCGAACGGCAGGGCGGGCTGCCCCGGCGGCAGCTCGAGGTTTCTTCCCGCGGGCTGCTGGAGCGGGAAGCCGGAGTTAACGGGGGCCGCCTGTGGCGCATAGCGCAAGGCTGCGTCAGGGGAGGCGGCAGCCGGCGCTCCGGCTGGGTACGCTTGGGGCGCAGGGTAGCCCGAGCCGGCGGCAGCGCTGCCGGCTGCCGCGGCTCCGCTGCCGCTTCCCGCCGCACTGTAGCCGGAGGGGGAGGTGGCATAACCGGTGCTGGCCGGAGCGTAGCCGGAGTTAGCCGGGGCATAGCCGTAGCTGGACTGAGCGGCGGGAGCGGTGCCGGAAACCTTGTCGGTGGCGGCGCCGGAGGCGCTTTGCACTATAGAGAAGAAGGAAACTGCCACTACTAAGGACCAAAACCGCCTCTGCATCAACACTTCTCCTTGACGGCTGCCCCTCCCCCGCGCGTCGCCGGGGAAGAAAACAGGCGCTGAAACTGCTGTAACAAGGTCATGAAAAACACCATCGGTCGTCGCCATCGACAGGCTGTGATGGCGCCACAAGCCGCAGGCGACCCGAAAGGCGCATCGCCTACGGCAGTTGCTAACCGGGAGCCTGCTAGACTACAAAACTGCGGCCTGCAAAGCAATAGTTAAAATCAAATCGAGTCGGTGCTAATACTCCCCCGTCTCTCCCCTCCCTGCTCCGGCAACTCCGCCGGCGGCAGGCTTTGCCGCTGCTGCCGCGACTATCGGATCCTCACCTTCTCAACCCGCAAGGTGCCGTTGCGCAGGTTCAGCCTGCCGTCAAGGGTGGTATAGCCGCCGTTGCTCAGAAACGAGCCGTCATAGCCCCCTTTGAGCCTGACCAGGGAGAACGGCCTGCTGAACAGCAGGGCGCCGTCGCTGAAGACCACCGCCTGCGCCTGGATGGTGTCGCCTGCGGCAGCTGCGTCAAAGGCGTCTTGCAGCAGCGAATAGTAGTTGCCGCCGTTCTTCAGGTACTTGAGCAGTTCGAATGCGGCGCCCGCGCTCTTGTCGGCGTTCATGCCGAAGGAACAGGGGGCGGTACCGCTGCAGGCCCCGCTCCAGGCGCTCAGCCTGGAACCCGCGTCCTCGGTGGCAACCAGCTGGACCTGGGTCCCCTGATCGAATTCCCCCGTGCAGCCGGAGCTCCCGGACGCTCTGCAGGAAATGCCGCCCGGGACACTGGTCACGGTCCCCGCCCCCCCGCCGCTCCCGGTGACCGACGCCGACAAGGTGTGGCGCATGATGAAATTGCTCCCCGAGTTTGCCGTCCCCCCTGCCGTGGTTACCGAAAGCGGGCCGGTCGCAGCTGCCGGCGGAACCGTTACCGTGAGCGAGCTGGAACCGGCGGCAGTCACGGTGGCAGTGGCGCCGTTGAAGCTGACCGTGTTTTCCGCCGCGACCGAGCTGAAATTAACGCCGCTGATCACCACACTGGTCCCGGCCTTGCCGCTTGCCGGAGAGAAGCTCCAGAGAGCCGGCGGGGCGGTATTCCCGAAAACGCCCCACTCGGTGACGCTGTCGGCACGCACGTTGAAGCCCGTGCTGTTGAAGATCCACGACGACTTGCTGGCGCTCACGTTTACCCATTCGTAATCGCTCACGTTGAGCACGAAGAAGAGGCCGTTGCCGTAGGTGGAACTTCCGCCAAACGACGACCCGCTGTAGTAGGTTACCGGATAGGGGGCGCCGAAATTCGCCGAACCCGAGGCGGTCACCTGCACGCCTGCGACCGGCGAGAACGGTACCGTGCCGGTATTGAGCACCTGGGCGACCACCACCCCTTTACCGGGGGTAACGCCCCAACCGGCCAGGTCGGCCTGCGTGTAGAGGTGGCTCGGATAGGGAGTCAGGTCCAGATTCTCCTGAAGGTGGAAATTGGCGGAGTAGGTCGGGACATAGCCGCTTTTGCTCACCTTCAGGATGACGTTCTGCCCCTGGAAAAGCGGCTGCAGGGTGTATGAGCCATCCGCCCCGGTGCTGGTGAAGATGGTCGGATCGTCCGACATTTCGACCCTCGCCGCTGCGATAGGGAGATTGGCGGGGCTCTTGATCACCCCGCGGATGTTGAGCGGTGCCGAGACCAGGAACGGCTCCTCGCTTATCAGGATCTTCCCGCCGGTGTTGACCTGAATCTCCCCGGTGCTGGCCCCCGCCGGGACGGTAACGGTGAGGGTGCTGCTGGTGGCGGCGCTCACCGCCGCGGGGACGCCGTTGAAGAGCACGGTGTGCTGCGCCGGGTTCGTGCTGAAGTTGAAGCCGGCGATGGTGACGCTGGTCCCGGGGAGACCGCCGGCGGGCGTGAAGCCGATCAGGGCCGGCGAGCTGGTCGGGGTGAAGCTCGCCTGGTTCTGCGACTGATTGCCGTTACTGTCCGTGACGTTGATGGTCCAGTTGTAGGTGATACCGTCGGTCAGCGATTGCTGGCTCGCGTCTCCCTGGGTGCCGTAGGGCACCGAGGTCTGGCTGCTCGGCATGCCCCAGGCGTCCCAGATGCCGCCGTAGCCGTTGGCTTCGGAGAGCCAGAGGCTGTACATGTACTGTGCCGGCGCAGGCGACGGCGCACTCCAGCTGAAGTTGGGAGTCGGGTTGAAGGCGATGAAGCCTACCGGGGCGAGCGGGGTCGCGAAACCGTCCAGCACGGCGCTGACCGACCTGGCCACCGTCTGCGTGCTGCCGTCCGAGAAGGTCAGATTTATCTGGTAGCTGTCGCCGACCTTCGGCCTGGAGACGTTGAGCCAGGTCCGGAACTGGTTCTCGTCCAGGGCCAGGTCGATCGGCCCGGAGATCTGGGGTCCCGAGGCGATCTGGACCTTGACCAGCTGCTTTTTCATCGACTGGGCGTAGAGCTGGAGGTTGTACCATTCCCCCCACTGGTTGATGCCGTGGCTCGTGGTCAGCGTCGCGGAGGCATCCACGTTGTCGAGGATGACGTCCGGCGCCGTGACCGGGGAGCCGGCCACCGTGACCGTGTGGTTGAAGTCGTTGCCGTCCGAGGGGCCGATATCTCCAAGGTCAAAGGTGCCGCTGTTGTTCAGGTCAAGGATGGGATAGATGCTGTAGGTCCCTGCCGGGACGTTGCTGGCGCTGAAGCTCCCTCCGGTCACCGGGTTTGCCACGGCCACGACATGGATGGCCGGCGGGCTGGCCGATTCATTGGCCAGGGCGACCAGCAGCGGGCCGGTTGCGGTCACGCCGGAGAAGAAGACCCGGCCTGTGACGCTCCCCGTTCCGGCAGGGGGAGCACCCTTGATCCAGCCGGAGGAGGCGCTGGAGCCGCCGGCTACGGCGGTGACCCGGTAGTAGAGCGCGGAGGAGGCGCCGACGTGGGCGAAGAAATCCTTGTCGCCCGACCAGACATCCTTGCTCCCGGCTACCGGCGACCCGGTCGCACTGGCGCTCCAGGAGACGGTGTACTTGTCGGAGATGGGGAGGCCGCTGTCAGTCCCGGGGCCTTCCCAGATCACGAAGTTCGCTCCGTTGCCGGGATAGACCATGACCCTCAGCGGCGCCTGCGCCGGGACCGCCGACGGGATCGCTACGGCGAAGCTTCCCGCCGGCACGTTACCCGAGCCGGCCGTGACCACGCCTGAGCTGCCGCTCGGATCATTGGCATGCCTGATTCCGGTCCCCTGGGTGTCGACGAAGGCTTGCACCGTGTACGGGGTGCCGGACTGCACCCCGTTGATGGTGAAGGCGCCTGCAGCGGCAATGCTGGTGCCCAAGCTGGCTGAGCCGCCGTTTTGGGAGTTCAGCGACAGGTAGATCCGGCCGCTCTTGCCGGTACTGTTGCCGACGCTGCCGGAAATGGAGGCCCCCCAGGCGGAGCTCCCCAGCAAAATGACCAGCAGCAGTGTGAGGGATAACGAACGACTCGGCATTTTTTTCCACATAAAGCCTCCACGAGCACCAGGTACCGCCATTGCGAGAGCAACAACATGCTCTGCTCATCGGCACCTTTTCCTGAAACTCAACCGGCCTCGGCATATTTACGGCATCGCCAGGGCCACGTTCAGGAGCGGAGACGGAAGTGGAGTGCAGGAGGAGGGGTCGCCGGCATCATGAACAGCGGCAATAGCAATCTCTGATTGCGGTGCTTTTTTCCAGGGCTGACAGCCCGCTGGAAGGTGGTCGCGAAATTGATATCCGGTTGCTATCTCAAAACACAACACTGTCAGGAATTGACAGCGGTATAACGGCAATGAGTATCGGATCTTGCAGCAATCTGACACTGATTGGTGGAGACAGGCAATTTACCTGTGAAGGAACTAACAATTGGCACCCGCACGCAAACAGCCGCAAAACAGGCACATACGGGGTATTTCATTTATGGCACGGCTGCCACATACATGTCAATTGTTTTAAATTCCGGCTGAGGTTTTGCCTTTAAAGCGGTTCCAGACACTCTTATGACGCGATCAAAGAGAGTAGCAGTGATTTGAATTCAAGGCCTGCCCCCTCCGATGCCAGGCGGGCAAACTGCAAAGAGTTGTTTAGGGAGTTGTTGCAGGAAGGGAGCGCCGGCTTTGATGAATTGCTGCGGCTCGGGGAGAAGTCGTCCGGGTTGCACCGGGAAGTTGCCCAAGGGGGTAGCCGCCGCCAGTCGTGGTTCGGGGGGCGCGGCGCGCGCCACCTGCCGGGGACGCGGCACTTAAAAAGCCCCCCCGGGAGTTCCCAAGGGGTTTACTTAACGTGTTGAAAAAACCGTAGCATGATAGCCAATCCCCCTAATTCTTCAGTGAGTTAGGGGGATTGGCTATGTCCGGAGATTTTTTCCGGCGAGAATCGTAGGGTGCCGCCATGCCGCCATTAGGGACTTTTCTCTGCCCCCTGATAAATCCGCAACCGTAGATCATCGGCAGGGTCCTCGAAAGCATTGCACTCTGCCATTTGATTTCTTGCTGTCGCGTAGTCTTCGAAGGAGATACTGTGAGCGAACATTTGGCCGAACGCCATAACGCGAATGAAGCTCTCCGTTTGAGAGTGGTTGGTTATCCTCTTTAACGAGCTCACGTACTCGTTGCGATAAACCGACGGTATAAGTATCCGCGTCTGTCCAACCGCGACCAATTCCGAATTCATCATCGCCCTGGCTGTCCGACCGTTACCGTCATCGAAAGGGTGAACCTCGGCGACAAGGAACATAATCAGGAGCGCCCGGGCAAAGGTGTGCTCCAAAGAAGTATAGAGCCCAAACCCTCGCCGCAACGTCCCCTCTACCAGTTCTGGATCGACAAACCTGGTGCTCCCTGCGTAATTGACCTCGTTCTTGAACTGCCCAGGTCTCTTTTCCTCTCTTCCCGCCATGATCTCCGCATGTCTGGCCACCAACAATTCGATGAATTCATCGGGGGATCTTGGTGCCCTCCTCATCCAGTCAGAATTGCCGAGCACGCGGTAGGTTCCTATGATGTCATGACCGTCTGCCGGGCGGGCAGCCGGAACTTTTCCGGTGACAACGATGTTTCTAGCCTCGTCGACCTCGAATTTGGTCCCTTCGATATAGTTGGAGAAGTAGGCGTCAAAGAATGCGATGTTGTAGAAGGCAGCCCCGGAGTTCGCATGTGAAGGTCGCAACGGGTGCTCCATCGTGGCGAGCGCGGCACGCAAGACGTCCACCCTGCTCAAGGCATTGGCATCATACGGCACCCCTTGCTGCCGGGCCTTGGCGGTAGGGTCTGTCAGGGTCGCCTTGCGAGTGCCGAGCAGCGCTCCTATCATGGAGTCAAGCTTGGTAAACTCTTTTTCCAGACCCAGCGAGGCCGAGACCTCGCGGGCCTCGTCGCGAAGGCGGTTGATGCCGATCTCTTTATGAACCCGAAGGATCTCGGTGAGCCTCCGTTCGATCGCCTCCTGGGGGAGGTTTTTTGCTTCATCCTTTCTTGCGCGGGCAGGGGTGAGATTCTCCAGCATTGCACGCGCCGGGGAAGAAATGAAGACATCCAAGAAGGGCGAATCCGATTCCAAGTGAGGTGGTCCCTCCATCTGGACTAGGCTGATCCCTGGGAGATCGATGGTGCGAGGATAGCTTCCGGTAACGTATATCCTGCCGCCAGGAGAGATGGACATTTCAAGAGCCGAGCGGTGAGTCACGACGCAACCCGGCAGAAGCAGACACAGAATTTGTGACCAGTTCTGCCTGACAAGATGAGTTAAGTCATCAGTGACATTGGTCGTATAGAGACTGCCTCGGATTTTCCGGACTCTGCCTGCCTGCGTTTCGCGCAGGATCTGCATCGAGATTGCGGCGTTGGAGAGGAAGAACGGTGGTAATTTTTTCAAGTTAAGCGGCATCGAGCGACCCCTGAATGTTAGTTTTTTCAACTTAAGGTAGCCACGCTGTTAATATCTTCGATTTAAGGACGGCTACCGCATACATCTCCTCCTCGTGTGAATTTTCTCCACTTAAGGAGGCGCCTACCTCGCCAGATGTTAATATCGACAACTTAAATGCCACTTTTTGTTATTATAGTCAACTTTAGGTTAATATAAACAAGTTAATTCCCGCCAGCCATACTTTGGAGGGGTGAGTGTAGGTTATGGTGGCTTCGTCTCCAAACAAAATGGTACAGACCCGTGAGCACGCTCGACAGCCGAACGTCGCCGTTGGCTCCTGAACGAGAAGGAGCCCCACCTATGACAGGGGGGCTCCTTTTTCAACACGTTAAGTAAACCCCCCGGGAGTTCCCGGGGGGGCTGGATGCTAGCGCAGCAAGAGTCGCTCGATCCTGAGCGTCCCCTGCCTGATCTTCAAATAACCGTCCAGCACGGTGAAGCTGGTCGGCGTTCTGGTGAGGAAGGCAGCGTCCGTGAAGCCGCCTTTGAGCCGGATCGCCGCCGGGCTGGTCATGATGACGTTCTCCACGAAGCTCTCCGCCTTGGCGCGGACCGTCTGTCCCTGCGTGCTGATCGCGTCCAGTGCCCCGCCGATGCTGTGGTAGGGGGCGGTCCTGCCGTCGATGCGCACCGTCGCGGGTTTGGCGCTGAAGCTCGCCGTAACGCTCCTGGCGGCGTTCATGAGCACCTGGCAGCTACCGGTCCCGGTGCAGGCGCCGGTCCAGCCGCCGAAGAGCGAATTGGAGGAGACGCTCGGGGTAAGGGTGACGCTGCTGCCACCGTTGAAGCTCGCGCTGCACTCTGCGCTGCTGCCGGTGACGCAGGCGATGCCTGTGGGGTTGCTGTGGACGCTGCCGCTTCCGGCGCCCGCCGTGACTACCGACAGGGTCCACACCTGCTGGTTCACCACCTGGGTGAGGGTTTGGGAGCTGGAGACGTTGAAGCTGTTGTTGCCGTCATAGGAGGCGGTGATGGAGTGGCTCCCCGCCGCCAGCGAGGAAGTGGTGAGGCTCGCCTGGCCGCTCGCGTTCAGCGTCGCGCCCCCCAGGACCTGGCTGCCGTCCTTGAAGGTCACGTGGCCGCCGGGGGTTCCGGTGGCGGCGGAGACCGTGGCGGTGAAGCTCACCGACTGGCCGGTCAGCGACGGGTTCGGCGAGGAGGCGAGCGTCGTGCCGGTCGAGGCAACCTTCCTCAGTGCCGCATCGATCCCGGTCCTGATGACGGGAGCCGTGACGGTCACAGCAGTTGCCGTTGACATCGACGCGGCATTGACGTACCAGAGATTTTGATAGTTGATCTGCTGCCCGGTGAACATCACCTTGCAGCCGCCGCTGGGCAACCCGGTCACGTTGTAGTACCCGGAATAGTCTGTCATGGACGACGCCAGGAATTCGCCGGACTGGCTGCTGTAGATGCCGACCGAAACGCCGGAAATCCCTGCAGAGCTCGCTGCATCCCGGACTCTCCCCGAGATCCCTCCACCCTGGCTCAACAGGACCTCGTTCAGGGTGGTGTTGTCGGGTGCGGTTACCGTTACCGGAGCGCCTGCGTTGTACCACTGCGGCGCATAGTAGCCGCCGCTGTTGCCGACTTTGACCTTGTAGCTGCCGCTTGGCAGCCTCTGCACGGTGTAGGAGCCGTTCCAGTTGGAGGTTGCCGAAGCTACGCTCTTGTTGGTCTGGCTGTCATAGACCGTGACGGTGACGTAGGAGAGCCCCTGATTGCCGGCCGCATCCCTGACCCAGCCGGTAATGGCGCCCCCTTTTATCAAGGCGGCATCTGCCAGGTTGAGGTCGGCGGGAGTCAGCACCACGGTATCTGCACTCTGCTGGTCCGGCTTGTTGCGGTACCACTGATTGATGAATCTGGAGTCCAAGGCGCTGAAACTGACCTTGTAGCTTCCGCTGTTCATGCCGCTTATCGAGTAGGCGCCGGTGGAGTCCGAATAGGTCTGGCCACCCCACGAACCGGTGACGCTGTCGTAGAAAGTCACGTAAGCCTGCATCCCCTGCTGGGTGGCGGCATCCTTAACCTTCCCCCTGACCACCCCTGCAGGCGGCGGCTGCTGATACCCCCAGATCGAGACGGTACTGCTCAGGTTGGAGAGGTCATCCGAGGCGACCTGCAGTTCGGCGTTGAGATAACCAAAGGTGGTAGGGGGCCGCTTGGTGGCGACGCTTACCGTGCAGGAAGTGCCCACTGCAAGGGTCGGGGTGAGGCTGGTGCAGCTCCCCCTGGTAACGGTAAAGTCGGCAGCGTTGGTTCCGGTGAAGCTCAAAGACGAGACGTGCAACGTGGCGGTCCCCCTGTTGGCGAGGGTGACCGTCTCGGGCTCCGCCGGGAAGCCGGTGGAATCCCAGATAGAGATGTAGCTCGGGTCCACCTCGAGCAGCGGGGTTTCCCTGCCGCTGCAGGTAACGCCGAGAATATGGGAGCCGTAGCGGGCCAGGAAATCCTGCTGCCCGGTGATGCCGTCGGGGAAAAGCCCCTTGAAGGTCGGATCGGGGAGCGCCAGCCCGCTTGCGCAGTTGGACAGACTGGAACGTATGCTGATGGGGGAAGCGGCGTCGAACAGTTTCGAGAGGTCGATCTTGCGGTTCTGCTCGGGGCCGGAGCCGGGGAAGACGTGCGCCCCGTCGACGGCGGCCCGGACCTCGGCCAGCATCCCGGCTATCTCCTGCAGCCCCTCTGCGGAAAGGTCGAACGGCTCGTTGCTGACCGGGGCATCGACCACGAAGAGGTGATGGGCAGAGCCCGCGCGCGCCTGGAGCACCGGCAGCGCCATGGTGTAGGTGTCGATGAAATTGACCAAAGCGGTACGGGCGGTCGTGAGCCGGGCCGGCTCATGCGGGGTCAGGAAGCTCGCGTCGGCGAAGAGCTGCTTGTAGGTCATAAGCTGGTCCGGAGCGACCCCTATCTCGGGGATGCTGACGTCGGGCCCGTAGACTATCATCAGGTTGAGATTGCAGATCACCACGTTGAGAAGCGCCTTGATGACCAGCGCGTCGGCGTAGTCGATGGCGAGGTTGCCGCCGTAGGTTGCCGCGATAGCCGAGGGGGCGATGATGGAGCTGAAGGAGGGACTGGTCACCTTGGCGAGGTTGGCGAGCGCCGCTTCCAGTTCCGGCAGCACCTTGGCTCCCACGAAATCGAGCACCGCGCCGGTTCGCGGCGTGGTGGGTGCCAGCTCCTCGGGGTCGGTCCCTTCGATGCCGTAGAGCCCGAAAGTCTCGAAGGAAAAGCCGGAGAACTCGAAGATCTCCCTGACGCTGTCCATACCGGCGCTGCTGCCGGGCTGCTCCAGGATGGCGAAGACGCGGGTCACCCCCAGGAGCAGGTTCGCCTCCTGGTTATCGGGGGCCGCGGCGACGGCCTTGGCGAACTGCTCGCGCGCCGCCAGGATGTCGTGGGTTTGCAGATAATACTTGCCGTTGTTGATAAGCGGCAGAGGATCGACCGCGGCCTCAGCCGTCTTGTAGAGCGGGACCGAGGAATCCGGCGGGGACAAGACGGCTGCAGTCGCTCCCCAGACCGCCAGCAGGCAGGATAGCACGACAAGGACCAGCAACTTCTTCATAAACCCTCCAGTTAAGATTGCATGTCATTTCATCGGGTAGCTTTTACCATCATCGTTAATTTCAATCACGCCGCTTTTGAGATAGATCCTGGCATGTTTGACCTGGGGCAGAGGCTTGTCATTAATGGTGACGGAAACCCCCTTTTTCAACAGGAGCGGACCGGTAGATTGGGCGTCCCATTCGGCCTGGTCCGCCGCAAAGGTGGTAGTCCCCCTGGAGGTCCGGACGGTTCCTGTCAGTTCCTCGATGAAGTTGGTCTTCACCAGGTTCGAGCGCAGCCCCAGCAGGCGTCTTCCCCTGCGAACCACCCTCTTGCCGGAGATCTTTATCTTGACCTCATCGTCAGCTTCCGAATAGCTGAACGTGGTCAGCACCCCTTCGACATCATCGGGAAGGACCCTGGCGGCCGGCTGGACCGGGTCTGCTGCCGGCTTCACTCTCAGAAGCGAAGAGCGGACCACCATAAACAGTAAGACGATCACCGCAATGAGTATCGAGCCCAGCAGCAGTCGGGATCGGTTACGCGTGAGCCAGGCAATTTTTTCCGGTAAATCAAGCACTACGGCACCTAAAGACAAACAATCAGTAAAACAGGGAGATACAAGACGATAGCCTTTATTGCATGGCTGCCGTATACGTGTCAATTTTTTTAATCTTTGCAAATCCGGGTTCTGGCGGGCCAGCGGAAACCCGGCAAAGCGGTGCCCCCTCACCGGCGAACCTCCCCTACCGGCTGATCTTTCCGTGACATTCCGGCCTGAGTGTGCTCCGGCGCGCTGCCTCAGGACCGCGATCGGCGGGAGCTGCCATCACAAAGAGAGGAGAGCCTTGTGGGCTCTCCTCTCTCTTGGAACCGGAACGCGGGATGACCCGGGTTGCTGCGAGCTAGCGGATTACCAGCCGATCCGCGGCCAGACGCCCGCCTGGTATCTTCAGGGTCCCCTTGAGCACCGTCGGCAGCAGGGTCCTGCCGGTATAGGCGGCATTGAAGCCGCCTTTCAAGGTGATCGTCTTGCCAAGGTTCATGGTCACGCTCTCCGTCAGTTCGGTATCCAGCAAAAGGATGGTCGCGTTCGTTCCTGCTGCCAGATAGGCGGCGCTGAGCGTGCTGAAGCCGGTACTGCCGATCATGGCCCTGGGTACGGCGTCGAAGCTGGCCGACACCGTCCTGACGGCGGTCAGGTCGGTGCTGCAGCCATCGGCTCCCGTGCAGACCCCGGACCAGCCGCCGAAGGTGGAGTAGGCGCCCGCCGTCGCGCTCAGATTCACCGTGGTGCCGCCTAGGAAGTCATTGCTGCAGCCGATGCTCGATCCGCTGGCGCAGGCGATGCCGGTCGGGGTACTGTTGACCGAGCCGCTCCCCGGGCCGGTCACTGCCACGGTCAGGGTCCAGGTATTGCTGACCTGTGCGCTTGCTGCCGCCGATAGGTTGCCGGCGCCGTCTCTGACAAAGAGGTAGAGGGCATGGGCGCCGTCGCTGCTAAAGGTGTAGCCGGAGGGCTTCGCCGTCTGCCAGCCGCCGGCGCTGGTCGCCGGCACTGCGGCGCTTTCGGAGAGGAGGTAGGCCGCTACGCCGCTGCCGCCGGCCGTGTCGAGCGCGGTAAGGAGCGTGAAGGCGACCGTGCGGCCATTGCTGATTTGGGCGGGGACGCTGAAGGCGGTCACGGAAGGTTTGGCACGATCCAGCTTGACCGTCTTGCTGCGCCAGTTGGAGATGTTGCCGGCGCCATCCTTGGCCCAGGCATAGATGGTGCGGCTGCCGTCCGCGCTGGCGGACATGGTGAAGCTGGCGGGCTTGGCGGCGCTCCACCCTGCAGCCGATCCCTGCGGCAAGGTTGCCGTTTCGGTCAGGAGATAGCCGGCGATGCTGTCGGAATCAGCACTGGCAGTGAGGATCGTGACCGGCACCTGCAGGGTGTTGACCGCCGCCGGCAGGCTGAAGGCGGTGACCGAAGGAGCGGAGGGGTTGATCAGCACCGGAGCGCTCAGCGCAGTCGAGACGTTCCCGGCGCCATCCCTGGCCCAGGCGTAGAGGGTCCGGGCGCCGCTGCTGCCGGCGGCAAAGGTGAAGCTCTCGGGCCTGGCGGCGCTCCAGCCGCTGTCGGAGGCGAGCGGTTCGCCGGCCACCGCTCTGATCAGGTAGCCGGAGAGGCCGCTGCCACCGGCCGCATCGCTGGCGCTGAGGGTCGACACCGGAACGGTCAGGGATCTGCTGACTGCCGGGAGGCTGAAGCCGGTAACGGTCGGCGCAGTGATGTCGATGATCACCGTTGCCGTCAGGGCTGCCGATATGTTGTCGGCGACGTCCTTGGTCCAGGCGTAGAGCACCCTGGCTCCGGATGTGACGGAGGCAAAGGTGTAGCTTGCGGGCTTTGCGGCGCTCCACCCTGCCGCTGCGGCCGGAGGCGTGCCGGCGGTCTCGGTGATCAGGTAGCCGGCCAGCCCGCTCCCTCCGCTGTTGTCGGCAGCGGTGAGGCTGGTTACCGGCACGGTGCTGCTGCTGACCGCCGCCGGTAGGCTGAACCCGGTCACCGCGGGGGCGGTGCTGTCGATGGCGCTGCTGAAGTTGATGCCGCCGACATCGAGGTTCTCTACCGTAACCGCCCGGCTCCCCTCGGCAAACCAGCGCTGCGCCAGGACCGGGGTGACGCTGTAGCTGCCGTTGACCAGGTGCCGGAACAGGTAGGCGCCGCCGGCGTCTGCCGTGGCGCTCTTGCTCTGGGCGCCGCTCAGCACGACCATCGCTCCGGCACCGTTGATCCCCAGGGTGCCGGCGAGCTCGTAGTCGTTGGCGCAGAGGATGGTGAGTGTATAGCCCCTCTGGGCCGTGCCTACCTGGTCGGCCGCCTGGACTGTGAGCGGGAACGATCCGCAGACGACGGGGTTGCCGGCGAGGGAACCGCTGCCGCTGAGGGTGATTCCCTGCGGCAGGGTGGTGCCGTCGGCCAGGGTCCAGCTGTAGGGGGAGATGCCGCCGGAGCCGGCCAGGGCGACCGGGCCGTAGGATGACTTCTGCAGCGCGTCCTGAAGGGTTGCCGTCCCTATGACCAGCGGGTCGACGGCGAAGATGCTGAACCCTTGCTGCACCGAAGCCTGCGGGTTGCCGTCATCGGTTACGTGGACGGTGAAGCTGCTGCTCTCTCCGGCGGCCAGATTGATGGTGCCGCTGATGCTGCCGCTGGAGGAGTTGAGGGTGAGCCCGGCCGGCAGGGCCCCGCTGGCGATCCCGAAGGAGTACGGGGGCAAGCCGCCGGTGGCGGCGATGCTGCCGGCATAGGGTACGCCGCGTACCGCCGCCTTGAGCGGCGTGGCGCTCAAGGCCAGCTCAGGAACTATCCGGATGCTGTAGGAACGGACCACCCGTTGCACCGGGGTGCCGTTGTCGCTCAGTTCCAGTTCGAAGCTGTAGCTGCCGGCTGCCGTGGCGCTGCCGCTGATGGTCGCCACGCCGGCGTTGTGCGACAGGGAGGTGCCGGGTGGGAGGGTGCCGCTCTTAAGGGCCCAGCTGTAGGGGGCGCTGCCGAGCTGGGGACGGATGTTGGCGCTGTAGGCGTGGTTCACCCTGCCGTCGGGGAGGCTCCTGTCATATATGGAGAGCGTGTCGGAGATATCGAAAGTGTAGCTCCTCTGCGCCTTCTGGGCCGGGGCATCGCTGTCGGTGACCTCGAAGGTGACGCTGCTGGTGATTTTGCTGGTCGGGGTGCCACTGATACTCCCTCCGGGGTTCAGGTTGAGGCCCGCAGGGAGGGTGCCGGTTTTGACGGCCCATGAGTAGCTGGGGAGCCCGCCCAGCGCCGCCAGGGTATGGGTGTAGGGGGTCCCTACCGCACCGTCGGGCACTGCGCCGGTCACCACGGCCAAGGTGTCGGAAACGTGGATGAAGAATTGTTTCTCGGCGCTCGCCGGGGAGGCAGCCTGATCGGTAACCCGAACGGTTGCGATGTAGTCGCCGGCTGCGGTCGGCGTGCCGGAGATGATGCCGGCCGGGGTCATGGCGATGCCGGCGGGGAAGGCGCCGCCGGATATGGACCAGCTGTAGCCGCTGCCGACGACCCCTCCCCTGGCGGTCAGCTGCACCGCGGTGATACCCCTGTTTTTCTGGGCATTGCCGAGAACGGCGCTTGAGTCGATGGTGAGTTGCGTCCACACCCTGACACTGAGATTCTGGGTCTTGCTCTGTGCGCTGGGAAAGGTGCTGTCGGTGACGGTGATGCTGACGTTGGTAAGTCCGCCGCCTGTTGAAGTCCCGGAAACGATGCCGGTGGCCGGGGCGAGGTTTAGCCCAAGCGGCAGCGACCCGCTGTAGCTGTAGATGAAAGGGGGGTTGCCGCCGTCCAGCCGCACCTGCTCTGAGTAGGGTGCGCCGACGAAGCCGTTGGGCATCGAGGTCGTGACTATCTGCAGCGGTTTCAAGCTGTTTAGGGTGAATTCCTTGAAGGCGACGCGGTTGTAGGAGTCGCGCAGCGAAATGACCGGCATCCTGCTGCCGGCAGCGGAGGGAGTGCCTGAAATGGTGCCGGTAGCAGGATCAAGGGTGAGCCCGGCAGGGAGGGCGCCGGAGTAAACTGCCCAGCTGTAAGGGGCTAAGCCGCCGGTCGCTTCCGGGGTCTGGGTGAAGGCGGCACCGACGATGCCGTCGTTCAGGCGAGCGGTGCTGAGGGAAAGGGGGTTGTCGACATTGATGCTGCAGTTTTTTGAGGTGGTCCGGCCCAGGGCATCGGTGACTGTGGCAGTAAAGCTGTGATTGCCGGCTATATCGATAGAACTGTAACTGACGCAACGGTCGACGAGAACTCCCGTGCAACTGTAGGGGTAACTGTTGTCATGCCAGTTTCCGCACCCATAATAACCGCCTCCATTAGCGTAACCGGTACAGCATTTGTACTGATAATGGTTGCATTCCGAGTATCCCGCCGGTGTCCCTGAAATCAATCCCGAGGTCGGATTTATGGTCACTCCATTCGGCATTCCGGTCCCGACACCGAACTGATAAGGGGGAGTTCCGCCTGTAACGTTTATTGGTGTTGAATATGGAGCATTTGAAGTTCCCCGCGGCAAGGTCGGATCGGTCGCGATATCGAGAGGCGCTGCCACGTTGACCACGTAGTCATAGTATTCCGCCTGAACCCCCTGGCTGTCGGTGACATTGATGCTGAAGGTATAGGAACCGGCGCTAATCGGCGTACCGGTAATGGTGCCAAGCGCCGGGTCGAGCATCAGGCCGGGAGGCAAAGAGCCCATGGCTGCCGGAATCGAGAAGGTGAAGGGCCCCATGCCGCCGGAAATCCTGAATCGGGTGCTGTAAGCCGCGCCGACAGTTGCTGCCGGCAGCGTCGGAGGCGGGGTGGTTATCACCAGCGTCCCAGCGGGCGCCATGCCTACCGTCAGGTTCGCCCCGGCGCTATCCGATATGGCGACGTTGTTGATGGTGGCGCTGCCATAGCCCGATTTGGTGATGGTTACCGTGTAGATGCCATCGGGCGGAGAAGGCGTGAAGATAAAGTTGCCGGATGGGTCACTCTGGGTAGTGCTGCCACCGGTAATGGTAATAGTTGCGGCTGCAAGCGGGTTGCCGGTGGAAAGGTCGGTCGCGGTACCCGTGATGGTACTTATGCCGGTGGCGGTGAGCGGGATGTTCAAGGTTTGGGCATTGCTACTGATGCTCACATTTGCGCTTTTTGTACCTTTGGATGTCGGACCGAATGCCACTTGCATGCTACAGCTCTCGCCTGCATTGAGTGTGGGAGATAGACCTGGGCAAGGTGATGTACCACCGGGAATAATGGTGAACTCGGCGGCATTTGTGCCGACAAGCGCTATCGAAGTCACCTGCTGTGGATATGCACCTGAGTTTATAATACTGATCTGTCGGCCAGCTGTTGTTCCAACATTCTGACTAGCGAACCTGAATGATGCAAAAAATTTCAAACTATCTAACGACCAATCCTGTCCCGACCGCACAGGCCAAACATAGTAGGCGCTGCTCATATTGTCCCAACTAACATCACCGAAGCTCATACTCACAAGCCATGCAGCATAAGGATAACCGCCGGTGTAGGTAGTACCAGACCAGTAGAAAGCATACCCATTGGACTGGACGTTATCGAATCCCGCCGAATTGAGGGTGTCATAGCGATACCCGGCATCGGTAAATATTCTCAATTCTTCAACAGTTGGCAGGTGCCAGTCGCCAGCATCAGAACCATCATTCAAGCCACACTGACCTGATGCCAGGTTGCCGGCTGATGACATGGCCGCATTCCAGGCTTTTTGGCCAAAGCAATTGGAGTTTTTCAGCCACTTCAAGCTGCTGACGGTGTCAATAATAGTGCCATCATCCAGATCAAGAAAGCGGGGCGATGCCGACCAGGCAGAACTGCTGTGAAAGAGCAGAGCCGTGAGCAGTACCATTACCATCATGTTGAAACGTCGCATCATCTGGTTCACCCCTGGCTGTCCGACCGGTGCTTCTGGGAGGGGACGCCGGCAGAAATCGTTTTACCGGCGTGGAAGGATCGGAAATAACCGGCAGACACAAAACCACAGAAACGATTAAAACACAATCATTTTTTACATCTCAGGTTAGATTCCTGCGAAGATTTTGGCTCCGACCATAAAATCCCTGCCCCCGGCTGGGTTGAGACAGTGAAGTCACGGCACCACAGGCCGCCCCGATCACGAATCAGCCAGAACCGCCAATGAAGCATCCCTTACCAGAGCTCGCCTTGCCTGGCGCACAATGGAAAAGCCCACTCCGAGGGAGTGGGCTTTTGGCGTTATGAAAAGATGTGTTCTGCTTGTGCATCACGGCTCTCAACGACTTCTCCCCTCAGTTGAGGTCAGGCCGTCGCTTGCCACCGGGATGCTAGCGCAGCAGCAACCGCTCGGTCCTGAGCGTTCCCTGACGGATCTTCAGTGTACCTTCCAGCACGGTGAAGCTGGTCGCGGTTCTCGCGGAAAATAGATCATCTTACATTGAGTCGCCGACCTCGCTATCCGACACAACCCGCTTTTTTTGGGGCTGGAGAATTAAATAGTGATCGAGTTTAAAAAACATGATAATTTTCAAAAGGCAAAGTAAATGCGCAGGATGGCACAGCATGGGGCAATTTGTCTTGTGCAGATGGCTTGCTTGGGCCATTTACCGTAGAGTTGGCGCCCGGCATTATGCCAAGGAGTAACCAGATGCTCACTCGATTGAAAATCAGCGGCTTTAAAAACCTCGTAAACGTGGACGTGCGTTTTGGCCCATTCACATGCATTGCCGGGGTAAACGGAGTCGGGAAATCGAACCTGTTCGACGCCATCATGTTCCTGAGTGCCTTGGCGGATAAGCCGCTTTTGGATGCAGCAAAGTCAGTACGCGACGAAGAAGGGCGAACTTCAGACATCCGCAGCCTATTCCATCGTTTCGGCAACGAGTTCGACAAGGAAATGTCTTTGGAAGCGGAGATGATCGTTCCCCAGTCAGGAATCGATGACTTGGGCCAGGACGCAGAGGCCAGCATCACATCGTTACGCTACCTGGTCAGGATCGGCCATAAGATAGAAAATGGGCAAAAATCGGGGGGGCTTGAACTATTAGAGGAAGCACTGACTCCTATAAGTCTGGGGGATGCATCCAAAAGCTTTCTTTTCCCCCACAAAGCAAAGACCTGGCGCGCCAGTGCAGTCAAGGGAAGAAGGAGCGGCGCACCTTTTATTTCTACTGAAGGTGAGGGAAAAGAGCGGATTATAAAGCTCCACAAAGACGGCGGCGGCGGCGGTAGGCCTCGGTCGATTCTGGCAGCCAACCTGCCGCGAACGGTTCTATCAACCACAAATGCAGATGAAAGTCCGACCGCACTGATGGCAAAACGGGAGATGCAATCCTGGCGATTGCTGCAACTGGAACCGGCTGCTTTGCGTAAGCCCGACGACATTTCGGCTCCGACCAAACTGGGAGCGGACGGATCTCACCTGGCAGCAGCACTCTATCATTTGTCGAAAATGAAGCAGCATGATTCAGAGCTGGCCGATGAGGAAGCCGCCACCTGCGTTTATGCACAAGTAGCAAACCGGCTGGCGGACCTTATTGACGACGTGAAGGAGATTACCGTCGACTATGACGAGAAGAGGGAATCGCTGACTGCCATGGTCACCGGGCGCGATGGCACGCCCCATTCCGCAAGGTCTCTCTCAGACGGCACCCTGCGCTTTCTGGCCTTGACCATCCTGGAACTGGATACCGAGGCGTCGGGATTGATCTGCCTTGAAGAACCCGAAAATGGCATTCACCCCGAACGCATACCTGCCATGCTGAATCTGCTTCAGGACATCGCCATGGATACTGAAGAACCAGTCGGACAGGACAATCCGCTTCGTCAGGTGATCATCAATACCCACTCACCGGTAGTGGTTGCCCAAATTCCGGGAGACAGTCTGCTGATGGCCGAATCCATCGAGATGAACCAATCCGGCAAAAGGTACCGAGCTGTGCGTTTCAGTCCGATGGCGGATACCTGGAGACAGAAAAAGGATAGTTCGGAAATTAGAGTGGTCTCAAAAGGGAAGGTTTTGTCTTATCTGAATCCCGTAACGTCGGAACAACAACTTTATGGGAATTTAAATACCACGGGTGGAAGGATATGCCTGCCTTCTCTTAAGTAACTTAAAGCTCACTAGCTGAAATTATCCGGCCATCATTGCCGCCCCATCCCCCTTCCGACCTCCCCCTTCCGACCTCCCCCTTGAAGGGAGAGGAGCCCCAGGGTCCCCTCCCCTTCAAGGGGAGGGACAGGGTGGGGATGGGGATGACGGCAGGAGTTACTTCTTGATACAGCGTCGCCCCCGCGGCGTGGGCGGCTGATTACTGACAGAACTTCTCCCCGGGATAGCTCCAGCAGTCCCGCCCTCTTCCTATTCGCCTCCGTCTTTTGCCTGCGCTTTCGGTCCGACCACATTCAACTACGCCAGTCAATTCATCCACTTTATTTGTACAATGAAAACGTACTATCAACGCTATCGCCATGGGCGATTCATTGGCACTAATGCGACACTTCCTGCCTGCGCAAAAACAGGAAAGCCCGCACCTGACTGGCGTGGGCTTTCCTGTTAGCTGTAAAAAATAATCTGATTAGTACCAATCTCCCGCATGGTCCTCTCCCCTCCCTTGATGGGAGGGGCGGGGGGCACTGTCATTAAGTTAAGGCGCCGCCTGCCTGTCTCCCCACTTTGCAAAGGGGGGCGGGGGGGATTTGGCCCAAGCTGCAACGAGGCCCAAGGTCGCAACAGAGTTGAAATCCCCCTCAATCCCCCTTTGCAAAGGGGGAGGCTTTCAACTGGCACATCATTGGCTGAAGATGAGCACCATCCTTAACTTAACGGCAGTGGGGGCGGGGGGAGGGTGAGGCTTACGCAAGCTTTTCACCCTCTCCCCAGCCCTCTCCCATCAAGGGAGAGGGGGCTTGTGCAGCGCGCGGGAAATTAGCACTGTTAACTTAATGGCATCAGTAGAAATAATAGCGGTGTACTTCCCCCTTTGGACTCCTAAAGTCACGACAGGCAGAAACCGCTGTTCGTGGCGCCTGTCTCCACCTGTACGGATGCTAGCGCAGCAGCAACCGCTCGATGGTTAGCGTCCCCTGTCGGATCTTCAGTGATCCGTCCAGCACGGTGAAGCTGGTTGCGGTCCTCGCGCCGAAGAGGGCGTCGGTGAAGCCGCCTTTGAGCAGGATCGCAGCGGGGCTGGTCATGATGACGTTCTCCACGAAGGTCTCGGCCCGGGCCCGAACGGTCCGCCCCCCCGTGCTGACGGCGTCGAGCGTCCCGCCGATGCTGTAATAGGGAACCGTCGAGCCGTCGATGCGCACCGACGCCGGTTTGATATCGAAGCTGGCGCTCACGCTCTTGGCGGCGTCCATGGTGACCTGGCAGCTTCCGGCCCCGGTGCAGGCGCCGCTCCAGCCGCCGAATACGGAGCCGGACGAGGCGGCCGGGGTAAGTGTTATCTTGCTGCCGCCGCTGAAGCCGGCGCTGCAGCCCGCGCTGCTGCCGGTGACGCAGGCAATCCCGGAGGGAACGCTGTTCACGTTGCCGCTGCCGCTGCCGGCGGTCTGCACCGTCAGGGTCCAGGTGGGGATGACAACGGTATAGTTCTGACTGTTGACCGGACCGCTAACCCCGGCGCTATTCCTGGCAAAGTACGTCAGCAAGGTGGTGCCGGAAACGGTGATCGGACCGCTGTAGACCTGGGTGCTGCCGCTGGGCGGATAGGTCGGCATGCTGCCGTCGGTTGTGTAGTACAGCACCGACCCCGGCATGTTCGCGGTCAGGGTGACCGTCTGGGGTGCACTGTAGTAGCCGCCGGCGGGTGAGGCGCTGCTGTACGGGGCTGCATCGGTGCTAAAGCTCCAGGTAAAAGGCGACCCCAGGGCGTGGCCGGCCGGATCCTTGACTGCGGCGGCGACGGTGGCGCTGAACTGCATGTTGGCGGCAAGGGGCGTCGCGGGAGTCAGGCATGCGGTGAATGCGGGGTAGCCTGCGGTGGCTGTGGAGTAGCTTAGCGTTGCGGCTACTCCGCCTGACAGGGTGAAGTTCCCCGCCAGGGTGCGCTGGTCGATCGCCTTGTTGAAGGTGGCGCAGATGCTTGTCCCCGCCGAATTCCCGGTGGAGCCGTGGGACGGGGAGCTTGATTTGACCGACAGCGCCAGCGCGTCATTGCCGCCGGAGAAGGGATAGACGGCCGGGTTGCCGTCGTTGCTGTCGATGTTGCCGGCAAAACCGTCGCCGTCGCCGTCGTTCAGGGAGCCGTAGTTGAAACCGAGCGATTCCGCCTTCACCATGGCCGAATGGCTGGCATTGTGGGCCACATTGGTCAGCAGCAAGCGTGCCCCCCCGAGGTTGCCGAAGGTCTGGCCGCCGTCCAGGGCAGTGATGCGGATCAGGTGGACTGGCGGCAATTTTGTTGCGGCCGGTATGGTCACCGAGGTCAGCGGATAGATGGATAACTGCTCGCTGATACCGTCGAAGTTGACATCGAGATTGCCGATGGGTGTGTGGACGGCGGCGTCCATCAGGCCGTCACCACTGGCGTCGGAGCTGTTGTATAGCGCCGCCTGGTACCAGATCGGCACGTCGCTCAGCACCGGCGCCCAGGAGATGCGGGTATCGCCGTTGGGCTCCCGGTTGCTGCGCAGGGTCCGGTAATCAACCGCAGGGACGGCATGGGCCGCGGGCTGGTAGATGTAGCGGATAGCGCTCGTGCCGGAGCTGTTCCGGGCCGTTATGGTGTAGAGACCCGCGGCGGGGAGCCCCGCCTCTTCCAGGGCGTACGCCCCATAGACGGGGAGATAGCGCCCCTGGCTGAGCAGCTCGCGGCTGTAGCCGTTGGGACCGGTGACCCGGATCTCGGAGAGGACCCCGTTGGGGGCTGCGGCGTTCACCAGGACCTGGGAGCGGGTCACGCCGGCCGAAGAGGTCAAGCTGCGGACACGCCAGGAGCCGATCACCGGCCGGGCTGCGCTGAACGGTGCCGGGTTCAGATCGAGATAGGGGCCGTTGACCCGGTTGCGCTGGGTGTTGGCCTGGCCGCTGTCGTACACCTCCACGCGCCACTGTTTGGTCGACAGATCCCCCAGGGACTCCTTGGCGACGTCGACATGGGTGAGGTTCTGGCGGGAGGTGGTGTACATCGCTCCGTTCACCACGGGACCGGTTATCTTGTCGAAGACCGCTACCCGGTAGAAGATCGGCCCGGTATGATCCACATTGGCCCAGCTGAAACGGATGTAGCCGTTCCCCTGGTCCTCCGCCTGCATGGTGCTGCTGACGGGGATCGGGTAGGAGACCGGGGCGGTCAGGGTGACATATGCGTAATGGTCGAGCCCGTTGGCCGCGAACTGTATGCTGTAGGAGCCGGGGGCCAGCGGGGTGGTGAATTTCTTGTAGAAATCGGCGTTGCTGCGGTCAGCGGCCTGGAAGGTGTAGATGACGCTCCCGGCGCCGTTGCGCAGATTGACCGAAGTGACCGCGGCAGGGTTGTTGACCCCGAAATGGACGTCGGTGGAGAGCGCACCGTTACTGTCGGTACGGTTGTTGATGGCGGCATAGGTGACCAGCAGACGGGACGCGCTGTAATCGCTGCCCCGGGGGGTGAAGTTGACAAAGGCCGAATCGGAGCGGCTGGTGGTCACGTCGAGGGAAGGCGCGTCCATAACCTCCACCCGCACCTTGTATGCCGTTCCGTCGACCAGCGGGTTGAGCGCCGTTCCCAGCGGCACATCTATGGACGAGGCCATGGTGCGCACTCCCAGGTAAACGGGGGTGCTCAAGGCGTCATTGGTTGCGATGCGCAGACGGTAGTAGTAGTGCCCGGTGCCGTTTGCCGGCGCCCAGCTGAAGCGGTAGCTGCCGTCCGCCTTGCGCTGGAATTTGATGGTCGTGGCGTCGACCTTGGGGAGCGATTTGGTGACGGCGGGACGGGCGCCCACCCGGTAGCTCACGTTGCCGTTGGCATCGGTGAGGGTAAAGGTGTATACCCCGGCCGGAAGCGGCGTGCTGGCGGGATACTGCTTGGACAGGGAAAACCTTCCGTTCAGGTAGGGGACCTTGTCCGCCTCGGTGAAGGTATAGGTGAATCCGTTAGGGCCGTCGACCTTGACGGTCATTCCGGCCAAGGTGGTGGCGGAGCTGTTGATGCCGGCATCCAGGACATCGAACCGGCTGCCGTCGGCCTGGGTTTTGTGCCAGACCGCACCCCAGTTAAGGGTGACCGCCGCCGGGTCCAGGTTCATGTCGATGCCGGAGAGCTGTGCGTTGGCTGCCAGCAGCACCGGGTCGGCGCTGGACTGGCCGAACCTGCCGTTGTACCATTTGGTCTGGTAGCTCCCCAGGTAGGGGGGAACATAGTATTGTAACAGGTAGCTTCCGGCATTGAGCGTGTTGAATATATAGCCGCCGGTAAAATTGGTCGTTGCAGTGTTTATGGCAGTATTGGTCTGGCTGTCGTACAAGGTGACCCTTGCGCCGTCAATCCCCTCCCCCGTCTTGCCATCCCTGACAATACCGGAAATGCTTCCCCCCGTGGTCGGGTTCAGATAAGCGTTCACATGCACCTCGCTTACCGGCGACAAGCTGTCATCCGACGCGACTTGCAGCGTGGTCGACCTGGAGCCGGAGCCGAGCACGGGACGCTTCAGATCGAGCGTCACCGCGCAGGATGCGCCGGCGGCAAGAATCGGAGCCAGACTGCTGCAGGTACCGCTCCTCAGGGCGAAATCGCCGCTGCCGGCTCCGCCGAGGCTGATCGACGAGGTGTGCAGGGGGGCAGTACCCTGGTTTGCTATGGTTACGGCGTGCGGCCCGGTGGAGTAGCCCGGGTATTCGTTGAAATAGAGATAATCCGGGTCGACCACGATCTTCGGTCTTTCCCAGCCGCTGCAGACCACCCCGAGCAGGTCCCCGCCGTTGCTGGCGACCACCTTCTGGTAGTCGGTGAGCCCCAGAGGGAACAGGCCGCCTATGGTCGCATCGGGGGGCATGGTTCCGGTAGAGCAGTTCCCCAAGGCGGCCCGGATATTGATGGGGGCTGCGGCATTGAAGAATTTGGAGAGATCCACGGTACTGTTCTTCGCCTCGCTGCTGTCCACGAATGCCAGGAGTCGAGGGCCGTCCAGCGACGCCCTGATATCGGCAAGCACATCGGCGATATCGGTCAGGTCCTGGGTGGAGCTGGAAACCGGTTCGTTGGAAACCACGGCATCGACCACGAACAGGTGATGACCGGCTCCGCTGCGCCCCTCAAGCAGAGGCGCCGCAAAGTTGTAGGTCTCGATGAAGCTGATCAGCGCGGCACGAGCGGTGCCAAGCCGGGCCGGATCCTTCGCGGTCAGAAAGGTTGCGTCGTCCGCGAAGAGCTTCTTGTAGGTCAGCAACTGGTCCGGAGCCGCCGCTATGTCCGGGACGCTCACGTCGAGCCCGTAGACCATCAACAGGTTCAGGTTGCATTTTACCGCGTTGAGGAGCGCCTTGATGACCAGAGCATCGGCATAATCGACCTCGATGTTGGAGCCGTAACTGGTCGCTATGGCCGCTGGGGCGAGGATGGAGCTGAAGGAGGGATTGCTGACCTTGCCGAGGTTGGCGATTGCCCCGTCCAGCTCGGGGAGCACCTTTGCCTTGACGAAATCGAGCACCGCGCCGGTTCGCGGCATGGAGGCTACGAACCCGTCGGGCTCCGTCCCATCCATGCCGTAGAGGCCGAAGGTCTGGAAGGAGAAGCCGGAGGCCTCGAAGATCTCTCTGACGCTGTCCAGACCGGCGCTGCTGCCGGGCTGTTCCATGACCGCGAAAACGCGGGTCACGCCGTAAAGCAGGTTCGCCTCCTGGTTTTCAGGGGCCGCGGCGACGGCTTGGGCAAACTGGTCGCGCGCCGCCAGGATGTCGTGTGTCTGCAGGTAATACTTGCCGCTGTTGATAAGTGGCTGGGGATCGACCAGAGCCGCAGCCACCTTGGGGAGCGCAGCCGCCTCGGTGATCGGGCCCGATGCAGAGGGCGAGGACAAAACGGCTGCCGTCGCCCCCAAGACGGCGAGCAGGCACGAAAGCACAACAAATAGTACCAATTTCTTCATACACCCTCCTGATTAAAGCTACTAAATTACACGGTTTCGATGGATTCTTTCTATGATTCCGGTTGAGCGACATGGCGCGGCGCTACCTACAGACAAGCCGGCACGGCCTTTATTGCCGTCACTGTCTGAAAGGCTCCAGAGGCAGCCGGCGACCGGCACCTGTCAGCCTGCACGACGGGATTTACCTTATATCCTCAATCTAGCTGAGGAAAGTATCATGATTTGTCGTCCAGATCACCATTTTTTTTGTCGATCAAGCGGCAGCGCACCACCCTCATTAGTGACCGGGGAACATCCATGGTGGATTAATGAAGGATTATGCGAAGTTGAGAGGAACAGGAGGGGCAGGATAGTAGGAGCGGGTCGGGGCGCACGGCCTGTCGATTGCAGTTTGGAGGCGCATCCCTCTTCCTTCATAGGCAAGAAGGGGGATGCGCCAAAGTCTAATGCAACTTAACACCGTCTGCGATCAGCTTTCCTTGCCTGATGGTAAGAGTACCTTCAAGGGTGGTGTACCCACTTTGAGTATCGAACGTCGGCTCATACCCTCCCTGGAGTACAACATCCTTCGCGTCATCCAGTAACAAATCGCCTGAGAGTGGAACCCCTACAGCCATAATTATCGCATTCTGAGTCGCAGCATCATAAGCGGGCTGAATGATGCCGTAATACTGAGGCAAGCCATAAATTTTGACATATGGCAAAACCTCGAAGGTCGCGACAATGGTTTGGGGAGCGGATAAGGTAAACTGGCAGACAGAGAATCCGGTGCATGCACCGCTCCACCCCTCGAACCGGGAACCGTTGGAAACGGTCGCTATCAGTTTGATGATGGTCCCGGACAGGAAACTTCCCGTACAGGTCCCGCTCGTGCAGGAAATACCAACAGGAAAACTGTTAACAGTCCCACTACCGCTCCCGGCGAGGCTGAGGCTTACTAAATACTCGTTTTTCACGTCCAAGGTGCCGTTGACAAAGGCAAAGGTATAATTGGCCGCGCCAAGGGAACCTTTCGCCGCAACAATTGGGTAGCTCCCAGCTGGGCTGTCCACCTTGGCGGGGGTTGTAAGGGATGGTGATCCGGTCAAAACGCTGGCCGTTTCGCCGTTTACAAACCCGGAGTAGGAGGCGGTGAAGGCCGGGTTGGCAGCTCCGTATGGCCTGTTCGCGTCATTCGCTGTAACAGTAAGTTTGGCCTGGTTTACCGTAAGCGAACCGGCTACATAGTTGAAATCGTAATTCGTACTCACAGCGCCGCCTGGAGTAAGTGCATAATTCCCCGTGGGGCTCATCACGGTGGCCGAGGTGCTGACAGCGGGACGCGTTGTGAGCTTTGCAGGCGTGTCGCTGTTCTTGAATCCGGAGTACCAAACGGTGAAGGTCGGGTTTGCATCGCCGTAGGTTCTGCTTGCGCTGTTGGCGGCCACGCTGAGGGTGGCCTTGGTCACCGTCAGCGTTCCGGCTACATAGCTGAAGCTGTAGTTCGTGCTCGCGGCGCCGCTTGGATTGATTGCGTAACTAGCGACGGGACTTGTCACGGTAGCAGTGGTGCTAGCGCTCGGCTGGGTGGTGAGGCTTGCAGGCGTGTCGCTGTTCTTGAATCCGGAGTACCAAACGGTGAAGTTCGGGTTTGCATCGCCGTAGGTTCTGCTTGCGTTGTTGGCGGTCACGCTGAGGGTGGCCTTGGTCACGGTCAGCGTGCCAGCTACATAGCTTAAGCTGTAGTTCGTGCTCGCAGCGCCGCTTGGACTGATTGCGTAACTACCGGCGGGAGTCGTCGCGGTAGCAGTGGTGCTGGCGCTCGGCTGGGTGGTGAGGCTTGCAGGCGTGTCGCTGTTCTTGAATCCGGAGTACGAAAGGGTGAAGTTCGGGTTTGCAGCACCGTAGGTTCTGCTTGCGTTGTTGGCATTCACGCTGAGGGGGGCCTTGGTCACCGTCAGCGTTCCAGCTACATAGCTTACGCTGTAGTTCGTGCTCGCAGCGCCGCTTGCATTGATGGCGTAACTGCCGACGGGACTTGTCACGGTAGCAGCGGTACTGGCGCTCGGCTGGGTGGTGAGGCTTGCAGGCGTATCACTGTTCTTGAATCCGGAGTACGAAACGGTGAAGTTCGGGTTTGCAGCACCGTAGGTTCTGCTTGCGTTGTTGGCAGTCACGCTGAGGGGGGCCTTGGTCACGGTCAGCGTTCCAGCTACATAGCTGAAGCTGTAGTTCGTGCTCGCAGCGCCGCTTGGATTGATTGCGTAACTGCCGACGGGAGTTGTCAAGGTAGCAGTGGTGCTGGCGCTCGGCTGGGTGGTGAGGCTTGCAGGCGTGTCGCTGTTCTTGAATCCGGAGTACCAAACGGTGAAGTTCGGGTTTGCAGCTCCGTAGGTTCTGCTTGCGTTGTTG
>DNRQ01000055.1:66387-70517 GCA_003499925.1 Geobacter sp.
ACGCTGAGGGTGGCCTTGGTCACCGTCAAAGATTGTGTCACACTCATTGCAGGCAGCCAATTGCTGTCTCCCATCTGGCTGGCAGTGATGGTGGCGTTACCGCTTCCGACGATGTGAATCTTGCCGTTGATGATGGTGGCAACACCGGTATTGCCACTTGCATAGCTCACAGCAAGGCCAGATGTAGCCGTAGCACCGGGGCCGAAATCCGCGTCCCCGTAGGTTTTGGCAGCGATAGTAGGAAAGGATATCGTCTGGGAAGGCAAAGGCTTCCCTGGCGCGGTCGCGCCCGTCGAGATATGTCCTATGGCGTCGAAAGCGCAGAGCCGGTAGTAATAAGTGGTACGGTTTGTAAGCCCCGTATCCTGGAAGGTCCGGGCATTACCCAGATAAACCTGTGCCCCGCTGGTGCAGGAGGCATTCGGGGTCGCGGTGGAACTGCGCACCAGTTTGTAGGTATTGGTTGACCGCAGTCCGCTGACAGTGTCACTAAATCCATTCCAATTCAGGATAAGCTTAGTATCTCCTGGAGTTATAGTCACTGTGCCATCAGTCGGTGGTTGTGAGTCGACCGTAACCGTAACAGGAGTGGCAGTTGCAATCCCCCCCATGCTGGTTGCCTTCATATTTAGGGTTAATGCCTGGCCGTTTGTGGCAGTCAGGCCGGTTATAGTGCAGATATCGATAGGCCCGGTGCCGGAAACCGCAGCAGCATTCCAGGTTGTTCCTCCGTCTTTTGTGTAACTGCACGACATAACACGACTCTGTGGGTCGGTGAAAACTGTTGTAAGGTCAAAAGTACCACTCACATAAGTGCCGACAGCTGTGTTGGATGTGGTGACATTACCAGGCGTTGGGGCGGTAACGTCCATGTCGTAAACTGCGACATCATCGACATACCATCCGTCAGACACTCCTGAGCCGTAAGTCCGGTCGTAACCCCTGCTCCACATGCAAAACCGCACCAGTATCGGCTTAGCCCTGTAAGCTGCCAGATCTACAACCACTTTTGTCCAGTTTGCGGAATTGCCGCTATATGAGGCTATCTGCGACCAACTGATGCCGCCGTCCTGGGAAACATCAACATATCCATTGTCATTATGACCATTTCCCAAGTCGTTAACAAAACGTTTGTGCCAGAAGGACAAGGTCGGCGAGGTTGTCGATGAGAGGTCAATCGGATGTGCCAAGGTGATGGTTGAGTTTGAATTATCGGGATAATTACCCGTGGGACTGTCGGTTATGGAACGACCAGCACTCCGGTAATCGGAATCTATCAGGGCCCAGTCACGGCCGCTTGTCTCCCAGTTGCCCAAGCCGTTCTCGAAATTGTCGAAGAAGGGGAAAGCCGCAATTGCCGTGTCCTTTTCTCTTATCTCAACGTCATCGACATACCAGCCGTCAGATACGCCTGATCCGTAAGTCCGGTCGTAACCCCTGCTCCACATGCGAAACCGCACCAGTATCGGCTTAGCCTTGTAGGATGTCAGGTCAACAACCACTTTTGTCCAGTTTGCGGAATTGCCGCTATATGAGGCTATCTGCGACCAACTGATGCCGCCGTCCTGGGAAACATCAACATATCCATTGTCATTATGACCATTTCCCAAGTCGTTAACAAAACGTTTGTGCCAGAAGGACAAGGTCGGCGAGGTTGTCGATGAGAGGTCAATCGGATGTGCCAAGGTGATGGTTGAGTTTGAATTATCGGGATAATCACCCGTGGGACTGTCGGTTATGGAATGACCAGCACTCCGGTAATCGGAATCTATCAGGGCCCAGTCACGGCCGCTTGTCTCCCAGTTGCCCAAGCCGTTCTCGAAGTTGTCGAAAAATGGAAAAGCCGTAATTGCCGTGTCCTTTTCCCTTATCTCAACGTCATCGACATACCAGCCGTCAGATACGCCTGATCCGTAAGTCCCGTCGTAACCCCTGCTCCACATGCAAAACCGCACCAGTATCGCGTTTGCCTTGTAGGATGTCAGGTCAACAACCACTTTTGTCCAGTTTGCGGAATTGCCGCTATATGAGGCTATCTGCGACCAACTGATGCCGCCGTCCTGGGAAACATCAACATATCCATTGTCATTATGACCATTTCCCAAGTCGTTAACAAAACGTTTGTGCCAGAAGGACAAGGTCGGCGAGGTTGTCGATGAGAGGTCAATCGGATGTGCCAAGGTGATGGTTGAGTTTGAATTATTGAGATAATCACCAGAGGGACTGTCGGTTATGGAATGACCAGCACTCCGGTAATCGGAATCTATCAGGGCCCAGTCACGGCCGCTTGTCTCCCAGTTGCCCAAGCCGTTCTCGAAGTTGTCGAAAAAGGGAAAAGCCGTAATTGTCGTGTCCTTTTCTCTTATCTCAATGTCATCGACATACCAGCCGTCAGACACACCCGATCCGTAAGTCCCGTCGTAACCCCTGCTCCACATGCGAAACCGCACCAGTATCGGGCTTGCCTTGTAAGATGCCAGATCAACAACCACTTTTGTCCAGTTTGCGGAATTGCCGCTATATGAGTCAACCTGCGACCAACTGATGCCGCCGTCCTGGGAAACCTCAACATAACCATAGTCCTTATGATTAGTTCCCACGTTGTTAACGAAATGTTTGTGCCAGAAGGATAGAATTGGCGTAGTCGAATTAGACAGGTCTACAGGAAAGGCCAGGGTTAAAATTTCATTAGCATTAAGAGGATAATTCCCTCCCGGACTATCTGTAATAGAATGGGCCCCGCTCCGGGAATCAGTGTTGATGATTGCCCAGTCCGCCCCACTCACACTCCAATTATCCAGTCCACTTTCAAAAGTATCTGAAAAGTAGACTGTTCCAGGACTCTGCTGTTGGACTATGATGAGTTGCTTAGAGTCTGTCTTCGTCACTGCACCGCTGGTGAGACTGGCGGAGGTTGTGGCAGCGGGACCAACAACTACGCTGGCCTGGGATGGCGCAGCAGCAGTCACGATTGCCATAGCTATCGCAATAGGCAGCAGGCAGGTTTGTAGCGTCCTCCAGAAGGGGCTCGCCGGTACTTTCTGTCTCACCGTCTCCCTTAGCCACAATAACACCTTTAACGCCCACCGTGATAACATGACCCCCTCCTCTCCAATAAAAACTGCAGGCTATTTAGACGAGTCTGATAGAATAATGGGTTTTTATTGCATATTTATTTATAATGTGCAATCAGTAAAATTCGCCAATACTCCCCCCACTGACACAGCCCCTAAACAGCTTATGCACACTGGATTCGAATCCAGGGGAATCCCTGTTCTTCCGCTTCGACTTCTTCGCCATCTTCTTCTTGGCATGGCTCCCCTTCTTCTTATTCTTCTGTGCCGGATCGACCGAACCCGATGTTCATGGGTGGTCCTTTCTTGAAAAAGACGAGGCGACTGCGCCGGGCCCTTGAAAATATGTTGCGACGCTGCTAGAGTTGTACTATAAATTGTACATGAGGTGCGGTATGCGAATTGTAAAGTTTTCCGAAGCTCGCAGTTCTTTCAAGGGTGTGATGGATCAGACTATCGCGGATGCCGACTTTACCATCATTACGCGCAGGGACGCGCCCGATGCCGTGCTGATGTCACTGGACACCTTCAACAGCCTCATGGAAACGGTGCATCTGTTGAAGACTCCCGCCAATGCCGCCCACCTGGCCACATCTATCGAACAGTACCGAAAAGGTAAAACCGAAGGGCACGGCCTGCGCGATGCCTAGTCGAATCGCCTGGACGCCGGCAGCCTGGGAAGATTATTTATATTGGCAGCAGCAGGATAAAAAGACGCTAAAGCGGATCAACCTGCTTATTCAGGATACTCTGCGTTCTCCCTGTGCCGGCATCGGCAAGCCGGAACCTCTGAGGGAGAACCTTTCCGGATTCTGGTCCCGGCGTATCGATGAAACCAATCGTTTGATTTATGTCGTTGATGAAGACGATCTTGTCGTTATCGCCTGCCGTTATCACTATGAGTGATATCGGTCGGACGACTTCATGTCTAGCTCGTCGTGGAGTGGGTCTATCGGGAGGTTTACGAGGAATTCAGTGTCGGCAGCAAGGTTGCCTATGGCAATCTCGGTTTGAACGATGCCTAACCCCACTGTTGAGTGGACCCCTTAGTCAAGA
>DNRQ01000114.1 GCA_003499925.1 Geobacter sp.
CAACGCTGCCTAAATCCCCCTTTGCAAAGGGGGACTTTCTGCGAGAACCATCGATATTGAAGATCAGCGCTAATCGGATTCGGTAATGATTCTTTTCGGGTTAAGTATCCGCGAAAATCCGCTAAATCAGATTTGTATCTGCGTTCTATGAACTTGTTTTTAATGGAGTTAAAGGCAATGACGAACATGGCCGACAGCAACATCCGCCCCGACCCGGACCCGGAGATGGCGGCGATAGCCGACTACCTGTGCGATTACGAGATATCGAGCGAAGAAGCGTATGAAACGGCGCGCCTTTGCCTCCTGGACAGCCTGGGCTGCGCCATGCTGTCGCTGCGGTTTCCGGAATGCGCCAGGCTTCTCGGCCCTCTGGTCCCCGGATCGGTAGTGCCGCTCGGGGTCAGGGTCCCCGGCACCGCCTTTGAACTCGATCCGGTCAAGGCGGCTTTCGATATCGGCATCCTGATCCGTTGGCTCGATTTCAACGACACCTGGCTCGCGGCGGAGTGGGGACACCCCTCCGACAACCTGGGGGGGATTCTGGCTGCGGCCGACTTCATCTCGCGCCGGAACCGCGCCGAAGGGAAGGGCCCGCTGGTCATGCGTGAGGTGTTGACTGCAATGATCAAGGCTTACGAGATCCAGGGGGTGATGGCGCTGGAAAACAGCTTCAACCGGGTGGGGCTCGATCACGTGGTACTGGTCAAACTGGCCACTGCGGCGGTGGTAACGCGGATGCTGGGCGGCGGCAAGGAGCAGATCATCGATGCGGTCTCCCAGGTCTGGGTCGACGGCCAGAGCCTGCGCAGCTACCGTCACGCTCCCAACACCGGAAGCCGCAAGGCCTGGGCGGCCGGAGACGCCACCAGCCGTGGCGTCCGCCTGGCGCTTCTCACCATGGCCGGCGAGAGCGGCTATCCCAGCGCCCTTACTGCCGCAAGCTGGGGCTTTTACCAGGTCTGCTTCCGGGGGGAGCGCTTCCGGTTCCAGCGTCCCTACGGCGCCTATGTCATGGAGAACATCCTGTTCAAAATCGCCTTCCCGGCGGAATTCCACGCGCAGACAGCGGTTGAGTGCGCGATCATGCTTCATGGCAAGGTCAAGGGGAGACTCGATGACATCGAGCGGGTCTTCATCACCACCCATCAGTCGGCGATCAGGATCATCAGCAAGAGCGGCCCCCTTTACAACCCCGCGGACCGCGACCACTGCATCCAGTATATGGTCGCCATCGGCCTCATCTTCGGCGAGCTGACCGCCGACCATTATTCCGATGCCGTTGCCGGAGATCCGCGCATAGACCGGTTACGGGAGAGGATGGAAGTGGTGGAAGAGCCCCGCTACAGCAGCGACTACCTCCGCCCGGACAAGCGTTCCATCGCCAATGCCGTCGAGATAATCTTCAAGGACGGCGGGAGTTCCGGAAAGACGGAGGTCGAGTTTCCGCTCGGCCATCGGCGGCGTCGGGGAGAAGGGATCCCTCTGCTGTTGCGAAAATGCGAGTCCAATCTCGCCGGGCGCCTGTCCGCCGCACAAGTGGAAAAGGTCATGACGCTCTGCCTCGACCGGCAGCGCCTGGAGGCCCTGGCAGTCGAGGAATTCATGGCCATGCTTATCGTGGCCTGAACATATGGAAGGATTGCCTCCATGAAACTCCCCCCGAAGTCAGATCCGGCGCGCCAATGGCTCACCACCCTCTCCTGGCCCGACAAGATGATCGCCCGCTGCTTTCCTCATTTCTTCAAGCGCTGCGCGCCGGAAGAGATCCAGGAGCAATGGGCGGAATATCTGGATAAAAAGCACAAGAGGGGGGGGAAAGACGACAGTCCGAGTAAGCGGTGAGTCCCTAAAGGTAGGGTGGGCCGTGCCCACCATCAGGAGGCCGTTGTGGTGGGCACGGCCCACCCTACCTCTCGACTGTTCTTCAACATGTTTTAGGATCTCCCTCACTGAGGGGGCTTGCCTAAGGGAGAGGAGCCGCAGATGTTGACAACCGGTAATTGTTGGCATACGATACCAACAATGATATGAAAGCTCGCTCGATTGTCCACGATAAGCAAACGGACGAACTGGGCCACACCCTGGAAATCAAAATGTAGCAGGTGCCGGTGTCAGAACACACACCGCACGGTTATAAATACTCACTTGTTTATATAGTTGGAAATAGAAGGGTCATTGGCTATGACAACGAACGAGGTAAAGGCGATCACCGCCATTACGAGGGGAGCGAAGGGCCATACACCTTTACAGGATTACGTCAGCTGGTTGAAGATTTCAAAAAGGATATGGTGGCTTACAAGGAGCGACGTTATGCAGGTTAAACGGGTCACGATTGGCATCAGAAGCGTTGACGAGGCACTGGACAACTTCATAGCTATCGGTGAATCTATCGAGCGCGGAGAAACGGTGAAAAGGCAACCTGCCGCGGTTTATTTCACCAACCTCGACGCATTCAGAAAGGCGCTGACGCAAAAAAGGTTAGAGCTCCTGCACGCGATCAGACTAGAAAAACCTACTTCCATACACCATCTGGCGAGGATCGTTCAGCGAGACATTAAGAATGTGTCAACGGATGTAAAATATCTTTCACAGATCGGCCTCGTTGAACTGAAGGAACAAAACAATTGTTTCTTTCCGATTGTAGATTACGACAGAATCGAGCTGGATATCGCCGTATAGAGGAAATCCGCAGGCGGCCGAGACATTGAGTCGCACCGACAACCTCACCCAGCACTCGCTCGCCATCGACCGCACCACGGACCTGAACTCCCGCACCACCTATCCTCACGCGGCCATCAACAACGGACCTGAGTACCCACACCGTCTTGCACCCTCCCCCAGCCCCCACTGCCATTAAGTTAACAGGTGGCGCCACGCAGATCACGTAGGGTGGGCCTAGCCCACCGTCGGTTGAGGTTTGGTGGGCGGGGCCCACCCTACACGTCACCTCCTTAACTTAACGGCAGTGCCCCCAGCCCCTCCCATCGAAGGGAGGGGGGCTTATAGGTCCCCTCTCCCCTGGTGGGAGAGGTAGGGAGAGGGGGGGGAATGCCCGGAAATCTCGGTCCGCTAGCTCTTCCGGCTAATCTGCATCTTCCTCGGAGCGCCCTCCAGGTATTCCACCTGGTAGCCGAGGCTTTCGATCAAGGGGCGTGCCTCCGCAAAGGTCGCGCCGTCGAGGGTGCGCGCATCGCAGTCGATTTCATTGCCGTCGGGGCCGATGATCTGCAGCAGACCGGATGCCGGGGCAACCTGGACCGGCAGGCCGGGGATCGGGGCGAGCACCAGCTCCCGAAAGCGCTCCCAGGGGAAATTTGCCCCCGGATCTTCCCGCCTGGCCGGATCCAGCTTGGCGTGGCTCACCACGTCGACGAGCTCCGGGTACTTGCTCCAGGCATACCTGACCAGGGCCGCCGTCTGCTGCACCTGCCACTCCGAAAAAGGATCGCCTGCCTGGGTATTGACGATCTCGACACCGAGCGACCAGTAATTGACGTATCGGCTGCCGTTGTTGACCTCCGGGTGCGACCGGTCGTTGCGGACGTGCCAGGCGGCCCTCGTTTCGGGGGCGCAAGCCCACACCCTGCCACCATGCTCCGGCTCGTTCTCGTCCGGAATGAGCCAATGCCAGCTCGCCGACTCTTCGAACATCACGCTCATCGCTCCCGATGAACTGGCACCTGCCGTCGCATGGATCACGAAGGCCCGTACCTTGCCGTCACACTTCTTGGTCCGGTCGCTGGTGCTGGCGGCATGATGCGCCTTGATGCCGGGATACCAGGAGTTGGCCGGCTCGGGGAGCGGCGGTCCCTGGTACGGTGGGAGTTTGAAGTGAAAGGTTTTGGGATCTGCCATGGTTCGCCCTCCTTCTCCGGGTGAAAACGAGATAGCTTCAGACAGAAACTATAACCATTAAATTACAGGTTGCCAATTAGAAATCATGTGGCAGTATTCTCACATGCCTCGTCTAGCGAACCGTAGATGAACGAGGATCGTGGCGCAGCCTGGGACCGGGAAGGAGGTGTAACTGAAACGAGGCCGTCAAGATAACGAAGCAGCTAATCCAAGAGAGGAGGAATTAGAGAAATGAAGAACCTGACCATGCTGATTACCCTGCTGGCGTTTTCCATCATGGCAGCCGCGCCGCTTCCGGCCGACGCTGCCAGAAAAAAGGCAAAAAGTGAAGTGGTGATGAAAATGGGGAGCAAGGTGCATCTGTTCCACAGTTCCAAAGTGGAGGTCCAGAAGGAGATAGCTATTGGAGACGTGCTGACGGTTTATCGACAACTAGGCGGCAAGACCCCCCAGCCCAAGGAAGTCGGCGAGGTGAAGGTACTTTCCTTCATCGGGCCGCATTATTTTGAGGCGGAAATCACCAAAGGGGAAATCAAGATCGGTGATATCGCCAAGAAGGAGGATACCTCGCTGCTCGTGCAACCGGCTAAATAACCGCCGGCAAGCCGGGACAACGCCGTCCCGGCTTTCAGGCGGAGAGGTCTGAACCGGCGCCTCAGCCGATTACCCCTCCGATGCCTGCTTCTTTTGAAGGCACTGCAGGGCCTTTTTCACTTCCTCAGCATCGTCGTCATTGAGACCGGGAGGGACGTTCGCGGCACCGTACTCTTTATAGATCTTGAACCGGCTGCAGGATTGATGATCCCCCAGACAGAGTCTGTTCCTTATGTATTCCGCCGCCTTGGGCAGCTCCTTCATGTTGTCATTGAAAAACTGGCAACATTCCATCAACTCGCAGGCCATTTCACCCCCCCCTTCCGTGAACATTGTGTTCAGCTATTATCTGACTGATTGTTGCTCGAATCGTCCCTGCTCCCACCGAGCTGTTGAAGCACCCCGTTCCGGCATAAGGATCGAAGTCGGCGATCTGGGCGATGAGCATCCGGACCAGGTGGCCCCGGTCCGCATACCGTTCAGGCTGCTCGGCGATCACCATTACCTCGGCAAGAAGCCAGGAAGGGAACTCCCCGGACTCGTTTTCCCGAAGCGCAACGTCTCGCAGTTTCGTAAACAGCTCCATGTTCTGCCTGGCTCCTTGCCGTGTTCCACGCTGATCAGGGCGTTTTCGATCTCTTCATCTTGCGGCGCTCACGGATCTGCTTGGTATCGCTATACATGTCGTTGTAGGCAGCCCTCATCGCCTGGTCGAACCCTGCCGCAGCGCCGCCGTTTTCCCTGATGAATCTGTCTGCGGCCGGCTTGTCTCGAAAAGCCCATTTCGCCTGCGCTGTCATGACACCCGGCTGCCCCCCTCCCAGAACCCAAAGGGCCTTCTCCGCGTCGATCAGCTCCTTGCCGTAGTAGTCGGCAACGGCAATCCTGCCAGGGGTTCTGTCGATATTGTTGGCAAGATCGATTGCGGCACAGTGCAGACTGCACGCTCCCGACGAGGTGCCGTCGTCGTATTCGATCAGCACCCTGCTATGGGCAAACTTCCCCCGGTCCATACCGCAGTACTTGCACGACGGGTGTTTCCCGACGTCGGCAAGATCTGCTGCAAACGATGAGACAGCCGACAGGGAACAGATGCATAACAGGATCAGTGCGATTCTCTTCATGGTTTTGCCTCCCCCGAACAAAAAAACTGATTAACGCTGATCTTTCGCTGAAAAAACTCCCTCCCCTTCAAGGGGAGGGTTGGGGTGGGGATGGGGTTAGCTCCGGTGCCAAAACACCCCCA
>DNRQ01000046.1:0-208 GCA_003499925.1 Geobacter sp.
CCTGTTCTACACGGCGCCCGCCGCCCCCCTCGGGGTGATGCCCGGCGCCTTCGTGGCGCAAGGGGTCAAGATGGGGGCGGACGTCACTGTCTACCCCGGCGCCAGCATCGCCCCCGGCGTGGTCCTGGGTGACAGGGTCGTCCTCTATCCCGGCGTGGCGCTCTACCCGGGCGTGGTTCTGGGCGACGACGTGACCCTGCACGCCAAC
>DNRQ01000046.1:224-40308 GCA_003499925.1 Geobacter sp.
GTGACCCGGATCGGCCGCGGCACCAAGATCGACAACCTGGTGCAGATCGCGCACAACTGCGTGATCGGCCAGGACTGCATGATCGTGTCCCAGGTCGGCATCTCCGGTAGCACCCAGCTCGGCAACCATGTTATCATGGGCGGCCAAGTCGGGGTCGCAGGTCACATTAAGATCGGCGACAACGTGATGGTTGCGGCCAAGTCCGGCGTGGCCGCCAGCTTGGCAGCCAACCAGACCGTCGGCGGCATTCCGGCCATAGCGCACCGCGAATGGCTCAAGTGCTCCATGACCTATCCCAAGCTCCCGGAGTTCAGAAAGACGGTGAGCTCGCTGGAGAAGAGGGTGGCCGAGCTGGAGAAGAGGCTGGCGGAGACGAAGAACAGCTGACATTTTTCCGTTAAGTCCCCTCCCCCGGAGGGGGAGGGCTAGGGAGGGGGAATTCCCCTAGGGATAGCGAGGCTACCCCCCTCCCGACCTCCCCCCTCCGGGGGGAGGAGAGTTGTCGACAGGCGTATGGGCGAATCATCATTCGCCCCGGGTTCACCTTTCCAATGCTTTGATAGCGCGCCTCGCGGCTGACGCGGGATGCGAAAATTTTTCCTAGGAGTCCTGGCATGCTTGACATAGTGCAAATCATGGAGTTGTTGCCGCACCGCTACCCGTTTCTGCTGGTGGACAAGGTGCTGGAGGTGGAGCAGGGCAAGCGCATCGTGGCCCTCAAGAATGTGACCATGAACGAGCCCTTCTTCCAGGGGCACTTCCCCGGCTTCCCGGTCATGCCGGGGGTCCTGATCATCGAGGCCATGGCCCAGGTGGCCGCCATCATGGCCTACCTCACCTCGGGCGGGGACGCGGGGGACAAGGTGAGCTACTTCATGGCGATCGACAACGCCCGCTTCAGGAAACCCGTCAAACCGGGCGACACCCTGAGGATCGAGGTCGAGACCCTGTTCCACAAACGCGGCATCTGGAGCGTGGCCGCCAAGGCTTACGTGGGCGAGACGCTGGTGACCGAGGCGGAACTGAAGGCGACCCTNNCCCCTCCCGCAAGGGGAGGGGGATTTTTAAGGACAGAGGCGGGACACAGCAATTTCGGAGAACAGCAATGATTCATAGCACCGCAATAGTACATCCCGGAGCCGTGATCGCCGACGGCGTGGAGATCGGACCTTACTCGGTCATCGGAGAGAACGTCAAGATCGGCAAGGGAACCAAGGTCGGGCCGCACACGGTTATCGACGGCTGGACCGAGATCGGCGAGGACAACAACATCTTCCACATGGCCTCCATCGGCGCCATTCCCCAGGACCTGAAGTACAAGGGTGAGAAGACCTGGCTGCGCATCGGGCACCGCAACACCATCCGGGAGTTCGCCAGCCTGCATCTGGGGACGGTGACCGGAGACGGCGAGACCACCGTGGGCAACGACAACCTGCTCATGGCCTACACCCACGTGGCGCACGACTGCCACATCGGCAACGGCGTGGTGATGGCCAACGCGGCCACCCTGGCCGGGCACGTGACCGTGGAGGACCACGCCATCCTGGGCGGGCTCTGCGCCGTGCTGCAGTTCACCCGCATCGGAGCCCACGTCATGGTCGGCGGCACCACCTCGGTGGTGCTGGACGTTCCCCCCTACACCATCGTGACCGGCGACCGCAGGGAGGTCAGGCTGCGCGGCCTGAACCTGGTCGGTCTGAAAAGGCGCAACTTCTCCGAGGAGACCATCTCCGCGTTGAAGAAGGCCTACAAGATCCTGTCCCTCTCCGGGCTGAGGCTCCCCGAGGCGATCGAGCGGATGAAGACTGAGGTCGAGTCCACCCCCGAGGTCGAGCATTTCATCGCCTTCGTCGAAGCCGCCAAGAGAGGGGTGTGCAGGTAGAACAGATTAAGATTGAGATTAAGATCAAGGGTTTGGACTCTGTCTGAACTGGATTGAGGCTAAGGTTGAGGTCGAGGGACTGCGCGTCCCCGCTCAGTCTTGGCCTTGATCTGCTTTTAGCGCGAGGGTGTTTTTTTAGCATTTACTTAATCTTGATCGCTAATGCAATAAAGTCCCTCCCCCTTCAAGGGGGAGGTTAGGAGGGGGATGGGCCGGTGTCGGCTTAACCCCAGCCCCATCCCCACCCCGACCCTCCCCTTGAAGGGGAGGGATGTACGGGGTTTTAAGAGGTCTCGTGCACGAAGCAAATCAATCAGTGATGATCGTCGCCGGAGAGGCATCAGGCGACCTGTACGGCGCCACGCTGGCGGCCCAATTGCGCGAGCTGGTCCCCTCCGCCCGCTTCTTCGGCATGGGTGGCGACTGCATGCGCAAGGCCGGGGTCGAGACCCTGGTGGACGCCAACGAGATGGCCGTGATGGGGCTGGTGGAGGTGCTGGGGCATCTGCCGGTCATCGTCAAGAATTTCAACATCCTGAAAAGACGGCTCCTCGCCGCCCCCCCCGCGCTTCTCATCCTGATCGATTACCCCGACTTCAACCTGAGGCTGGCCAAGATAGCCAAGCGGGCCGGGATCAAGGTGCTCTACTTCATCAGCCCGCAGGTCTGGGCCTGGAGGAGCGGCCGCGTGCACGGTATCGGCCGGGTCATCGACAGGATGGCGGTCCTGTTCCCCTTCGAGGTCCCCTTCTACGAGAACGCGGGGATCCCGGTCTCCTTCGTGGGGCATCCGCTCCTTGACATGGTGCGCCCCACCATGGGCAAAGAGGAGGCGCTGCGCTCATTCGGACTCGATCCCTCGCGCAGCACGCTCGGGCTCTTTCCGGGGAGCCGCAAAAGCGAGATCGCCAAGCTGCTGCCGGACATCCTGGAGGCCGCCAAGCTCCTGAAACGGCACCGGCCGGATCTGCAGTTGCTGCTCCCTCTCGCCTCGTCGCTGCGCCCGGAAGACATCGCTCTCCAGGTGGAGGAGTCGGGACTTGAGATCAGCATCGTCTCGGGCCGAAACCACGACGTCATGGTCGCCTGCGACGCGGCCATCTCGGTCTCCGGTACCGTAACCATGGAACTCGCCCTGGTGGGGGTCCCTATGGTGATCATTTACCGGGTTTCCCCGCTCAGCTACCAGATCGGCAAGCGGGTGATCAAGGTGCCGCACATAGGGATCTGCAACATCGTGGCGGGCAAAGCAGTGGCCCGTGAGCTGATCCAGCACGAGGTGACCGGTCCGGCCATCGCGCAGGAGGTCGAGGCGCTGTTGGGCGATGCGAAGTACGCCCAGTGGATGCGCGACGAGTTCGCCCAGGTCAGGGTCAAGTTGGGAAGCGGCGGCGCGCTGGAAAGGTTGGCGGCGCTCGCCTCGGAGCTGCTGTCGCAGAAGTAGGGTGGGCCGTGCCCGCCTTCAGGATAAGGGCAAAAGGAACTAGATGAAAAACTTCAAGCGTATTTTAAGCTATTGCCGCCCGTACTGGTGGCGCATAGCCCTTGCGGCCGTGGCTTCACTTGCCGTGGGGGGGATAGACGGGGCCATCGCATACCTGGTGGAGCCGGTGCTGAAGAAGATCTTCTCCGGCAAGGATATGATGATCTTCTCGCTGCTCCCCTTGGGGATCATCCTGTTGTTCGTGGTGAAGGGGGTCTGCCGCTTCACCAACGATTACTTCATGCGCACCGCCGCCCAGTTGAGCGTGCAGGACGTGCGCAACGAGCTCTACCGGCACAACATGCGTCTGGGGCTGGGATTCTTCACCCGGCACCCGACCGGGACGCTCATGTCCAGGGTCACAAGCGACGTCACCATGATGCAGGAAGGGGTGGGGAGCATCGTTTCCGGCATCTTCCGCGACACCTTTTCGGCGGCCTCCCTGCTCGGCGTGATCTTCTACCGCAACTGGGAACTGGCACTGATCACCTTCGTGGTGATTCCGGTCACCGCCTGGCCGGCGCAGAAGATAGGGAAGAAGATCAAGGCGATCGCAAAGCTTGGGCAGGGGAAGATGGGGGCGCTGAACAGCATCCTGCAGGAGACCTTCTCCGGCATCAAGGTGCTCAAGGCCTTCGGCCTCGAAGAGCGCGAGACGGAAAAATTCCAGCGCACCAACGCCGGCCTCTACGCCACGCTGCGCAAGAGCATCAAGTACGACGCGCTTTCCACGCCGATCATGGAGTTCATCATCTCCTTCGGGGTCGCCGCCGTGATCTGGGTAGGGGGGACCAGCGTCATGCAGGGGCGGATGAGCGCCTCGGAGTTCTTCTCTTTCATCGCCGCGATGATCCTGGTCTTTACCCCCATCAAGAGGATACTCAACACCTACAACGTGGTGCAGCGATCGCTGGGCGCGTCCGAACGGGTCTTCGAGATCATCGACGAAATACCCGAGATAGCCGATGCGCCGGACGCCGTGGACATAGGCCGGGTCAAGGGGGAGATAGAGTTCAGGTCGGTCTCCTTTCGCTACGACGACGATTACGTGCTGCGCGACGTATCGCTTCAGGCCCACAGGGGTGAAGTGATCGCGCTGGTCGGCCCTTCCGGCGGCGGCAAGACCACGCTGGTTTCCCTGATCACCCGTTTCTATGATCCGCTGGAGGGGTCCATCCTGGTGGACGGCCACGACATCCGGAAGGTGACGCTCAAGAGCCTGCTGGGACAGGTCGCCCTGGTGGACCAGGAGACCATCCTTTTCAACGATACCATCGCCAACAACATCAGGTACGGCAAGCCGGGGGCGGCCGATGCCGAGGTTGAGAAGGCGGCGCTGGCGGCCTACGCCCACGACTTCATCGAAGAGCTCCCCGAGGGGTATCAGACCAATATCGGCGACCGGGGGCTCAGGCTCTCGGGGGGGCAGCGCCAGCGCATCTGCATCGCCCGCGCCATCCTGAAGGACGCCCCCATCCTGATCCTGGACGAGGCGACCAGCGCGCTCGACACCGAGAGTGAGCAGATGGTACAGGCGGCACTGAACAACCTGATGGCCAATCGGACCACCTTCGTCATCGCGCACCGCTTATCCACCATTACCCACGCCGACCGGATCATCGTGCTCGAGAAGGGGGGAGTTGCGGAGATGGGAGGCCATGAGACGCTGCTCGCCAACGGCGGGCTCTACAGCAGGCTGCATGGCATGCAGTTCAGGGAGTAGCGTCGATGGTATCCGGTTATCGTTGTAAAATTAAAAAGTTTGGCCCGGAGGGGCGCAGGGTGGAGCTGCCGTGCTGAATAAATTTCGTTGGTATCTTGAGACCGTGCTCTTCATCGCCGTATCACGCAGCGTCGCCTGGCTGCCGGACCGCGTCGCCCTGTGGGGGGGGAAGTGGCTGGGTCGGGCCCTTTTCCGGCTTTTGAAGCGGCGCCGGGTGATCGCGCTGAAAAACATATCCCATTCCCTCCCCTTTCTGGAGCGACAGCCTGGGTGGGTGCCGCGCGGCGCCGAGGACCTGGCCCGCGCCACCTTCGAGAATCTCGGACTTTCCATCGTGGAAGCCTGCCAGATCTACCACGACAAGGGGAGCCGGCTGATCGATGCGGTCGAGTTCCGCGGGATTGAGCACTACGAGCGGGCGCGGGCACGCGGAAAGGGGATCGCCTTCCTCACCGGCCACTGCGGCAACTGGGAATTGCTGGCGCTCTCTTTTGGTGCGCGCTACGAGAACCTGACCGTGGTGGCGAAACGCCAGAAAAACATCTACCTGAATGGCGTACTGGAGAAGATCCGGAGCCGCTACGGCAACAACCTGGTCTACCGGGAAGGCGCGCTGCGTGGCATGTTCTCCGTCTTGAGGAAGAAAGGGGTGGTCGGGATCCACATCGACCAGGCCGCATCAGCCAAGGACGGCGTGCTGGTCGATTTCCTCGGACGACCCGCCTGGACCACCAACATGCTGGCGGTTTTGGCGCGCCGAAACGACGTGCCGCTGCTCCCGGTTTTCATCCACCGCGAGGGGACGCGCCATGTGGTTGTGATGCATCCCGAGATCGAACTGGTGCCGGGTGAAGGGGAGCTGCAGGATACCGTGCAGATGACCGCCTGCATCGATGAGTACGTGATCAACCATCCGACGGAATGGTACTGGATTCATCAAAGGTGGAAGCGGACCCCTGGTCAGCCCTCCTGAGTAGCGGAACGCGAGTTTGACTTTCCAGCCCCGCCATCCTGGAACCTGATTGGCGATGATCTTCCGCTGTACGTCCCTCCCCCTTCAAGGGGGAGGACAGGAGGGGGANNAAAAAGGGGGGTGGGGGGGATTTGACCCGGGCCGCCAACTGCTGCGGGTTGGCGACGGAGCGTCGATATCCTCCTGAGAAATCTATGAGGCGCCGAAGTGGCGGAAACCCGGATGCGCAAGGTCGCACGAGATTTTCTGATACCGATGCTGCTACTCCTGGCCTTGACGGCGCTGATCGCCATGACCGGCAGCGACCTTTCGCTGGCGCGCGCTTTCCATCTGCCGGGCAGCGGCTGGGTGTACGCAGGGCATGACCCGTGGCGTTCGCTGTACCGTTACGGGATCTTTCCCGGTTACTCCGTGACCATCCTGGCCATGATCCTCCTGATTTCCGGCTTTTTCTCCGCCAGGGCCTACCCGTACCGCAAGGCCTCCCTGTTCCTGGTGCTCTTCATGCTCTTGGGGCCGGGTCTCGTGGTCAGTAAGGGGTTCAAGGAGCACTGGCCGCGGCCGCGCCCGGCGCAGTTGCAGGTTTTCGGCGGCGACAGCGAGTTTCACCAGATCTGGGAGCGGGGGGAGGCCGGCAGCGGCGCCTCGTTTCCCTCCGGACACGCGGCCTTTGGGTTTGGCATGATCTGGCCCTTTTTCCTGCTCAGGAGATCCTCCCCGCGCCTGGCCCGCCTTTTCCTGGCCGCTGGCGCCTGCTACGGACTCCTGATGGGGACCGCCCGCATGGTGCAGGGGGGGCATTTTGCGAGCGACGTCCTCTGGTCGGCCGGCATCGTCTACCTGGTGGGTCTTGCACTTTATTACCTGCTCCGGCTGGACCGGGGCGTCCTGATGAAGCCGAAAACCTCAGCCGACAACTGATAATCTCCTTCCCCCCTCCCTTGATGGGAGGGGCAGGGGGCCACTGCCATTAAGTTAAGCGGTGGTTCCGTGGCTCATGTAGGGTGGGCCGTGCCCACCATCAGGATGCGGGTGTGGTGGGCACGGCCCACCCTACCTCCTATTTCCCTTAACTTAATGGCAGTGGGGGCAGGGGGAGGGTGACGCTGGTGCAGATTGCCGGGAAATTAGCACAAATCAGGAAACGGCCCATTGCCGGAACAAAAGCGCGCCGCATCCGGGAAAGACGGGGATGGAGATTAACCACGTGACAACATTTTCGGCAGCGACCGGACCATGCAGCATGGAGGGATACCTGCAGTTCACGGTGGCCGGCAGCCAGGTGGTGGCACGCGACTGGGCCGCCGAGGCGCTCCGGGAGGCCCTCACCGAAGGGACGCTGCACGCCTGGGCCGCTGCACAGGCCGGCCGCGACGTCATGCAGGGGCGCGGCGCCTGCTATGGGGTCACGCTCCGCAGCGGCAGCGCCGGCGACCCTGCCGTTCCGGTCGTGGTGCGCCGCAACCGTCACGGCGGCCTGCTGCGCTACCTGACCGGGGAGCAGTTCCTGGCGCCGACGCGCGCCCCTCTGGAACTCTCCAATTCGGTACGGCTCGCTGCGGCAGGCATCCCGACTCCTGAAGTCATAGCCTATGCCCTCTACCCGACCTTCGGCAAACTGGTCCGCTGCGACGTGATGACCAGGCGGCTCCCCGGAGGGAGCGACCTCCCGGAGGCCTGGGGCGCGGCCGATGCCACGCTGCGCGAAGCGATGCTGCACGCGGTCGCCGCACTGCTGAGAGCACTTGCCGCCAGCGGCGCCTGGCACCCGGATCTCAATCTGAAGAACATCTACCTGTCAAACTCGACGGCCCCGACCGCCTACCTGCTCGACGTGGACCGGGTGCTGTTTTGCCCCGGGGAAGAGGTCGCCACGCGCAACTTCGAGCGGCTGGCGCGCTCCGCCCGCAAATGGCGCGAGCGCTGGGGGCTTGAATTCGGCGAGGATGCGCTGGCACGGCTGGCGGCACTCGCGATGGAGAAAAAGTGATGCGTTTTGCCACAGATCGTGTTTGTATCGTCATGATGAGCGCCGTGGGCGACACCGTGCATGTGTTGCCGGTGCTCCATGCGCTCAAGCGCGCCAATCCCGCCATGAAGGTGACCTGGATCCTGCAGCCGGGGCCGGCCATGCTGGTGCGGGGCCACGCCCTGGTCGACGAGATCATCCTGTTCGACCGGACCCGGGGATGGCGCGGCTACCTGGCGGTCCGTGACCAGCTGAAATCAAGGAGTTTCGACCTGGTGCTGGACCTGCAGGTCTACTTCAAGGCCAACGTCATCACCTCCTTCATCAAGGCACCGGTCAAGCTCGGCTTCGATTTTGCCCGCGCCCGTGACCTGAACTGGCTCTTCACCACGCACCGTATCCCGCCCCGTCCGATGCAGCACGTACAGGACCAGTACCTCGAGTTCACCGATTTCCTGGGGGCGCCGTCAGCCCCCGTGACCTGGAATCTCGGCCCCTGGAGCGACCAGGAGCGTGCCTGGCAGCGCTCGTTCTACGAGCCTTTCGAGCGGCCCGTGGTCCCGATCGTGGTGGCGACCAGCAAGCAGCAGAAAGACTGGCTCCCCGAGCGCTGGGCGGAGGTCTGCGATGCCCTTTACTGCGACTTCGGCCTGCAGCCGGTCCTGGTGGGAGGACGCTCGCCACGCGAGGAACAAGCCGAGCGCGTGATCCTGGAGCGGGCAAGGCACACCCCGGTGAGCGCCCTGGGTAACGGCGGGCTGCGCGGGCTGGTCGGCATACTGGACGGCGCCTCCCTCGTGCTCTCGCTCGACACCGGGCCGCTCCACATCACCGTCGCGCTGGACCGTCCCGTGATCGCCCTGATGGGGTACTCCAACCCGAAGCGGGTGGGGCCGTACCGCAAGTTCCAGGATCTGGTGATCGACGCCTACGGCGAGCCCGGCGAGGATTACCCGATTTCCATGGAGAACCGCGCCGACCGGATGCCCCGCATCGCGGTAAGGGACGTGCTGGAGAAGGTCGAGCTCTGGCGCTCCCGGTATGGAGGAAAGAAATCTGATCAGTGCTGATCTTCCGCAGCAAGAAACACCCTCCCCTTCAAGGGGAGGGTCGGGGTGGGGATGGGGTAGAGCCGGCGCCATGAACAACCCCATCCCCCTCCTGACCTCCCCCTTGAAGGGGGAGGGTGTTTAGTAGCTGAAGATTGACACGCTGAAAGAACAAGGGCTTTGGCCCAGGCTGCTACAAAGTGGCAGTGCAATTCGAGGCAAATCCCCCTAAATCCCCCCTGTCCGCCATAGCCTGAAAGGCGACGGCGGACCTTTGTCAAAGGGGGACTTTTGCAGCCACAGGTCTTGTGCAATGTTCAACGTCCTCTACAACTTAGGCACCCTCTTTCTATTCCCGCTGGTGCTCCTCTTCCATCTCTGCCAGCTCATCGGCGGCAAGAGGCCACCCGCGCTCGGCGAGCGGCTGGGAAGCATCCCGGGCGGCCTCCTGCAAAGGATCGCGGGGCGGCCGGTCATCTGGGTGCATGCCGTTTCGGTCGGGGAGACCCAGGCGGCACGCCCCTTGCTGACGGCGCTTCGGAAACGCCATCCCGGCCACGCCATCCTGGTCTCCAATACCACCGCGACCGGCCGCGCCGTTTCCGCGGGCATCCCCGAGATCGACCTCTGCATCTGCTTCCCCTTCGACTTCCTCCCCGCGGTGCGACGCGCACTGGCGGCTGTTCGGCCCGCTGCCATCGTCATCATGGAAACCGAGATCTGGCCCAATTTCACCCGGGAGGCGCAGCGCCGCGGCATCCCGGTGCTCCTGGCCAACGGCCGCATCTCGGACCGCTCCTTTGGCCGCTACCGGAAATTCAGCTGGTTCTTTCGCTCGACGCTGCGGCGCTTCTCCTCGCTCTGCATGCAGTCCGAGGGGGACCGTGACAGGATCGTCGCCATCGGCGCCCTCCCCGAGCGGACCCTGGTCACAGGCAACGTCAAGCACGACATCGCCTTCCGGCCGGTCCTGCCCGAGGAGAAGGGTGAACTCAGGGCGCGCTACCTGATCCCCGCTGCCGTTACCGTGATCTGCGCCGGAAGCACCCGTCCCGGCGAGGAAGCCTACCTGATCGCGTCGTATCGGGAGCTGCTGGCAAGCTGCAACGACCTGTTCCTGGTTCTCGCGCCGCGCCACCCCGAACGCTCCGGCGAGATCGCAGCACTTTTGGAGAAGGGCGGCCTGGCATATCGCCGCCGCAGCTCGCTGCAGGATTCGTCGTGCGCGGAGTTCGCGCCTGGCGAGGTGCTGCTTGTGGATGGCGTGGGCGAGCTGATGCATCTCTACGCGCTCTCCGACCTCTGTTTCGTCGGAGGGAGTCTGGTCGAGTTGGGTGGCCACAACCTGTTGGAGCCCGCCTCGCGGGGGATCCCCTCCATCTACGGCCCGCACATGAACAACTTCCGCGAGGTGGCTGCGCTGGTCTCCCGGTTCCGGGCCGGGATCCAGATCGATTCCCCCGGCGCGCTGACCTCCGCCTGCCGCAGGCTGATCGAGGATGCCGAGTTGCGAAGTACGCTGGGCGGCAACGCCCTCCGGATGATGCAGGAGAGCGGCGGTGCCACGTTGCGGCATATCGAGGTGATCGACCGGTATCTGGCAAGCGCCCCCTCCCCCCGGCCCCACTGCCATTAAGTTAAGCGGTGGTTCCGTGGCTCATGTAGGGTGGGCCGTGCCCACCATCGGGATGCGGGTGTGGTGGGCACGGCCCACCCTACCTCTCAATGGCAGTGCCCCCCGGCCCCGCTGCCATAACCATTCTGAGTAACACTGATCTTCCGCTGAAAAACTCCCTCCCCTTCAAGGGGAGGGAGGGGGTGGGGATGGGGTAATTTCGGCGCAAACCCCCCCATCCCCCTCCTGACCTCCCCCTTGAAGGGGGAGGAACTGAACGGCAGAAGATTCCAAGCTGCACCGAATTAGCACCCTGGGCAAAATCCCCCCCCCGCCCCCCTTTGTCAAAGCGGGGAGTTGAAGGCACGTCGCCGTCGCTGGAAAGTCCCCCTTTGAAAAAGGGGGATTTAGGGGGATTTGCCTTTAGTGCAAGCTGCACCCAAATAGCCTCCCGGGCAAAATCCCCCCCGCCCCCCTTTGTCAAAGGGGGGAGTGTTGCGTTGCTACTTTCGATAGTCACCGCCCGTCTGGCTTAATTTGCTTCACAAGTGGCTAGAGTTATGGCAGTATGACGGGATTTTAAATCCCGGCAAAGCGATGGATCATGCTCTCAGATTACCTCACCGATATATCCGCCCGTCCCGCCCGCGCAGCAGCCTATACACCGAGAGTCGCCAAGCGGAGCGCCACCTCCGGCTCCAGGGCGGGGCAGCGGTGAAACCGATTGATCGCGGCTCAGTCCGCAAGATCCTGATCCGCGCCGTCAACTGGATCGGCGATGCCGTCATGACCACGCCGGCCGTCGATACCATCCGGGCCAATTTCCCGCAGGCAGAAATCACCGTGCTCGCCAATCCGGCTGTGTCGCCGATCTTCTCGATATACGACGGGGTGGACCGGGTGATCACCTTCGACCGCAAAGGCACCCACAAGGGGATCATGGGGCGCCTGCGCCTCGCTGCGGAGCTCAGGAAGCATCGCTTCGACCTCGCCATAATGCTCCCCAATTCCTTCGACTCGGCGCTGGTGCCCTGGCTGGCCCGCATACCTCAGCGGGTTGGCAAGGACAGCGACGCGCGCGGCCTGATCCTGACTCACCGCTTCCCCCGTTGCTTGCTGCGGCCGGATACCCATCAGGTGCTGAACTACCTGACCATGCTGGAGTATTTCGGGCTCAAGCCGGGCCAGGCCAGGCTCAGGCTTCAGACCAGCGCCGCCGAGGAGGGCGACCTGCAGGCGCTTTTGGCCTCGCGCGGCATCGGCCCCAACGACCTGGTGCTCGGCGTCAATCCCGGCGCCACCTTCGGTTCCGCCAAGAGGTGGTATCCGGAGCGCTTCGGCGAGGCGGCCAAGGAACTGGCCCGGCGCTGGGGCGCCCGGGTCGTGATTACCGGCGGTCCCGGTGAAACCGAGATGGCTGCCAGGATCGAGGAGTATTTGGCCGGCGACTGCGCGAACTTCGCCGGCGCCACCAGCGTCAGGCAGCTCATGAACCTTATCAAGCGCTGCGACTTCTTCATCACCAACGATTCCGGCCCGATGCATATCGCGGCCGCTTTTGACGTACCGCTGGTGGCTATCTTCGGCTCCACCGACCACCGGACCACCAGCGCCTTTTTCGACCGGGGAGTCATCGTGCGCAGCGGAGCTGAGTGCGCCCCGTGCATGCAGCGCGAGTGCCCGACCGACCACCACTGCATGACGGCGGTGACTGCCGCCGAGGTGATTGAGGCCGCCGACCAGCTGTACCGGGGGCTGCCACGCGGCAGGGAGGATCGATGAAGCTCCCTACCGAGCTGTACTATCGGGAACTTGTGGACGGCAAGCGGCAGGGTTTGCCGGACCGGCTGCTCCTTGGCTTACTGAAGCTGCTGGCCGTGGCCTACGGCGGCCTGCTCCGTTTGAGGGGCTCGGCCTACCGGCTCGGTTGGCTCGGCTCGTACCGCCTCCCGGTACCGGTCATCTCGGTGGGGAACATCGTGTTGGGGGGGACCGGGAAAACGCCGATGGTGGTCTGGCTGGCGGGGTACCTGATGGCGCGCGGCAAGCGGGTCGCCGTGATTTCCCGCGGCTATGGCGGCTCCGCAGAGGGGGAGTTGCGCATTGTCTCGGACGGCAGGCGCATGCTGCTGAGCCCTGAGCAGGCGGGTGACGAGCCGTATCTGCTGGCGCAGAAAGTGCCGGGCCTGATGGTGGTGATCGGCGCCGACCGCTACCAGGCGGGGCTCTTGGCCCTGAAGGAGCTAAACCCGGACATCTTCATCCTCGACGACGGATTCCAGCACCTCCGGCTCAGGCGCGATCTGAATATCCTGCTCCTGGACGCGGCCAAGCCGTTTGGCAACGGCCGCACGCTGCCGGCGGGGTACCTCCGGGAGCCGATTTCCGCCGCAGAGAGGGCCGATCTCGTCGTCTACACCAGATGCGCTACGGGAGCCAGACCCGATCTCTTCCCCGGCAAACCGAGCTGTTGGACCAGCCACAAGCTTTCGGGCATGATGCCCCTTGGCGGGGGAAGTCACACCGGCTTCGAGATGGCCAAGGGGGCAAGGGTCACCGCCTTTTCGGGGATTGCCGACCCCGGAGCCTTCTTCGATCTTTTGGAGCAGGAGGGGATACGGCTGACCGCCACCCTCGCCTTTCCCGACCACGCCAGCTACGGCGACGAGGAGATCTCCGCCATCTGCCGTCTCAAGGACGCCTCCCGCAGCACGCTGCTGATCACCACGGAGAAGGACGCCGTCAAGCTGATCCCGTTCATGGAGAGGCTTGCCACCTGCTTCGTGACGGTTCTGGAAATCGACAGCGACGACAGCGCGCCGCTGCGCGCCGTTTTGGAGAAACTGCTTTAATAAATCGGTGCACCTGTGGCAGAATGCCCGCTGAGATTGTCCCATTTTGGAGGCCTGATGGCGCTTTCCGATCAAATCCTGCAGCTCTTGGCCTGCCCCGGCTGCCGGGGAAAACTCGTCGAGATCGGGGAGTCTCTCCACTGCCCATCCTGTGGCTTGAAGTTTCCGGTGCGCGACGGCATACCCGTACTGCTGCTGAGCGAGGCTGAGAAGGAAGAGTGAAAGTCCCCCTTACTGGGGAGGATTTAAGAAAGTCCCCTTTGGCAAGGGGGTGCTAAAAAGTCCCCCTTTGGCAAAGGGGGATTTAGGGGGATTTGCAGTTTGGGCCAACTGCGCGCTGTTGCAGCCTGGGCAAAATCCCCCCCCGCCCCCCTTTGTCAAAGGGGGGAGCCTAGGCCTTTGAACCTTGAACTTAGAACTTAGAACTTTGAACTTTGAACATCTTTTTGGATTCTGCCATGCGTGTACTGGTCATAAAAGGGTCGGACCTCGGCGACCTCGTCTGCGCGCTTCCGGTCCTCGACTACCTGAAACAGGCTTCCTCCGGGATCGAGATCGACTGGATCGTGGAGGAGCCGTTGCGCCAGATCCTGGAAGGAAATCCGCTTCTGAGCGCCCTCCACACGGTCCGGACCAAGGCGTGGCGCGAGAGCCCCTTTGCGGCCGGTACCAGGCAGGAACTGGCGGCGCTCAGGGAGACGCTGCGGGAGCGCTCCTACGACCTGGTGTTCGACCTCCAGGGGGACCTGAAGAGCGGAGTGATCGGCAAGCTTTCCGGCTCCGCGGACCGGATCGGTTTCGAGAAGTGCGACCTGCAGGCGTCGGTGAACGCGATGTTCACCACCCGCCGCATCCCCATGAGACGGCAGGACTACCACGTCACCGACAGATACCTGCGCCTGGTGAGCGTCCCCTTCGCCAGAAACTTTCGGGAAATGCAGCTCGCCTCGGCGGTACAGACCTCGCCCGAGGACGACTCCAACGCGGAGGCGCTTCTGGCAACGCTTTCCGACGGGCTGGTGTTCCTGTTCCAGTGCGGCGCCTCCTGGCAGACCAAGCTCTGGAGCGACGAGAGCTGGACCGCCCTGGGGCGCGCGGTCCTGGAGAGCTTTCCCGAGGCGAGCATCCTGTTTCCCTGGAGCGATCCGGCGGAAAAGGAGGCGGTGACCGGAATCACCGCCGGGATCGGCCGCGGCGCGCGGGTCATAGAGCGCTACACCCTTAAAGGTCTGGCGGCGCTTCTGAAAAAAGTGGACCTGGTGGTCGGCGGTGACGCCGGCCCGCTGCATCTCGCGGCCGCGGTGGGGACCCCCACGGTCTCCTTCTACCGGGCCAGCGACGCCAGGCGGAGCGGGCCGCGCGGAGAGCGTCACGTGGTGATCCAGTCTCCCATGCACTGCGCCCGCTGCTTACGAAACCGCTGCGACAAGGACCTGCAGTGCCGCGACACCGTGAAGGTGGAGTCGGTGCTTGCCGGTGTGGAGAAACTTTTGGCCTGTCCTTCATGAAAATAACTGCGACCATCATCACATTGAACGAAGAGTCCTTCATCGGCGACTGCCTGGAGAGCCTCGATTTCGCCGACGAGATCATCGTGGTCGATTCGGGAAGCAGCGACCGCACCGCCGAGATCTGCCGTGCCCACAGCCGGGTCCGCTTTCACGAGCACAGCTGGCTCGGCTTCGGAAAGCAGAAGAACCTGGCAGCGAGCCTCGCCGCCAACGACTGGATCTTCAACATCGACGCCGACGAGCGGGTTTCCCCCGGGCTCAGGGAGTCCATCGGCCGCGTCGACGGCGACGGTCCCGCCTGCTACCGGGTGGCCCGCGAGAACTATTTCGGGGCGCGCTGGATCCGGCGCTGCGGCTGGTATCCCGATTTCAACAAGAGGCTCTACGACCGCAGGGAGTGCGCCTTCAGCGAAAAGAGCGTGCACGAGTCAATCGACTACCAGGGGAAGGTGGGCCATTTGCAGGGGAACCTGGTGCACAGAACCTACTCCGGGTTGTCCGATTACCTGAAGCGGATGGAGCGTTACTCGACGCTTGCCGCCGAGGAACTGGTGAAGGCCGGCAAAAAGCCGGGGCTGCCGCAGCTGATCTTCAAGCCCTTTTTCACCTTCTTCAAGATGTACTTCCTGAAACTCGGTTTCCTGGAGGGATATCTGGGCTTTGTCCTGAGCATGCTCTACTCCCATTACACCTTTTACAAATACGGCAAGGCGATAGAGCTGAACCGCGCGGGGCAGCATGATCGATAACGAAGAGGGAGCCGTGGCAGATCCGTTGGTGTCGATTTGCATTCCCGCCTACAACAGCGCGAGTTTCATCGAGAAAACCCTCAATTCCATTAGCTCCCAGAGCTACAGGAACCTGGAGATACTGGTGGGGGACAACTGTTCCACCGATTCAACCGGCGAAATCATAGAGAGATTGCGCCAGTCGGACAGCAGAATCGTCCATGTCAGGCACCAAAGCAATCTGGGGTACGTCGGGAATCTGAACAGGCTGCTGGAACTGTCCCGGGGCGAGTACGTCGCCTTTTATCACTCCGACGACGTCTACGAGCCGAGCATAGTGCAAAGAGAGGTCCAGGTACTGACGACGAATCCGGAGGTGATGGGGGTCTTCGCCAAGGCGAAGAACTTCAACCACGACTCGGATGTCGGACGCCCGTTGAAACAGCGCTTTCTTGAGAGCCCGCTGCTGAAAAAAGGGGAGGGGTACGTCTGGGGAGGGCTGTCGTCCTTCCTGCCGCTGTTGCTGGAGCACGGCAATGTCTTCGTCTGCCCCAGCTTCATGGCAAGAAGAAGGTCGTTCGACCGGACCGGACTCTGGTGCGATAGCTACCAGGGGGTGGAAGACGTGAACCTGTGGCTCAAGTTCCTGCGACATGAGCTGCCGCTGGCCATCATCACCGACTGCCTCATTAATTACCGGATTCATGATGCCTCGGGCTCGGCATCCCTGAGCAGTCGTGCCGTCGGGTTTCTCAAGGAGATGCAATTCAAGCTCCTCGACGACTTCCTCCGGGATCACGCCCCGGCACTCCCCGCCAGGCAGCTCAGGCGCTATCAGAAAAGGAAGTCGAAGGAATATCTGAAGATAGCCCGCAGCTACCAGGACGCGAACCAGTACGGCAGGTACCTGGAATACGTGCAGCGCTCCCGGGACGCCTACGCATTCCCCTTTTATACCAAGCGGATGCTCATGCAGCGCTTTCCGCAGCTCTATTTCAAACTGACACGGAGTCCGTAGGGTGGGCCGTGCCCACCAGACCCGCATCCTGATGGTGGGCTCGGCCCACCCTACATGATTTGATTTCCGGAATATGCAGGGACCCATGGTAGACAAGAGCCGAATCAGAAAGATCCTGGTGATCAAGCTTCGCAACATCGGCGACGTGCTTTTGAGCGCGCCGCTTTTCGACAACCTGAAGCTCGCCTTTCCCGGCGCGCGGATCAGCGCCCTGGTGAACGCCGGTACCCAGGAGATGCTGACCGGAAACCCGGCCCTGGAGCAGGTCATGGTCTACGACCGCAGCATCAAGAAGGCCCCGGTATTGCGGCGTCTCGGCGGGGAGCTCGCCTTCTACCGCAGGGTGCGCAGGGAGCGCTTCGATCTGGTGCTGAACCTGACCGAAGGAGACCGCGGCGCGCTGGTGGCGCTTTTCAGCGGCGCGCGGCTGCGGCTGGGGCTCGATCCGATGAACCGGGGTCTTGCCGGCAAGCGCCGCTACTACACCCACCTGTTGCCCAGGGATGTCGAGGGGAAGCTGCACGCGGTGGAGAAGAACCTGGTCTTTCTGGCCCCCCTGGGGCTGGAACCGGTCCGCAAGCGGGTTTCCTTCTGGTTCAGCGAGCTGGACCGCGGCCGGGTGACCACCCTGCTGGCCGCTCACGCGCTGGCCCCGGGCGGTTTTTTCCATGCCCACGTCACCTCGCGCTGGATGTTCAAGGCACTCCCCCACGCCAAGGCCGCCTATCTGCTGGACCGGTTGTCCGGGCAGTCGGGGCTTCCCATGGTGCTTACCTGCGCGCCGGAGCAAAAAGAGCTCGATTACCTGGCCGCGCTGCGCCCGCTGCTGCGGCAGCCTTTCGCCGACCTGAGCGGCGCGCTTTCCCTGAAACAGCTCGGCGCTCTGAGCGCGTCGGCGCGATTTTTCGCCGGGGTCGATTCCGCGCCCATGCACATGGCCGCGGCGCTCGACGTGCCGACGCTGGGGATCTTCGGACCCTCCTCGGTGCCGGAGTGGGGCCCTTGGGACAACGCGCTTCAGGAAAACCCCTACCGGAACCGAAACGGCGTTCAGCAGAGCGGGCGACATCTTGTGCTGCAGGGAGCGAGCCCCTGCGTCCCCTGTTACCGGGACGGCTGCAACGGGAGCAAGGTGAGTGACTGCCTCGACTTTCCGGAACAGGAGCTCGATTCGGCAGCAACCCTCTTCTTGGGCAGCCTGGGGTGTGAGGGGGGGCGGTGAGGGTTCTGTGCGTTACCGATCAATCGAGCAGCAGCCGCGAGTCCCTGATGGAGGGGATCTTCCGGGGTTCGCTGCCGCAGTACTGCGAGCTGCATGTCGTGGTGTTCGACCGCGCCGCCAAAGAGGTGACGCTGGACGGCAACCAGATCTCCCTCCCCTACCGCTACAAGAAGCTGGGAGCCGCCCGGCTGCTGGCAAAGCACCTGGACCTGCAGCAGATCGACGTGGTGATCGTGCGCAACTACTTCGGCGTGCTGCGCTCCTTCCTGCAGGTCAGAAGCGGCTACCGCTTTCGGCTCGGCTTTTGGAACACCTTCCCGCACACCTTCAGGCGCTATTTCCAGGCGCTACAGGAAAAAAGGGCCGTACTCAGGAAGCGCCTCGAGTACCAGGTACGGAGCCTTTGGGAGATGAGGCTGCTGCGCGGCTGCGACTTTCTCATCGTCATGTCCGAGGAGTTCAAGCGCAGTTTCCATGGCGAACTTGCCATTGCCTATCACGTCCTGCCGATGGGGGTCGACCCGGGGGAACTCCCCGAGCGGCTCGCTACCCCGGGCGGTGCCAAGAGATTCGTCTACATCGGGACCATCGACCGGCTCCGCAAAGTCGATCTGATCATCGAGGCGATGACCTCTCTTGAGGAGGATTTCGTCCTCGACATCTACACGGAAAGCGACAACGAGGCGGTGGATTGGGTCCGCAAGGTCCAGGATGCACGGGTGAGGCTTTGCCCCGCGCTGCCGCGCCCGGAGCTGTTGCAGCGGCTGGCCGGCTACGACGTAGGCATCGGGCTGATCCCGGAGAACCCGCTCTACAATGTCTCTTCCCCGACCAAGACCATCGAGTACTACGGGGTGGGGCTCCCGGCGCTGCTCAACTACCTTCCCGAGTACCGGGCCTTGTTCGACGAGGAGAGCGCCTTTTTTTGCCCCTTCAGCAAGGAAGGGATCCGGCAGGCGGTCCGGCGCATCCTTGGCACCGACAGCCGCGAGCTGGTAGCGATGGGACAAAAGGGGAAGCGGCTCATCGACGAGACCCGCAATTACCGGGTCCTCTCGCTGCGGCTCTTCGAGTTCCTGCAAAAGCTGACGGAGGGGAGCCGATGACCGTTCACCTGGTCTATCCCGCGAGCGACGCGATCAAGACCCCTTTCGCCATCGGGCGCGAGCTTGCCCTGAGGCTGGGGGAGCGCTACCGGGTGCAGCTCCACGACGACCATCGGGCGCGCTACCGGATAACCCCGGAGCCCGGCGACGTGCTGATAGGGCACCCCACCTGGGAGCCCGACACGGTATTCAACGCAAGCCTGGATCACCCCGGCTGGCGCCGGCGTATCTGCATCCACCCCTTTGCCCCGGGGGATCTGAGCCAGGTGGCCCATCTGGATCGCATCCTCCCGCGCTGCCAGCAGTTTCTGGCCATTACCGGCCCCTACTGGATCGGGGCGCTGCCGCAGAGCCGCTGCCGTCATTTCCTTCCCAAGACGGTACACCTCGATCTTGCCGTGAACCGGGCGCACTTCCCGCCGGTCAAGACGCGGTTCAACGCCAAGGGGAAGCGCAGATTCCTTTATATCGGGAACCACCCGTGGTATAAGAACATCCCCTACCTGGACCGGCTGGCCGCCAAGCTCCCCGAGGTGGAATTCGCCTGGATCGGGTCGCAAAAGGCGAAGTACAGCCATCTGCGCCAGCTGGGGGGGCGGGACTTCTCCGATCCCGCGGCCCGGGCGCTGGCGGCCGAGTACGATTTCATGATCACGGTCGGGCGCGCCGATGCCAACCCGACCACCATACTGGAGGTCATGGGGTGGGGGCTCATCCCGGTCTGCACCCCGCAAAGCGGTTACCAGGGGATCGAGGGGATCGTCAACCTTCCCATCGACGATCTTTCCGGGGCCTGCGCCGTCATAAGGCGCCTGCAGCAGGTCGAGGATGAGACCTTGAGGAACTGGCAGGGCGCCAACTGGCGCAGCCTGGATCAGCACTACAACTGGGACCGCTTCTCCGACACGGTGATAGCCGCCATCGAATCGGACCGGTCGCCGCAGATGCCCGCTGCGCGTCTCAGCGACGCGCTCGCCCTGGCCTGGAACCTTCTGGCCTCCCCGAACTCCCGATGGCGGATGCGCAAGATAAAGCGTCGCCTGTCCCGCTATTTTAGCGGCACCAGTGGCATCCCAGGGGATGCCCATGGAAATAATATCCAATGAATATTCTGGTCCTCACCTTCGGCGGCCCGCATACCGCAAGCACCAGGTATCGCATCCTGCAGTACCAGGAGGTCCTTGCCGCGGCAGGGATCAGCTGCGACTTCGTTCCCGCCAAAGGTTTCCGGGACTTCGCGGCCCTATCCCGCTACGACGCGGTGCTGCTGCAAAAGACCCTGCTTTCCTGCCGGGTGGTCCGGAAGCTCCGCCTGGGGACCAAGCGGCTCCTCTATGACGCCGATGACCTTGCCTGGCTTTCTCCCGGCAAGCGGCACGGCCTTTTCACCCGGATCAGGGTGGAGTGGAGGCTGAAGAGGATCGCCGCTGCCGCCGACCTCTGCATGGCTGCCAATGCGGTGATCGCAGCCGATCTGGCGGCCCGCGGCGCGACCGTCACACTGCTTCCCATGGCGCTGGACGGGCGGGTCTGGCAGGACCCGGTCAAGGATGCCGGACTCGTGGTCGGCTGGTCCGGCGCTCCGCACAACCTGGTTTTCCTGCGCCAGATCCTGCCGCAGCTCAGAGAGGTGCAGCGACGCTTCCCCGAGGTGCAGTGGCTCGTTCACTGCGGCGTCGACCCGGGCTTCACCGATTTCAACTACAGCCACGAGCCGTTCCAGCCGGGGCGCGAGCACGAGGTGGTGCGCCGCTTTCATGTGGGACTGCTGCCGCTTCCGGACGACCCTTTCGTGCGGGGGAAGTCGCCCATCAAGGCGCTGCAATACTTTGCCAGCCGGGTGGCGGTGGCGGGCTCCCCGGTCGGGGCCACCGGCGAGATCATCCGCGACGAGGAGAACGCCCTCTGCGTCAACGGGGGCGATCAGTGGGTAACGGCCCTGGAGCGGTTGTTGACCGATGCCGCGCTGCGCCAACGGCTGGCTGCAGCGGGGAGGAGGAGTTTCGAGGAGAGAAACGACCTGCCGCAGGTGGCCGGAAGCCTGATCCTGGCGCTGCGCGGTCCGGTTCAGCCCGATTCCGGCAACGGGCCGGCAACCCGGTAACAGTCGCTAAGTAACAAGCAAATAAGGGAATGAATTGTCTATGGAGAAAGTAAGTTATTCGATCCTGCATACCGAGTGGTCCGACGGCTGGGGCGGCCAGGAGCAGCGCATCATCCTGGAGTGCCGCAAGATGATGGAACTCGGGCACAAGGTGGTGATCGCCTGCCAGCCGGGAAGCGGCATCCTGCAAAAGGCGGTCGAGTCCGGCATACCGGTGGAAGAGGTGGTGATGCGCGGGAGCGTCGATCCCGTTGCGGTCTGGAGCCTGTACCGGGTGATCAGGAAGCACGGCATCAACGTGGTCAGTACCCACTCCGGCAAGGACAGCTGGCCGGCGGGGTTCGCCGCCAAGCTGGCCCGGGTCGAGCTCCTGGTGCGGACCCGGCACCTGTCGCTGCCGATCAGGAACGGTTTCTTCAACTTCGTGTACCGCATGCCGGACGGCATCGTCACCACGGGGGAGGCGATCAGGGATACCATGATCGCCGATAACGGCATCGCCCCCGATAAGATCGTCTCCATCGCCACCGGCGTCTCGTTGGACCGTTTCGATCCCGGCCGCAGCTGCGCGCCGCAGCTGAAAAGGGAACTGGGGATACCCGAGGGGGCGCCCGTGGTGACCATGGTCGCGGTGCTAAGGGGGATGAAGCGGCACGACCTGCTGATAGCGGCCGCCTCGCAGCTGCGGGCGCAATTTCCCGAGGCGAGATACCTGGTGGTGGGGGACGGCCCAGGGCGGGAATGGCTCACCGGGCTGGTCCGGGAGGCGGCCCTGGAGGATCGGGTCATCATGGCCGGCTACCGCAACGACATCCCGGAGCTGCTCGCCATCTCCGACGTCTTCGTGCTCACCTCGGACCGAAACGAGGGGGTGCCCCAGTCGATCAGCCAGGCCATGGCCATGGGGCGACCCGTGGTCGCCTCCCCGGTCGGGAGCATCCCGGAGCTGATCCTGGACGGCCGTACCGGCCTGCTGGCGCAAGCCGGCGACGCAGCCTCCTTTGCCCGGGCCATCGGCCGCCTGCTGGAGGAGCAGCCGCTTCGCGCCGCGCTCGGCAAGGCCGCGCGCAGCCATGTGCTGGCTGGGTACACCGACGACATCATGACCCGGAAGACGCTGAACTTCTACCGTTTCCTGCAGGATAAAAAGAGAGCGGCATGAAGATCGCCCTGATCCGCCAGAAGTACACCCCGTTCGGCGGCGCCGAGCGCTACATGGCGCGTCTGGTCGAGGGGCTGGCCGCAGAGGGGCACGAGGTGCACATCCTGGCCGCCAAGTGGGATGCCGGCGGCGAGGCCAAGGTCACCTTCCACCGCGTCCCGATCGTCAGGCGCCCGGGGTGGCTCAAGGCGCTCACCTTTTCGCTGGGGTGCAAGAGGATCATCGAGAGCCAGCGCTTCGACGTGGTCTTCAGCCTGGAGCGGACCCTGCGCCAGGACGTCTACCGCGCCGGCGACGGCTGTCACCGGATCTGGCTCCGGCAGAAGAACCTGGGGGGCGGGCTGTGGGGGCGACTGGCCACCTACCTGAACCCCTTCCAGCTCGGCTACCTGGCCCTGGAGCGCAGGCTCTTCACCGATCCGAAACTTTCGGCCATCATCGCCAACTCGCAGATGGGGAAAAGGGAGATCATGGAACTCTACGGCGTACCGGCCGGGAAGATCCAGGTGGTCTACAACGGCATCGACGCCGCCGACTTTCCGCTGCAAAAGCGGGAGGAGTACCGGCAGCGGCTCGCCGAGGAGTACCGGCTGACCGAAGAGCTACGCATCCTCTACGTCGGCTCCGGCTTCAAGCGCAAGGGTGTGCCGGCCCTGATCGAGGCGGCGGCCAGGTTGCCATTCCCCTTCAAGCTGTTCGTGGTCGGCAAGGGGCGTTGCGGCTATCTGAAACGGCGGCTGCGGGTCCTGGGGCTGGAGGGGCGGGTCGTCTTCACCGGTCCGGTGCGCGACGTCGAGCGCTTCTACCTGGGATGCGACCTTTTCGCCTTCCCGACCCTGTACGACCCCTTCAGCAACGCGACCCTGGAGGCGATGGCGTGCGCCCTCCCGGTGGTCACCTCCCATTACAACGGCGTGGCCGAGCTGATCAGGGAGGGGGAGCAGGGGGTCGTGCTGCGCGACCCGCTCGACGCGGAGGAGATCGCAGCCGCCATAGGGAGATTTGTCGACGCAGGGGAGCGGCGCCGGATGGGTGAGCAGGCGGCGGCAGCGGTGGCCCCGCTCACCATGCAGCGCAACAGCCGGGAGACCCTGGCCGTCATCAGGGGCGTCCTGGAGCAAAAGACCGATACGCAGGAAAATGGAGAGTGAGGATTATGGCGATAACGCCCGGCGAAACTGCAAGTGGAAAGGTACCCCAATCACCATGAGCCTCGGATTTGACAGATATGCGATCAGAAACTTGAGAGGGCTGCTCTTCAGGCTCAACCTCGTCCTTTCAGGGTGCGCCCTGGCGTTCTTCGCCTGGAATCTCACCTCCTACCTCAAGGAGTTGGCGCTGGAGCAGTACAGCATGCGCCTGAATTCATGGGCCACCCCCTTCTATCACCCCCAAGACGCCTCGTTGATCAACTACGTGGTCCTCTGCCTCTGCATGGGGGTCTACGGCCTGATGACGTACTTCAAGGCAGGCGGCGGCCTGCGCTACCTGCTGATGAAGAGAAGGACCCTCGGCAACCGGTTCCCGTTGCTGCTGATCCCTTCGTCATTGCTGTTTTTGATCGTGGTGAACAGGCACTGGGAGTCGTCCAATCGTTTGCTGGTCTCGCTGTATCTCATGTTTGTACTCTTTGTCCCGTGGAGCTCCCGCTTGCTGAAGCCGCTCTGCAAAAAGCCGGGCCGGGAGCCGCGGCTTTGGCGCGACCGTATCGCGCCGCCCTATCAGTGGGGAGCGCGCTACGGGGGCGCAATACTGTTGACGCTGACCTTGGTGGTATGGTGCGTCCTGGCGGTCGAGCCGATCAGGCTGATAAAGGGACCTGTATATGTCCTGAACGAATTCAGGGACATATACAGCGCAACCAGAATCGGAGACGAGTACGTCGACAACAAACTCTTCCTGGAGCGGGAAGAAATCAAAGGTCCTCGTGCGGCAAAATTCGTCAAGGCCAATGCGCTGGAGTACGTGCACCAGACCAACACGCGGGGACAGCTGCACCACATAGGCCACATCCTGAACCCCTTGAACGAGCATGCCAGCGGCAAGCCCCTCCCCGACGTCTACATGCAGTACGGGTGGGGCAACACCCTGCTCTACAAGTACACCATGGAGCTTTTCGGCGGGGCTTCCATAGACAACTTCTACAAGTGCTACATCTACTACATCCTGTATTCCGTTTTGTTCGCGGCAATGCTTCTGTACCTGTTCCGTGACGGCCTGTTCGTCTTTTGCGGTTCCGTCTTCTACGCCATTTGTTTTTATTCCTGCAGCTACCTGATCTTCATCATCGCCCCGGGTATCATTCCTACCATTCATTTCTTCGACACGACGGTCCTGTTACTGCTGACGCTCTACTTCAGGCGCAGCAACCCCGGCTACCTTTTGCCGGCGGTTTTGCTCTCCGCTTTCAGCATGTACATGAATCGCCAGTTCGGGCTGGTCCTCTTCCTCGCCATGAGCGCCGCAGCCCTCCTCTATCTGTGGGAGAACAAGCGGGGGAAGGAGAGATACCTGCTGTCGTCGGCCGTCGTGTTGCTCCCCTTCGTGGTGTTGGCCGCTCCGGTCTTCGAGACCACGGTGAATTCGAGCAGCACGCTTCTTTACTTCCTGACCGGGTTTTTATCCTTCAAGCCGAGCTCGGACGCGGTCTTCCTGACGGTACTGTACCTGGTGGTTTCCTTTCAGTTCCTGTTCCTGATCAGGAAGCAGACCCATCCTCTGAAGTACGCCTTCGTCTTCGCCTTCGTCTACTCCCTGGGGCTCTTGACCTACTTCTACTGGAGCGGCCTCAGCAATCACCTGGGCCCGGTGCTCCCTTTCGTCGGGGTCGAACTGCTCTTGATGCTGCGCCTGGCCAAGGAACTGTTGCCGAGCTCCGGGAAGGGGCGCAGCGTTCTCGCCGCGGGGATGGTGCTGGCGGCGGCATCCCTCGCCTACTCCTATGGCAGCACCATCAAGTATTTTTACCGGGACAAAAAGGTTTACGACGCCAATTTCACCCAGCATGCCGTCTATCAGTGGGAGTTCGAGCGGGCGAGGATCGTGACGACCATCAATCCGGAGCCGCTGCGGGAAAGCATCTCCTTGATCCATAAATACAGCCCCCGGAAGGGCGACGGCATCTATCTGCTGTCGAGCTATGACAAATTGCTCCCTTTTCTCGCCGACCGGTACTCGCTGATGCCGTTTTTCGAAATGCAGTGGTACCTGTTCACCCCCAAGGAACGTGCGCAGGCGGTCAGCCGTCTGACCAGCAGCAAACCGGAGTATCTCTTTGTCGAGAACGACATAGCCGAGGTGGTTGCCGACCCCTGGGAGCTCTATTTCGACGACTTGAGCATCAACAATGAGAGGCGTTCCAATCAGCAGAGAAGGCTCGAACTGGCGAAGGTATTCGCCGCCGTAGAAGACGCCTATGAAAAAGTCGACCAGGGGCCCTTGCTCTCGGTTTACCGGCGCAAGTCTCTGCAGGGGGCATCGGCTGAGAACTGACAAGCCGCTGCGGGGAAAGAACCTTCTGTAACTGTCAGCAGTTACCGTTGCACTGCATCAACTGCGCTCAATTAAGTTGCTTACATCGCCTGTCATGTGTTAAATAATACGCTTTTGGAGCCGGGCTGCATCTGGCAGTCCGTGCTCCGCACTATACATGTCACTTACGTCAAAGAGAATCACAAACGATTCTGATGAGGACTGTCTCCGCGTGCTCAACCCCCTGCATTTCAAGTTCGTGAAATACCTGCTGGTCGGCGTGATGAATACGGCCTTCGGCTACTCCCTGTACGCGCTGTTCATTTTCCTGAACATGCACTACTCCGCAGCCCTGCTACTGTCGACGCTGCTGGGCGTGCTGTTCAACTTCAAGACTATCGGCAGGCTCGTTTTCAAAAACGGTCGCAACGATTTGATATTCAGGTTTGTCGCGGTTTACGCAGTCACCTACCTGTTGAACGTCTCCGGACTGCGCATCTTCAGTAGTTACGGGTTCAACATGTATTCCGCGGGTGCCCTGCTTCTCATTCCGGTCACCGTCATCTCTTTCCTGCTGCACAACACGGTCGTGTTCAAGGAGTCAGTTTTAAATGCCGCTAATTAGCGTGGTGTCGCCGTGTTACAACGAGGAGGAGAACGTCGAAGAGCTCTACCGCCAGGTTCGCGCCGTCTTCGACGGGCTGCCGGGATACAGCTACGAGCACATTTTCATCGACAACGCCTCCAAGGATCGGACGGTCCCGATCCTGAAGCGGCTGGCAGCAGAGGACCGCCGGGTCAAGATCATCGTCAACAACAGAAACTTCGGACACATCCGCTCCCCCTTTCACGGCCTGATGCAGGCGACAGGCGATGCGGCGGTGCTGCTGGTTTCCGATCTGCAGGACCCGCCGACCATGATCCGCGATTTCGTGGCGAGTTGGGAGGCGGGTTACAAGGTGGTCCTGGGGGTGAAAACCCAGAGCCACGAGACGCCGGCCATGTTTCTGGTCCGCAAGATGTACTACGAGTTGATCAGCCGGCTTTCCGAGATCGAGCTGACCAAGAACAACACCGGCTTCGGACTCTTCGACAAGGTGGTGGTGGACGCGCTGCGCAGCATCGACGACCCGTACCCCTATTTCCGCGGCCTGATATCCGACCTGGGTTTCGCCAGCGCCAAGATCGAGTACACCCAGCCGGTGCGCAAGAGGGGGATCACCAAGAACAATTTCTACACCCTCTACGACATGGCGATGCTGGGGATCACCAACCACTCCAAGGTTCCCCTGCGCCTGATGACCATGATCGGCTTCTGCATGTCTGCCGTCAGCTTCCTGGTCGCCATCTTCTACTTCGTGGCCAAGCTGATAGCGTGGGACACCTTCACCCTGGGGCTCGCGCCGCTCACCATCGGCCTGTTTCTGCTTTCATCGGTGCAGCTGTTTTTCATCGGCATCATAGGGGAGTACATCGGGTCGATACACACCCAGGTGCTCAAAAGACCGCACGTCATCGAGAAGGAAAGAATAAACCTGGGTTGACGGCGGGAACCGGCCGCCGGGGCCGGCCCTTTCGGGTGGACGCGGCGGAGTCCGGGATCCGGCCGGGGCGGCTGTAGCCGTGATCGATCTGCGACTGCTGTTTGACAAGGAGGTCTGGAATGAAGAAGGTTCTGGTAACCGGCGCCGCCGGTTTCATCGGCTCCCACCTGACGCACAGGCTCATGGCCCGCGGCGACCAGGTGGTCGGTCTCGACAACCTCAACGACTACTACGACGTCAACCTCAAGCTGGGGAGGCTGGAACTGCTCCAGAAGCACGAGAACTTCCGCTTCGTCAAGATGTCGCTGGAGGAGCGGGAGCCGCTGGCGCGCCTGTTCGAAGAGGAGCAGTTCGACACCGTGGTGAATCTCGCCGCCCAGGCGGGTGTGCGCTACTCCCTGGTGAACCCCTACGCCTACATCGACAGCAACATCTCGGGATTCATCAACATCCTGGAGGGATGCCGGCATCACGGTGTCAAGCACCTGGTCTACGCCTCCTCGAGCTCGGTGTACGGCGCCAATACCGCCATGCCGTTCTCGGTGCACCACAACGTGGACCATCCCGTCTCGCTCTATGCCGCCACCAAGAAGGCCAACGAACTGATGGCCCACACCTATTCGAGCCTCTACGGCATCCCGACCACGGGACTGCGCTTCTTCACCGTCTACGGACCGTGGGGGAGGCCGGACATGGCGCTCTTCCTCTTCACCAAGGCGATCCTCGAGGGGCGTCCCATCGACGTCTTCAACTTCGGCAAGATGCGGCGCGACTTCACCTTCGTGGACGACATCGTCGAGGGGGTGGTCCGGGTGAGCGACAAGGTGCCCCGGGGGAATCCCGCCTGGAGCGGCGACACCCCCGACCCCGGCAGCAGCTATGCGCCGTACAAGATCTACAACATAGGGAACAACTCTCCGGTCGAGCTGCTGCGCTTCATCGAGGTGCTGGAGACGGCGCTCGGCAAAAAGGCGCAGAAGAACCTGCTCCCGATCCAGGCGGGCGATGTCCCGGCGACCTATGCCGACGTGGACGACCTGATAGCCGACGTGGGATTCAAGCCGGCCACCTCCATCGAGGAAGGGATCGACCGTTTCGTCGCCTGGTACAAGGGACACTACGGGGTTTAAAGTTCCGCAAATCAGTCCCCTCCCCCGGAGGCGCACTGCCATTAAGGTCAGTGCTAATTCCCGCACGCTGCANNAGCAGGTAGGAGCTTAACTTAACCTGATTGACGCCAATCAGGATGTTTTTTGGAGGCAGAAAATGAAGGTAGTAATTCTTGCGGGCGGTTACGGCACCAGGATCAGCGAGGAGTCGCACCTGAAGCCCAAGCCGATGATAGAGATCGGTGAGCGTCCCATCCTCTGGCATATAATGAAGATGTACTCGCGCTACGGGTTCAACGACTTCGTGATCTGCCTGGGCTACAAGGGGTACTGCATCAAGGAGTACTTCGCCCACTATTTCCTCCACGAGTCCGACGTCACCTTCGACTTCAAGAACTCTAACGAGCGGGTGATCCACCATCACTCCGCCGAACCGTGGTCCGTCACCCTGGTCAACACCGGGCTGGAGACCATGACCGGCGGGAGGGTCAGGAGGGTCAGGGATTATCTCGACGGCGAAACCTTCATGCTCACCTACGGCGACGGGGTCTCCGACGTGCCGATCGACCGGCTGCTCGAGTACCACAGGGCGCACGGCAAGCTCGCCACCGTTACCTCCACCCAGCCGCTGGGGAGGTTCGGCGCCCTCGACATGACCGACGACAACCGGGTCCGGGGCTTCCAGGAGAAGCCCAAGGGGGACGGCTCCTGGATCAACGCCGGGTTCTTCGTCCTGGAGCCGGAGGTCCTCGACCTGATCCCGGGGGATGCCACGGTGCTGGAAAAAGAGCCGATGCAATCCCTGGCGAAGATGGACCAGCTGATCGCCTACAAGCACCCGGGATTCTGGCAGCCGATGGACACGCTGCGGGACAAGAACCACCTCGAGGATCTCTGGAAATCGGGGCAGGCCCCCTGGAAGCTCTGGGAGTAGGGGCATATACTGTCCCCCCTCCCGCAAGCGGCACTGCCATTAAGTTAGCGATCACTGCTTATCTTCCGCAGACCGACAGCCCCCTCCCCCTTGATGGGGGAGGGTTGGGGAGAGGGTGAAAAGCTCGCATAAGCCTCACCCTCCCCCCCGCCCCCTCCCATAAAGGGAGGGGGAGCCAACTCGAGCTTCACTTAATGGCAGTGCCCGCAAGGGTGGGGGAGGCTTCTCCGTTGAGAAAGGATTCGTGCAGATGAACAGAAAAAGAGTGTTGCAGGGATTCCAGCCCGATTTCTACCGCGGCAGGCGCGTCTTCGTCACCGGTCATACCGGTTTCAAGGGGGCCTGGCTCTCCCTCTGGCTGCATCAGCTGGGTGCCCGGGTCACCGGCTACGCCCTGGCGCCCCCCACCTCCCCGAGCCTCTTCGAACTCGCCGGTCTGGACCAGCTGGTCCACTCGGTGACCGGGGACGTGCGCGACGCCGGCGCGCTTTGCGCCGCGCTCAAGGAGGCCTCCCCGGAGATCGTGATCCACATGGCGGCCCAGCCCCTGGTGCGCGAATCGTACCTGAACCCGGTGGAGACCTACGCCACCAACGTGATGGGGACCGTGCACCTGCTGGAGGCGGTGAGAAGCGCCGGCGGGGTCAGGGCGGTCGTCAACGTGACCACCGACAAGTGCTACGAGAACCGGGAGTGGCCCTGGGGATACCGGGAGAACGAGTCGATGGGGGGGTATGACCCCTATTCCAGCAGCAAGGGGTGCTCCGAGCTGGTGACCTCGGCCTACCGGAACTCCTTTTTCAACGAGAAGGATTACCCCTCGCACGGCGTGGCGCTCGCCTCTGCCCGGGCGGGAAACGTGATCGGCGGCGGCGACTGGGCGGCGGACCGCCTGATCCCCGACTGCATCGCGGCGCTCCTCAAGGGGGAGCCGGTGCGCATCAGGAACCCGCATGCGGTGCGCCCCTGGCAGCACGTGCTGGAGCCCCTTTCCGGTTACCTGACCCTGGCGCAGAGGCTTTGCGAGGAGGGTCCGGCCTGTACCGGCGCCTGGAATTTCGGCCCCGGCGACGAGGACGCACGTGAAGTCGAGTGGATCGTCCAGAGGATGTGCAGCCGGTGGCAGGGGGACGCCTCCTATCTCGTGGACCAGGGCGAGCACCCCCACGAGGCGAACTACCTGAAGCTCGACTGCTCCAAGGCGAAGGGGGGGCTCGGCTGGAGACCGAACTGGAGCCTGGAGACGGCCATCGAAAAGATCATCGACTGGACCCTTGCCTACCAAAGAGGTGAGGACCTGCGCCAGGTCTCGTTGCATCAGATCGCGGCATACGCCGCGGCGAACGGCGAGAAGCTGCCATGACGGCGTCGCGCGCCTCCGGAAAACGGATCGCCATCCTGGGCGCCACGAGCCATATCGCCAAGGGGCTCACCCATAACTTCTGCCTTGCGCAGGACGCGGAGCTTTACCTGTTTGCCCGCTCCCCGGAGCGGGTCAGGGCCTTCCTCGATTCGATCAGGCTTCCTGAGCATCTGCCGGTCCGGGTGCTGCCCTTCGCCGAATTCACCTCCCATACCTATGATGTGGTAATAAACTGCGTCGGCATCGGCAGCCCCAGCAAGCTGCGGCAAGAGCCGCAAGCCATCTTCGAGATCACCGAGAGATTCGACGAGATGGTGCTCGGTTACCTCAAAGGCCGGCCCCTCGCCCTTTATGTGAGTCTTAGCAGCGGCGCCGCCTACGGAACCGATTTCTCCGATCCGCCCCGGGAAACCACCCCGGCCCGGTTCAACGCCAACGGCATGGCACCGACGGAATATTACGGCATCGCCAAGCTCTGCTCCGAGGCCAAGCACCGCGCGCTCAAGGATCTGAACATCGTCGATCTCCGGGTCTTCGGCTACTTCAGCCGCTTCATCGACCTCGGTGAAAGCTACCTTTTGAGCGAGGTGGTCAGCTGTATCATGAACGGGCAGGAGCTGGTCACCGGCGCCCAAGACATCACACGGGATTTTGTGCACCCCGAGGACCTCACCGCGCTGATCCGCTGCCTGATGAAGGAGGAGCGGATCAACGACGTCTTCGACGTCTACAGCGCCAGACCGGTCGGCAAATTCGAGATCATCGAGGAGTTCGCCAGGACGGGCGCCCTGAAGTACCGGGTGGCTGAGGAGTATGCAGCCTTGAACGCGACCGGCGCCAAGAGCAACTATTTTTCCGAGAACCGACGGGCGGAGAGGATCGGCTACCACCCCCGGTTCACCTCGCTCGATTGCATACTGCGGGAAACCGAGGCGATCCTGGCCCGTGCGAGTGGCACCCCGTAGCAAGGGAGGCCGCACCGGGAAAGCGCATGGGGCAAGGCGGCAGCGCCAACCCCGGCTGCAGGAAAGCTGCGCGGGGGGGTTGAAAAACCTTTGCCAAACGCGGAGCAGTCGTGGCATATAGGTAGCTCCCCCTCCCCCCGCCCCCTCCGGTCAAGGGAGGGGGAGAGAGGTAGGGTGGGCCGTGCCCACCAAAACCGCATCCTGATGGNNAATCACCGCTTGACTTAACCTGATAGTGCTAATCTTCCGCACACTGCGCAAACACCCCCTCTCCCTTGATGGGAGAGGGCGGGGGCGGCACTGCCTTAAGTTAAGGCGACGCCTGCCTGTCTCCCCCCTTTGCAAAGGGGGAGGCTTTCAACTGGGGTGGGGATGGGGTAGCTCCGGTGCAAAAAACACCCCCATCCCCCTCCTGACCTCCCCCTTGAAGGGGGAGGGACCTGAATGACGGAAGATCGGCGCTAATCAGGTAACTTGATGGCAGTGCCCCCGCCCCCTCCCGTCAAGGGAGGGGGAGCCCAGCAGCAGGAGCTTAACCCGGGATTCGGCTGCGACAATTGTATTTAGAAGATTTGCACTATATTGAAATGAAGTTTAGCAAGGAGCGGTCATTGGAAGATAAGGACGGGCAGGAGAAGGCGTTACGGCAGCAGGCAATAGATGCCGCCATCAAGTACTACGAATTCCAGCACAAAGAGCAGAAGGCATTTTCCCCGGGCGACCGCATCTCTTACGCCGGCAGGGTCTTCGACGAGAGAGAAATCGCCCTCCTCATCGATTCATCCCTGGACTTCTGGCTCACCACGGGGCGCTACGCGGAACGCTTCGAGGACGAGTTCGCACGGCTTCTCGGGGTGCAGCATTGTTCCCTCACCAATTCCGGCTCCTCCGCCAACCTGCTCGCCTTCATGGCGCTCACCTCGCCCAAACTCGGGGAGAGACGCATCAGGAAGGGTGACGAGGTCATCACCGTGGCCGCCGGATTCCCCACCACCATAGCTCCCATCATCCAGTTCGGCGCGGTGCCGGTCTTTGTCGACGTCACCTTTCCCACCTACAACATCGACTGCTCGCAGCTGGAAAACGCCCTCTCGGATAGGACCAAGGCGGTGATGGTGGCCCATACCCTGGGGAACCCCTTCGACATAGCAGCGGTGAAATCCTTCTGCGACCGCCACAGCCTCTGGCTCATCGAGGACAACTGCGACGCGCTCGGGTCGAGATATCTCTACCAGGGGGAGTGGCGCTACACCGGAACCATAGGCGATATCGGCACCTCCAGCTTCTATCCGCCGCACCACATGACCATGGGTGAAGGGGGTGCTGTCTATACCGACGACACCATGCTGAAGCGCCTGGTCGAGTCGTTCCGGGACTGGGGGCGCGACTGCTGGTGCCCCTCGGGCAAGGACAACACCTGCGGCAACCGTTTCGGGCAGCAGTTCGGCGAACTCCCCTACGGCTACGACCACAAGTACGTCTATTCGCACTTCGGTTACAACCTCAAGGTCACCGACATGCAGGCCGCCATCGGATGCGCGCAGCTGGAAAAGGTGCCCGGCTTCATCGAGGCGAGGAAGCGGAACTGGACGCTCCTGCGCGAGGGGCTGGCGGGGCTGGAAGAGCGCCTGATCCTGCCGGAGCCCACGGAAAATTCCGATCCTTCCTGGTTCGGCTTCCTCCTCACCGTGCGTGAGGGGGCGGGGCTTAGCCGTGGCAGGATCGTGGACCGCCTGGAAAAGAAGGGGATTCAGACCCGCATGCTCTTTGCCGGAAACCTGATCAAACACCCCTGCTTCGACGAGATGAGAAAAAGCGGCACCGGATATCGCGTGATCGGCGATCTGGCGGCGACCGACCGGATCATGAACGACACCTTCTGGGTCGGGGTCTACCCGGGGATGACGCAGGATATGGTTTCCTTCATGGTCGAGACCATCCAGGGGGCGTGCCGGTAAGGGATGCCCCGCAACCCCGAGCCATCGGCCAACGGTTAAATCCCCCCCAGCCCCCCTTTGTCAAAGGGGGGGAGCGTTGTTCAGATGCGGGGATACCAAACGAGGGGCGTTACGCTATGCAACTGAATCCATTGAAGAAGAAGCTGGCAGAGGGGAAGCCTGTTCTGGGGATGTGGTCCATCATCCCGTCACCTACGCTCTCCGAGATCTTCGGGCTGGCGGGGCTCGATTTCCTCATCCTGGACATGGAGCACGGCCCGTTCGGGCTCGGGGAACTGGATGCCTGCGTGCGCGCCTGTGAGGGGGCCGGATGCTCGCCGGTGGTTCGCGTGCCGGGACCGAACCAGTTCGTGATTCAGTCGGCGATGGATCTGGGGGTGCACGGCGTCATCGTTCCCCAGGTGCTCGATGCGACGTCGACACGGGATGCGCTGCGCTGCATGAAATTTGCCCCCGACGGCATTCGCGGCTACAACCCGTTTACCCGTGCGGCCGGCTACGCCAACGCAGCAACCAATCAGGCGGGAAAGCTCAACAACGCCTTCGCGCTGAAATCGATCATCATCGAAAACCAGACCGCCTGCGATTCGATCGACGCCATTTTGGATATCGAAGACCTGGACATGGTCTACATCGGGGTTTACGACCTTTCGGTGGCGATGGGCTGCCAGGGGAATACCAATCATCCCAAGGTGCTCTCGTTTTTGGAAAAGGCGGTCGGGAAGACGCGTGAATCGGGGAAGGCTGCAGGGATGATGGTCCGTTCCGAACAGGAAATCGAGAACGCCCTGTCGCTGGGCGCCAACTTCCTGGTCTACTCGGTCGACAGTTACTTCATCCATCGCGCGGTAGGCGGCGTAGTTGAATCTTTAGCTAACCTTATCAAGAAGGGCTGACCCATGGAAATGAGAGTTTCGGATTACGTCGCGCGACATCTAGCGGACTACGGCGTGCAGGCGGCATTCATGCTTTCCGGCGGCGGGATGATGCACCTGATCGACGCAGTCGGCCGCGAGGAGCGGATCAAATACTACTGCAATCACCACGAACAGGCCTCTGCCATGGCCGCTGAAGGGTATGCGCGGCAAACCGGGAAGCTGGCGCTTTGCTACGCCACCAGCGGGCCGGGGGGGACCAACCTGGTGACGGGGATCGTCGGCGCCTGGCTCGACTCCTCGCCGATCCTCTTTCTCACCGGTCAAAGCAAACTCCCCTGCACCATCCAAGGCTCCGGCATCTCCGACCTGCGCCAGTTCGGGACCTTCGAGGTCAACATCGTCCCGATCGTGAGCTCCATCACCAAGTACGCGATCATGCTCGACGATCCCAAGATGGTCCGGTACCACCTGGAGAAGGCGATCTACCTCGCTACCCACGGACGTCCCGGTCCGGTGCTGATAGACGTGCCGCTGGACGTACAGGGCGCCAAGGTGCAGGTCGAGGAATTGAAAGGCTTTTCACCCGACCAGGGGGACAGGGCCGGGGTGGACGCCGCTTTGCTGGACCAGGTTCGCGTCAAGCTTATGGAGGCAAGGCGCCCCCTCCTCCTCGCCGGCCACGGCATCAACTGCGCAGCTGCCGGGGAGCAGTTCCGGGAGTTCGCGGCGGCACTGGACATCCCGGTCGTTACGACGCAACTGGCCAAAGACCTGCTCGCCTACGACGCGCCGAACTTCGTCGGACATCCGGGAGTCAAGGGGGACCGGGCGGGGAATTTTGCCGTGCAGAACGCCGATCTGATCCTTTCGCTCGGATGCAGCTTGCACGAACAGACCACCGGATACGAGTCGGACGGATTTGCCCCCGACGCCTACAAGATCCAGGTAGAGATGGACCCGGCCGTGTTGAAGCGCGAGCACGTCGGCGTCGACCTGAAACTGAACTGCTCGGTGCAGGCTTTTCTGGACCAGGCGCCCGGAGCTCTCGATCTGGCCGGAAAAGCCGACGGTCGCTCCGGGCTAGCGGCAGAGCGTCAGGCCTGGTTCGAGCGCTGTTCCTCCTGGAAGAAGAAATATGCCGTCATTGCCGAACCGCATCTCATGGACGACGGCCCGATCAACTATTATGAATTTGCCGACCGCCTGAGCCGCGCGGTCGGCGAAAACGCGACCATAGTGACCGATGCGGGGTCCGCCTTCTACGTGATGGGGCAGGCCTTCAGGGCGAAGCAGGGGCAGCGCTACATCGTCTCCGGTGCCTTGGGTGCCATGGGTTACGCCTTGCCGGCCAGTATCGGCGCTTCTGTTGCCGATCGGGACCGGACCGTGGTCTGTGTGACCGGGGACGGCTCCTTGCAGGTAAACTGTCACGAACTGCAGGTGATGCGGCACCACAACCTGAACCTGAAACTCTTCGTGGTGAACAACGGCGGCTACGTTTCCATCAGGAATACCCAGAACTCCTTCTTCAACGGAAACCTGGTCGGGGCCAGTGACGACTCCGGCGTTTCGTTGCCCGCGCTGGACAAGGTGGCCCTGTCGTACGGACTCCCTTACCTCGAATGCGGCAACCGGGACCACCTGGACCAGGTCCTGGCACAGGCGATCGCCATGGAAGGGCCGGTAGTGATCGGCATTCAGGCTCAGCCGGACCAGAAAATCATCCCGTCGGTTTCCTCCAAGGTGATGCCGGACGGCAAGATGAAGTCCATGCCGCTGCACCACATGTTCCCCTTTTTGGTTGATGAGGAAATAACGGCTAATATGACCAACTGAAGCTAACAGAACTAGAGGTGAAAATGGATAAGCTCAAGGTCGCAATACTGGGAAGCGGCAATATCGGCACCGATCTGTTGTACAAGGTGCTTCGTTCATCGTGGCTGGAGTGCTCGCTGTTCATCGGCCGCAACCTCTCCTCCAAAGGGATGTCGCGGGCGCTCACCCTCGGCGTTGCCGTCTCCGACAAGGGGATCCAATGCATCCAGGACAATCCGGGGAGTTGCGACATCGTCTTTGACTGCACCTCGGCCATGAGCCACAACATCCACGCGCCGATCCTTGCGGAGCTCGGCATCATCGCCATAGACCTCACTCCGGCGAAGCTGGGACCGTTCTGCATTCCGGCCATCAACCTCGATGCCTGCCTGAACGACGTCAACATCAACATGATCACCTGCGGCGGCCAGGCCTCGATACCGCTCGCCTACGTGATCGGCCAGACCCAGAAAGATGTGGAGTACATAGAAGTCGTCTCCACCATAGCCTCCAAGAGCGCCGGGCCGGCGACGCGCCTCAACCTGGACGAGTACATCGAGACCACCGAGAAAGGTGTCAAGATGTTCTCCGGCTGCGGGCGGGCCAAGGCGATCCTGAACCTGAACCCTGCCGAGCCGTGCATCGACATGCAGACCACGGTGTACGCCAAGATGCCCCGGGTCGACCTTCCGGCCCTGCAGCAGGGGATCGCCGAGATGGTCCAGAAGATACAGCAGTACGTCCCGAGCTACAAGCTGGTCATCCCCCCCACCTATGAAAACAACCGGGTCATCATGTCGGTCCGGGTCAAGGGTATCGGCGACTTCCTCCCGAGCTATGCGGGGAATCTCGACATCATCAACTGCGCCGCCATCGCGGTCGCCGAGGAATTCGCCAAGAATCGCGGCAAGGGGAGGGAGGCGCAATGAAAAATGTCATCATCAGCGACGCTACGCTTAGGGACGGCTCCCATGCCCTGTCGCACCAGCTGACCAGGGAGCACATCGCGCAGTACTGCCGGGCCGCCGACGCCGCCGGGATCTCCATCGTGGAGGTGGGGCACGGCAACGGGCTGGGGGCCTCCTCTCTGCAGGTAGGTCTCAGTCTGCTCGATGACCGGGAGATGCTGCAGACCGCCCGGGAAAACCTCTCCCGCTCCCGTCTCGGTATCCACGTCATCCCCGGATTCGCCACCATAAACAACGATCTGAGGTATGCTTTCGACTACGGCGTCGACGTGGTGCGGGTCGCCAGCCACTGCACCGAGGCCGACATCACCGAGCGCCACATAAGCTACACCCGCGAGCAGGGGAAGGAGGCTTACGGCGTCCTGATGATGAGCCACATGGCCCCCAAGGAGGTACTGCTCGACGAAGCGCTGAAGATGCAGTCCTATGGCGCCGAAGCGGTAATCCTCATGGACTCGGCCGGTGCCTACCTCCCGGTCGACGTCCTGGACCGGGTCGGCCACCTGGCGGCCTCCCTGAAGGTCCCGGTCGGCTTCCATGCCCACAACAACCTGGGGATGGGGGTGGCCAATTCGGTGGCGGCGGTTGAGGCCGGTGCCCGGATCATCGACGGAGCGTCCCGGGGTTTTGGCGCCGGCGCAGGGAACGCACAGCTGGAGGTGATCGTCGCCGTGTTCGAGCGTCTGCAGATCAAGACCGGGATCGATCTCTACAAGGCGCTCGACGCGGCCGACATAGTCGAGAAAACGATCATGGCCGCCATTCCCTATATCAGCAGCGTCAGCCTGGTCAGCGGGCTCTCCGGCGTCTTCTCCGGTTTTGCCAAGCATGTCGGCCTGGCGGCCCGGGAGTACGGCGTGGACCCGCGGGACATCTTCTTCGAGCTGGGGATACGCAAGGTGGTCGGGGGACAGGAAGACAAGATCGTCGAGGTGGCGATGGAACTTCAGGACAGGAAAAGGCGAGGCTGACATGCAAAAAAAACTGCGCGATATGATCACTGCCGACTGCCAAGAAGTGGTCGGCTCGTCTCCGGAGGCGCTCGACAGACTGCGCAACCGGCTGCTGTACGTCACCGGCGGCACGGGGTTTGTCGGCACCTGGATCGCCGAACTGGTGTGCTACCTGAACGAAAGGCATGACTTCGGGACCCGGCTCATCCTGTTGGGGCGTGACCTGGATGCCTTCAGGAAAAAGGCCCCCCATCTGGCGGAAAAGCCGGAGATCCAGTTGGTCAGCTCCGACGTGCGGGACGTCATCGACCTGCCGGCCGAGGTCGACTACATCATCCATGCCGCTGCCACGCCGGACAACAGGCAGCACATGTCCAACCCCGTTGCGGTGATGGACAGCATCACCCGGGGCACGGCCACCATCCTCGATGCCGCGATGAACCTCCCCCACCTGGCCAAGATCCTCAACATAAGCTCCGGCCAGGTCTACGGCCGGCAGTTCAGCGCCGGCAGCGCCATAACCGAGGAGACGGTGGGGGCGCTCCCCTGCAATTCCATCACTTCGGTCTATCCCGGAGCCAAGCGCTATGCCGAGACCCTTTGCTGCGCCTACTGGAGCTCATGCAAACTCCCGATCGTCACGGCCCGTCCCTTTGCCTTCATGGGGCCCTACCAGTCTCTGGACAAGCCGTGGGCCATCAACAACTTCATCCGCGACGCCCTCACCGACAACACCATCCGGATCGTGAGCGACGGCATGCCGGTGCGAAGTTACATGTATCCCAGCGACATGGCCTACTGGCTGCTGCGCATGCTGGTCGACGGCACCTCCGGGATGGCCTATAACCTGGGGAGCCCCTACGGCATCACCCTGGGCGACCTGGCGGAAAAGGTGAAGCAGTATTCCAGCATGGTATCCGACGTCGTGGTGAAGGGGATGCATGAGGACAATTCCGTTTTCGTGCCGGACCAGGGGCTGGTTTCCTCGACGCTGGGGCTGGAAATCAAGGTCCCGATAGACGAGACCTTGAAACGCTCTTTGCGCTGGTTCCGGGAAACGGTCAAACGCTGAGCCGGACAGGTCGGCGCGCATCATCGGCTCTGATCCGGGAGAGCCGAGTCCCCCGCCAGCCTGATGCCATGGGCTTACTTTACGGCAGATTTGACCCTTTCTCCGCCGGCTGTTGCTCCTGCCGGCATGGCAGATCACTTTCTGTTGTGCCGGCGCGTCTTTATCTGCTACCATGGCGCCAGGCTCGCTGGTCTCTCGCAGGACATCCTCGTAGATATTCCGGGTTCGATGGGCATTTCGACCTGTCGACCTCCTGCAATCCCATGCTGCTTCCCATTAGTGTCACGCCGAGTCGCTCAAGGACGCCCGGGCCAAGATGCAGTGCCTCAGTAAGCGCCGCGGGGTCTGTCCAAGCTTTTGCTCCCCTCTCCCCTGGCGGTCCGGGGAGAGGGGGAAGTCCGGCGACGGGAATCTGGCCGGACAACGCCGCAACTACGGCAACATAATCGAGAAAATGCAGAATCCGCAAACCTGATTGCAATGATCTTCCGCTGTACGTCCCTCCCCCTTCAAGGGGGAGGACAGGAGGGGGATGGGGGTGTCCGCCCCAGACTTACCCCATCCCCACCCCTACCCTCCCCTTGAAGGGGAGGGAGAGTGGGTCGTAGCGGAAGATTGTCGCTACTCAGGCTGCCTTTGACTACAGCCCCTGGACCC
>DNRQ01000035.1 GCA_003499925.1 Geobacter sp.
TGTTACGAGATCAGGAGTTCTGAACTTATGGAAGAAGGAGTTCCCAACCCTTGCGGGTGGACCAGGACCTCCGCGGTTGATAGAGCGGGCAAAAGCTAAACGGAGCCGGGCCATGCTGCCGCCTGTTTTTAGCCGCTAAAATCGAATTGGAAGCACGTCGAACGACAAGGATTAGCTTGGGCAGGTTGTCTACCCGGCAGAGTGGACCGGCGACTCCCGTCTGAACATCACCGAATGGCTAACTGAGGAGCTTGCCGATCCCGCCAGGTGGGCTAAAGAAAGGACAGCCGAACTGAGAGAGGATTGGGGGTAAAAAATGGTTGCACCGTTCGCGAATCGCGAATAGAATATGCCGCATGACTCTCAAACCGCAAGACATAGTCATCCTCCTTAAACTCGTTGTCATCGGCGACCGGCCGTGGTCGTTTAGCTCCCTCGCCCTCGAACTCGGCATGAGTTCGTCCGAGGTCCACGGTGGCATCAAGCGTGCGACGACTTCTCGGCTCTACGACCCCAGTCGTAAAGTCCCCATCATGAGATCCCTGCTCGAATTTCTGGTCCATGGGGTAAAGTACGTGTTCCCACCCGAAGCCGGTAGCCCGACTCGCGGCATGCCCACCAGCTATGCCGCGCCTCCCCTAAACACCCTGATTGTGCAAACTAACGAACTTCCCCCTGTATGGCCGTCCTCCGATGGTAATGCACGTGGATACGAGTTCTCCCCTCTCTTTCACTCGGTACCAACGGCAGCGGCAAATGACGGTGCTCTCTACGAACTTCTGGCCTTAGTTGACGCCATTCGCGACGGCAGGGCTAGGGAGCGGGAACTGGCGGTAAAGGAGCTAACTATGAGGTTTAGAGCGCATGAATAGGGCTGTAGAGGGCAACCTTGCCATCATTAGGCACGTCGCCGCACGTCTTGGCAAATTGAACTGCGTGGAGGTATGTCCAGATTGATCAGGAAATTGAAAATTGATAGTCGGTTCACGCCGTGCTCCGTCGAAGATGACGATGAGCTGTTTCCAAATGGAATCTTCGTCTTCAACATAACGAAGATGACCGAATACATCACGAGCCACGAAATCCCTTGCGAAGAGGTCCAGGTCAAAGATTTCAGCAGGGGCGCATCCAAGTTCAATGAAGAGCACCTGACGGCGGTTGACATCACCAGACCGGTCATCGTCGCCGAAATATCACCCGGCCGCTACAACGTGATTGACGGCAACCACCGGATGGAGAAGGCCAGGCGACTTGGAATGGAGACGATAATGGCCTATAAACTAGGGCCGGAACAACACCTTCAGTTCCTGACAACCAGCCAGGGCTACAGCGCCTATGTCGAGTACTGGAACGGAAAACTGAGGGACGTGAAAAGGTTGGGAAAAAAGGTCAGTTCACTGGCAAGCGGATTGAAGAACAAAAAGAGCTGACAACAAGGCTGACGCATGAATAGAGTCGTAGAGGTCAACCTAGCCATGATTAGGCACGTCGCTGCCCGTCTTGGCCACCTTCGTGACCGATATGGCCATTCGCCTGGTGACGGCTCCCTACTTCCTCGCTACCAAGATCGATGCCTTCCACAACCGGGGGGGCGACGACTTCTTTGCCAGCCACGACATGGAGGACATCATTACCCTTCTCGATGGCAGGGCTGAGGTCGTCGAGGAGGTAATAGCTGCCCCCGCAGATGTTAGGGACTTTCTTGCTGAGGAGTTCGAGCGCTTCCTAAAAAATCGGGCCTTTCTCGATGCGCTGCCAGGCCATCTGCTGCCGAACTCTGCCAGCCAGAAAAGGGTCCCCATCCTCATTGAGAGGATAAGGACCCTCGTAAGCTGCCAGCGGGCCTGAAACGGCGACCAAATTTTGAGGTTTGACTGATTTCTGTCAGGCTATTGCAACTGTGGCCATATCCAATCAAATTGCGTGTGGAGGAGGGGACGTCCCCTCCTTTGTGCCCGGTGGCCGAAAAGGCTTCCGGGGTTTTTTGCGTGAAGCAGCCGTGCAACCAACCATGAAAAGGACACCGAATGACAGCCTTACCCAAATGCCCCTCCTGCAGCTCGGAATACACCTATGAAGACGGCGAACTGTACATCTGCCCGGAATGCGCCCATGAATGGAGCAAGACGACAGCCGAGAGTGCCGAGGCGGACAGCGTCGTGCGTGACGCATTCGGCACCGTGCTGAGCGACGGCGACTCGGTGACCGTGATCAAGGACCTCAAGATCAAGGGATCGTCGGCGGTCGTCAAGGTCGGCACCAAGGTCAGGAACATCCGCATAGTCTCCGGAGACCATGACATCGACTGCAGGATCGACGGCATCGGCGCCATGCAGCTGAAGTCCGAGTTCGTCAAAAAGGCGTAGATTAGGCTAAGCTAAGCGCGGCGACCACCATCAGCGGTCAAAGATAATTCGAGACCTCGATCAGGTTTCCGTCCGGGTCTCGAAAATATATCGGGGACAGAGGAGGGGACGTTCATGCGATGATGCGATTCTCGGGGGCAAGTGGAGATAGAAACGCATGAACAACGTCCCTTCCTTTGTGCCCCACTTTCGGGCTTGGCATCGGCGGCAGCGCTCTGAATCTTACGAAAATTTTTCCTCATTTGTTCGGAGTGTGCAGAAATAGGTGTTCTGCCTCGGCACATTCCTGCGAGGTCAAGCCAAGCTTCCTGGCGCGGACCTTCCATCCTCCCACCACCTTGCACACATCATTGACGATCTCCCTGGCGCGGCCGGTTTCCAGTCTGTAGTAGTCAGCGGTTGCTAGCACCACATCCAGACCGGGTTGCCGGTTATATAGATCCAGAGAAAGGACGTGCTCGTCTTTCTTGAAAGATGGATTCATGTCGAAGGCCGGGGCTAGGCGCCACCCTTCGGGAGACCGGATGAAGCCATGATTCCGCAAGTGATCATCGCGGTTGGCGGTGGCGACGTTGAAGGCAACCCTGGTGAAAAGCTCTTCGAGGCTTTGGGTGATATGATCGGCCTCACCGTAAGTGGCCAGAAATTCCGCCATTTCCAGATAACTGGCGTCTTTTTCTCGGAGTACGGCCTTCTTCCTTGGCTTCGACCGCCTCCCGGCGTTTCATCAGGATCTGCCCCCAGCGGTCGGGGCATGAATCCATGAACACGCCGAAATTGGAATCCCCAGGGAAGAATTCACCGGCAAACAGATCCAGTTCCGGGTCCAGGGGAAAGGCATGGGCATGCTTGAGCCAGGTTGGCTCGTAGGAAAAACGTACGCTTCCCCGATCCCCACGGGACAGCGTGCCTATGTGCTGAAGGGGACCGAAGGCAGGATCGTCAAGCCAGACCCAGATCTGGTCCCCTTTTGCCTTAGCCATCACTGTCTCCTGTCGGCTGCTTCCTGCGTGGAGCCCTTTTTCGGTGGGGGAGTGATTCGTCCTGCAGACGGCGCCCCAGAACATCTTCCTTGGCTATCATTGACAGATCTTCAACCATTCCCAAGACGCGCAGTACCTGGACGTAGATTCCGATGGCAACCGAGGGATCACCATTCTCGACCTTGTAAAGCGTCGGACGTGAAATATCAGCCCTGGAACAAACCGTTTCCATGGAAAAACGACGACGAAGCCGCGCATCCTTGAGGCGCTGCCCCAGTGCCTCCATTTCTTTCGCTGAAGATGGATAGATTGTAACGGTTCTCTTGGTCATAACGGCTATTATTGTTTACACACAGTGCCTAAAGTGTCAACTATAATTATCGTTACGTAGGATGAGCTGATTTCCACAGGAGCTACACGGGTGCAGCCACGAAGTCAACAAAAATCTTCCCGTCGAGCCGATGCACCGAACCTGATTCCCCCGCTGCACAGAGATGGTTATGTGCCGCCCAGGTGGGAGGTTGCCGTGTGAAAAATTCTGCAGGCGTCAAATTAACCATTGACAGTTCGGGAAAGCAGGTTTACAAACGAATGCGATTTTCAAATCCATTTACTGCCTCCGTCTAAAAAGCCAGCCTCAATACGCCAGCCAGATAGGACAATCAGGTTTTCGCCCACCGTCAGGAAAATCGAAGTGGCGGCAAGGAACGGGACCCCGGTAGGGTCTGCTGCAGCAACTGTGGACCGCTTTGCGGTAGGGACTTGAAAATGAATGTCGTTATATGTGGGTGCGCTGGAGATTTCCCTTCCCCTAAATTATCTAGGTCTCGTGAAACAAAGCACGAAGGAAATCTTCAAGCATTACCTGTCTGACAGGGGGCAACTTCAAGGGCAATATGACATGGATTGGCAGCTTACTTATCTGGAGCCGCAGCTCACAACAAGGAGGGATAAAGATGCAGATTAACAGGCGCGATTTTCTGAAATGGGCGGCCGCCACGGCGGCGGTGCTGGGGCTTTCACCGCAAGATCTGTTAAAGGTGGAGGAGGCCCTGGCCGCTGCCACCTCTCCGCCGGTGATCTGGCTGCAGGGCTCAAGCTGCACCGGCTGCTCGGTGGCGGCGCTGAACGTGGTCCAGCCGGCTACCATCGACGACATCCTGATCAACAAGATCTCCATGAAGTACCACCCGACACTGATGGCGGCGGGAGGGGACGCGGCCATCCAGGCCATGGACCAGGCGGCTCTGGGGAACGCGGGACAGTTCATCCTGGTGGTGGAGGGAGGGGTGTCCACCGCCAACAACGGGAATTACTGCATCATCGGCGAGCGCAACGGCGTCCCGGTGACCATGCTGGAGGCGGTCAACACGCTCGGCCCCAAGGCCAAGCATGTGATCGCCGTCGGGACCTGCGCCTCCTACAAGGGGATCCCCGGCGCGGGGAGCAACCTGGTCGGGATCAGCCCGCTGAAAACCGTGCTGACCGGCAAGACGCTGAACCCGGTCATCAGCATCCCCGGCTGCCCGGCGCCGCCGGAGTCGGTGTTCGGCGCCATCGTCACCATCCTCTCCGGGAAGAGCGTAGCCCTGGACGCCCAGAGCCGGCCCAAAGCCTATTACGGCGACAAGATCCATTCCACCTGCTACCGGAGAGGGACCGGCAGTGCCCCGACCCTCGGCACGGCGACCGGATGCTTCAAAAACTTCGGATGCGTCGGCCCGGGCACCAACCAGAACTGCCCCAGCCGCAAATGGAACAACGGCAAGAACTGGTGCATCGGCTCCGGGCAGATGTGCATCGGCTGCTCCAACTCGACCTTTCCCCAGTCGCCCATATTCAAGTTCGGCTCCTACGCTTAGCTCCCATTAGATCGACGATAACAAGGAGGATTCCCTAGATGGCAAAGATTACCTTGGACCCGATCACCAGGATCGAGGGTCATATGAAAGTGGAGGTGGAGATCGACGGGCTGAACACGGTGACCGCGGCCCACGCCAGCGGCACCATGTTCCGCGGCTTCGAGAACATCCTGATCGGCAGGGACCCGCGGGACGCCGTACACATCACCCAACGGATCTGCGGGGTGTGCCCGGTGCCCCACGCCACCGCGGCGGTGGAGGCGCTGGAGCAGGCCTTCGGGATCATCATCTCCAATAACGCCAGGGTGCTGCGCAACCTGGTGCAGGGGACCGACTTCGTCTCGGACCACATCCTCCACTTCTACCACCTGGCGCTGCTGGACTATATCAAGGGGCCGGCCATCCCCCCCTTCACCCCGACCCATGCCGGGGATTACCGCTTTTCCGCGAGCGAAAACCAGCTCTACGTCGATCACTACGTGAAGGCCCTGGAGATGCGCCGGATCGCCCACGAGGCGGGATCGCTGTTCGCCGGCAAGGTCCCCCACGTCATGTCCTACATACCGGGCGGGGTGACCCAGGCCCCCAGCAGCACCAACGTTGCCGCCTTCAGGAGCTACCTGGACACCCTGATCGCCTTCATCGACACCACCTACATCCCCGACGTGGAAAAGCTCGCTGCGACCTACAGCGACTACCTGAATATCGGCAGGGGGCCCGGCAACCTCCTCTCCTACGGCGCGCTGCCACTGGACGCGGCCGGAAACAGGCTGTTCAGGAGGGGCAAGTACAGAAGCGGCTCCATCACTTCCCTGGACACCGCTCAGATCGGCGAGCAGGTCAAATATTCCTGGTACAGCGCTAGCGATACCGGCAAGCACCCGGCCCAGGGGACCACTACTCCCAGCACCTCCAAGGCCGGGGCCTACTCCTGGTTGAAGGCGCCCAGGCTGGCTGGGGAGGTGTACGAACTGGGTGCCCTGGCGCGGATGACCATCAACAACGAGTACGTGGGTGGGATCTCGGTCATGGACCGGCACCGGGCCCGGGCGCTGGAGGCGCGCAAGGTGGCCTACGCCATGCGGGAGTGGCTCTACGACCTCGCCTTCGACAACAGCGGCTACAAGCATGTCAGCCAGATGCCTGCCAGCGGCAGGGGGGAAGGTTACACCGAGGCGACCCGCGGCGGGCTGGGGCACTGGTTCGAGTACGCTGGGGGGAAGCTGACCCGCTACCAGATCATCACCCCCACCTGCTGGAACTCCTCCCCCCGCGACGACCAGGGGGTGCCGGGGGCCATCGAGCAGGCGCTGACCGGGGTCAGGGTGGCCAACCCCGCCGAGCCGGTGGAGCTGTTCCGGATCATCCGCTCCTTCGACCCCTGCATGGGGTGCGCGGTCCACGTCACCGACGCCGACCGGCGCACGGTCAGTGAGATCGTGATGCGCCAGAGGTGACGCCATGCTCTACCTGCTGGGAATGGGAAACGTGCTCCTGAAGGATGACGGCGCCGGGGTACGGGTGGCGGAGGAACTCATGAAGCGGGAGCTGCCGCCGGGCGTGGCGGTGCTCGACGTCGGTACCGGCATTCTGCGCATGCTCCCCGAGCTGGTCAAGGCAAGGAAGATCGTGGTCGTGGATGCCGTCCGGGCCGGGGGTGAGCCGGGGAGCGTCTACCACTTCGGCGCCACCGAGCCCAAGTCCATGGGCACCCGCTCCGTCCACGACATCCAGTTCGACGAGGTGCTGGCCCACCTGAGGCTCCTGGGGTGCGCGCCGGAGGTGGAGTATTACGGGATCGAACCGCGGGAGATCGTTTTTTCCCAGGAACTGTCCGCCGAAGTGGCCAGCCGGGTCCCGCTCCTGGCCGACTACCTGTTTGACCGGGTCATCGCCCCCCTTGCTGCGACTCCTGCCAGCTCGGTGGCGGGCTGAAGAAGGGGGAGATAAGCATGCTTGAATCACGCTCAAAGGATCATCAACGATACCGAAATACCCCACACCCTTGAGTGGGAGAGCTGGGGAGCACTGCCATTAAGTTNNTTAACTTAATGGCAGTGCCCCCTACCCCCTCCCATCAAGGGAGGGGGAGCGATCAGTAGGAGCTTAACTTAATGGCAGTGGAACTGGGGAGGGGGTGGGGATACCAATGCATGAAATGTCCATAACCAGGAGCGTGGTCGACATCTGTGAGAGACACGCGGCAGGGAGGCCGGTCACCTCGGTCACCCTGGAGATCGGCGATCTTGCCGGAGTCGTGCCGGAGGCTGTCGAGTTCTGCTTCGAGGCCTGCACCAGGGGTAGCTCCCTGGCGGGGGCGCGCCTTTCCATCGAGCGGTTGCCGGCCAGGGGGCGCTGCCATGGGTGCGGCGCCGAATTCGCCGTTGCCGCTTACCATCACCCTTGTCCCGCCTGCTGCGCCTACGGGGTCGAGCTCCTCTCAGGAGAGGAACTGCGGGTAAAAGAACTGGAGGTTGAATAACATGTGCACCACGTGCAGCTGCGCCACAAAAAAACGCCACGACCACGGCCATGATCATCATGACCATCACCATCATCACCACCACGGCCACGGGGACCCTGGACATGGAGACCGGGAGGAAGCGAAGAGGATCACCGTGGAGGCCGACATCCTGGCCAGGAACGACGGCCTCGCTGCGGGGAACCGGGCGCTCTTCCGGGAGAAGGGGATCTTCGCCCTGAACTTGGTCAGCTCCCCCGGCTCGGGGAAGACCACTATCCTGGAACGGACCCTGCGTGACCTCTCCGGGAGGTTCCGCTGCGCGGTCATCGAGGGGGACCAGCAGACCGACAACGACGCCAGGCGCATCGCGGCCACCGGCGCGCCGGTCAGGCAGATCAACACCGGAGCCGGGTGCCACCTGGACGCCCACATGGTCCGCCACGCGGTAGACGAGTTCGACCTCGACAGCCTCGATATACTCTTCATCGAGAACGTCGGCAACCTCGTCTGCCCCGCTTCCTTCGACCTGGGGGAAGATCACAAGGTGGTGGTCCTGAGCACCACCGAGGGGGAGGACAAGCCGCTCAAGTATCCCCACATGTTCCACGCCGCCGACGTCATGCTGATGAACAAGGTCGACCTCCTCCCACACCTCGATTTCGACCTGGGGGGGTGCAAGGAGATGGCCCTGCGCGTCAGCCACGGCATCGACATATTCGAGCTCTCCGCCCGCTCCGGCCAGGGGATGGAGCTCTGGTACGGCTGGCTGGAGCGGAACGTGGCAAGGAAGAAGCAGGAACTTTGAAAAATCCAATTGGCAGGAGGTTGTCATGTTCGGATTCGGCATGCCACAGATGGTCATCATTCTCGTTATCGTTGTCGTGATATTCGGTGTCGGCAGGCTTCCCGAGTTGGGAGCCGCCTTGGGGAAGAGCATCAGGAATTTCAAAAGGGCTGCCGAAGGAACCGAGATCGAGCTGAAGGGGGGCTCGGAGAATGGCGGCAGCAAGGCGTAGCTGCTCCTGGCTTGGCTCGGGATCGAGGCCCGGCGGGGCTGGCTGGCGGCAGGAATGCCGGCGGCGAAGAATGGATAGAGACAAAGCCTGTTGCGTCTCCAGGGTCAGGTGACATGCGGTATATAGCGCGAATCAGGGTAGAAATCGAAGGGATCGTTCAAGGGGTGGGATTCCGCCCCTTTATCTTCAGGCTGGCTGGAAGGCACGGCGTGAGTGGCTGGGTGCGCAACAGCGCCGGCGGAGTGTTGCTGGAGGCAGAGGGGACAGCTGCCGACCTTGCCGCCTTTTCCCTGGAGATGGAACGCGAGGTACCCCCCCTTGCCGTCATCGCCTCGATCAGAAAACGGGAGATCCCCCCTACGGGGGAGAACGGGTTCCTCATCCTGCCGAGCGCAGGGGGGGAGAACCAGATCCAGATCGCACCGGACGGCGACGTCTGCGCAGAGTGCCTAGGGGAGCTGTTCGACCCGGGGAACCGCCGGTACCTCTACCCCTTCATAAACTGCACCAACTGCGGGCCCCGCTACTCCATCATCACCGGCATCCCGTACGACCGGCCCCTCACCACCATGGCGGGGTTCGCCCTGTGCGACGCCTGCCGCGCCGAGTACGAGAATCCGGCGGACCGCCGTTTCCACGCCCAGCCCAACGCCTGCCCGGTCTGCGGCCCGCGCCTTGCCCTCACGGAGCCGGGGGGGAGGGAGATCGACGGGGACCCGGTCGCCATGGCGGTTTCGCTCCTCAGGGAAGGGCGGATCCTGGCGGTCAAGGGGACCGGCGGCTACCACCTGGCGCTGGATCCCTGCAACGACGGGGCGCTGCGGGAGATCAGGCGGCGCAAGAGGCGGGAGGAAAAGCCCTTCGCCCTTATGGCCCCAAGCCTCGCCGAGGTGGAGCGGCACGCCTGCTGCGGCGACCTGGAGAGACGGCTTCTCTGCGGGCCGGAGCGGCCGATCGTGATCCTTCCCAAGCGGGACGGCTCGCCGGTCTCCCCCCTGGTCGCCCCGGGGAACGGCTATCTCGGGATGATGCTCCCCGCCACCCCCCTTCAGCAGCTCCTGCTGCGGGGCAATTTCAGCGCCCTGGTGATGACCAGCGGCAATCTCTCCGGGGAGCCGATTCTTTACCGGGACCGGGAGGCGTTCCAGCGGCTTGCGGGGATCGCCGACTTTTTCCTTACCCATGACCGTGCCATCGAGGTCTGCTCCGACGACTCGGTGATCCGGGTCTTCCAGGGCAATCCGCTCTTTCTGCGCCGCTCGCGCGGCTATGTTCCGCGCTCCATCCCGCTCCCGGCGCCCCAGCAAAGCGTGCTGGCGGTCGGCGGGGAGCTGAAGAGCGCCGTGTGCCTGACCAGCGGGGAGCGGGCCTTCCTGTCCCAGCACATCGGCGACCTGAAGAACAGCGCCACCCAGCGATCCCTGGAAGAGACCGTGGCTCACCTGGCGCAGATCCTCGACATACAGCCGGTTGCCGTGGCCCACGACCTCCATCCCGATTACCTCTCCACCGGCTTTGCCGGCGAAATCGAGGGGGTGCCGAGGATAGCGGTCCAGCACCACCACGCCCACCTGGCCTCCTGCATGGCGGAGAACCGCCTGGAGGGGGAGGTGATCGGGGTGATCTTCGACGGCGCCGGGTTCGGCCTGGACGGCAAAATCTGGGGAGGGGAGTTCCTGCTAGGCGGCTACCGCGCTTTTGAGCGGCGCGGCCATTTCCGCTATGTCCCCATGCCGGGGGGGGATGCGGCGGCGCGGGAACCGCTCCGGATGGCGATCGCCTATCTCTACGACCTGTGCGGGGAGGAGCTGTTCGATCTCCCGCTTCCCTCCCTGTCGGAGGTCCCCGACCTGGAGCGGAAGCTTTTCCTCAAGATGCTCTCCCGGAGGATCAACACCCCTCTCACCTCAAGTTGCGGCAGGTTGTTCGACGCCGTAGCGGCGCTGATCGGAGTGAGGAGCAGGAACAGCTACGAGGGGCAGGCGGCCATCGAGCTGGAGGGAGTGGCGCAGCGGGGGGAGTCGCCCTGGAACTACCCTTTCGGGATAGCCGCGGAAGAAGGGCGGCTCGTTGCCGATTTCCGCCCCATGATCGCCGCCCTGGTCCGGGATATCGCCGCCGGCGAGGCAGCCTCGGTTATGGCCCGGCGCTTCCATGACGCGGTGGCGGCGGTGACGGCGGAGGTCTGCGACAGGATCCGACTGGAGAGCGGTGTCGAGCGGGTGGTGCTGTCGGGGGGTGTCTTCCAGAACAAGATGCTGGCCGAGCGGGTCCACGACCTTATGACCGCCCGCGGCTTTCAGGTCTTCACCCACCGGCTGGTTCCCCCAAACGACGGGGGGCTGGCGCTGGGGCAGGCGGTGATCGCGGGACATGCACTGCGCTAGAAAACTGGAAGCCAAAACTGAACCCTGATTAGCGATGGTCTTCCGCTGTACGTCCCTCCCCCTTCAAGGGGGAGGACAGGAGGGGGATGGGGGTTTGCTTTGACGCAGGCTTTACCCCATCCCCACCCCGCCCCTCCCCTTGAAGGGGAGGGAGAGTGGTCGGTAGCGGAAGATTGTCGCTCTGAGCAGGTTGCGGTCATGGGACCCGACGCCACAACCATATCAGGGAGGGGGAGCTCTGCCTGTCCCGTCAGACAGCTCTTCCCCCCTCCCAACCTCCCCCCTCCGGGGGGAGGAGCCTGCGGAAGCTGAAAGAGACTACTACTTGCTTCGGGATAAAACGCCGCTGCAGGCGGGGTCGGGGGCTAATCGGGAAACTGGAAGCCAAAAAAGGTCGCTATCTTCCCCTGACAAGGGGAAATATCTGAGAAGGAGCAAAAATATGTGTCTGGGTGTACCCATGCGGGTAGTCAGTATCGACGGTACCGACATCGTGGCTGAGATCGATGGGGTTAAACGCGAGGGGAGTCTCATGATCCTCGACGACGAGGTGCAAGTGGGGGACTTCGTCATTGTCCACGCCGGCTTCGCCATCTCGAAACTGGACGAGGAGGATGCGCAGGAATCCCTGCGCCTGCTGCGGGAAGCTCTCGGCGCGGAGGATGATGAGCTATGAACTACATGGACGAGTACCGCGACCGCCGGACCGTTCTGGGGCTGGCGGAGCGGATCGGGAAACTGGCCTCCGGGAGAACGGCGCCGATGACCTTCATGGAGGTCTGCGGCACCCATACCATGGCGATCTACCAGTACGGGATCAGGAGCCTCCTGCCGCCGGAGGTGCGGCTCATCTCCGGTCCCGGCTGCCCGGTCTGCGTCACCCCGAACGGCTACGTGGACAAGGCGGTCGCCTACAGCCGGCTCCCCGAAACCATCATCGCCACCTTCGGCGACATGGTGCGCGTCCCCGGTTCCAGCTCTTGCCTTATGGAAGAGAGGGCGAGGGGAAGGGACGTAAGGGTGGTTTATTCCCCCCTGGATGCCGTCTCGCTGGCCGAAAGGAACCCCGGCAAGAGGGTGGTCTTCGTCGGGGTCGGCTTCGAGACCACCGCACCCACCATTGCCGGGAGCATCCTGGCCGCCCATGCCAGGGGGGTCGACAACTACTTCGTGTTGGCGGCGCACAAGACCATCCCGATCCCGATGCAGCTCCTTTCGGCGGACCCGGAGCTCGCCATCGACGGTTACCTCTGTCCGGCCCACGTGAGCGCCATCATCGGCGCTGACTCCTACAGCTTCCTGGCCTCCGAACAGCGGGTCCCGTGCGTGGTCACCGGCTTCGAGCCGACCGACATCATGCAGGGGGTGGAGATGCTGGTCCGCCAGGTGGTGGAGGGGAGAAGCGAGGTGGAGATCGAGTACAGCCGGGTGGTGAAGCGGGAGGGGAACCGGAAGGCGCAGCAGATCCTGGCGGAGGTCTTCGTCCCGTTCGACGCGGAATGGCGCGGGATCGGGGTGATCCCGGGGAGCGGCCTGGAGATCGCTCCCGCATATGCCGCCTACGATGCGGAAAAGGCGATTCCGGTTGCCGTCGAGGAGCCCAGGGAGCACAAGGGGTGCCTGTGCGGCGAGATCCTGAAGGGGAAGGTGACCCCCTTCGAGTGTCCCCTCTTTGCCGCGGCCTGCACCCCCGAGGCGCCGGTGGGGGCGTGCATGGTCTCTTCCGAGGGGACCTGCGCAGCGGCATACAAGTACGGAAGGTAGAAATTCAGAGCATCAGGAGAATCACATTGGACAAGGACCTCATCTTACTGGGCCACGGCAGCGGCGGGAAACTATCGCACCAGCTCCTCGACGATCTCATCATACCGACCCTCTCGGACATCCCGGCCGCCGGACGGAACGACGCGGCGCTGCTGACCCACAACGGCCAGCGTCTGGCATTCACCACCGATTCCTACGTAGTCGATCCGATCTTCTTCCCCGGCGGCAACATCGGCGACCTGGCCATAAACGGCACGGTCAACGACCTTGCCATGATGGGGGCGCGGCCGCTCTTCATCAGCGTCGGGTTGATCCTGGAGGAGGGTTTCAGCCGCAAGGCCCTGGCGGAAATACTCGGCTCCATGCGGCGCGCCGCAGATCTGGCTGGGGTTAGGATCGTCACCGGCGACACCAAGGTGGTGGCCAGGGGGAGCGCCGACAAGATATTCATCAACACCTCCGGTATCGGCGCCCTGGAGCACGCCCTTGAGATCGGCGGCAATCTGGCGCGGCCAGGGGACCAGGTGCTGGTGAGCGGCACCATCGGTGACCACGGCATCGCGGTGCTCGCCAGCCGGGAGGGGCTGGAGCTGGATAGCGATATCATGAGCGACTCGGCGCCGCTGAACGGACTGGTGCAGGAGATGCTCGCAGAGGGGGAGGGTATCCGCGTGCTGCGCGACCCGACCCGCGGCGGCGTCGCCACCACCATCAAGGAGATCGCCCTCCAGTCGCAGGTCGACATCACCCTGCGCGAGGGGGCGATCCCCATCCAGGGAGCCGTCCGGGGCGTATGCGCACTGCTCGGCATCGACCCGCTCTACGTGGCCAACGAAGGGAAGCTGCTCGCCGTCGTGGCCCCCGAGGCCGCGGAGCGGGTGCTGGAGCGCATGCGCAACCATCCCCTGGGGAGAGAGGCGGCCGTCATCGGCGAGGTGACCGCAGCCGGCAGCGGCCGGGTGCGGATGGAGACGGTTGTGGGCGGCATGAGGGCGGTGGAGATGCTGGCGGGGGAGCAGCTGCCGAGGATCTGCTGATGCTGTTAAAAAACATTTGGCAATGGCCTTCATTTCAGCAGATCACCGACAAGCTGACTCTGTTCGCCCGCTATGGCCGGCCGCGACGAGGACGTCTATGCGATCAAGAAGACTTGGAGCGCCGGTGGTCAGTTCGCAGGCCTCATTGCCGACCGCAAGGAAGACGTGCTCGGCTTAGCCTATGGCCAAATTCTGGCAGCCTGGACAACTATCCTGACACAGGGGGCATGCGATGACCTGATTAGGTACAATCTTCAGCCAGTTGTTTGTCCCTCCCCCTTCAAGGGGGAGGTTAGGAGGGGGATGGGGTGCTTTGATGCCGAAAAACCCATCCCCATCCCGGCCCTCCCCTTGAAGGGGAGGGGGTTTTGGGCAGTGGCTGCAGATTGGCACTAGTGCGCCGGGAGACCGGTAAGGAGTTAAGGGTGAAAGTCCCTCACCGTAAAGGAATAGCAAACCATACTGTCCCCGAGTCATGTGTGATTCCGCTTTGACCACTCCAGCGGAGTGGCCCGCGTCGGCCGAAGCCCCCTCTCCCTTGATGGGAGAGGGATGGGGAGAGGGTGGCTCGCCAAGCCACGCGGTCACAACTTCAACTTCTGATTCGGACTCAAATCTAGCTACTACGGAAATTTTAGATGTGTGCACCCGGTAACGCCAACTGCCGGTTTCGAATTCCGCCGCCGCGACCATCCCGCCACGTACGTTCACGCAATCAAGCGATGTTCCGCTGCTCCATCCGCCCCAACGCATGTGACTGCGCATAGATTCCGGCGCACGAGGCATTATACAGAGCCTTCTCCTTTCTGGGCCGTGGCCGATAATGAACTGCCTACCGGTGGAATATGATGCGCGCGTGACGGAGCATGCCAGTCTTTCGCGTACCTCATGCTGCCTTAAGCGTCTCCCACCCGATACATGCCAACCGCACCGTTTTGGGAATAGGACGGGAACCGGAGCGATAATGGGCAATCATGCGACGTGTCATCCCCAGGGCCTCAGCAGCGCTGGATAAGGACAGCTGGTTTTTCTGCATCCAACCATCAAAGTCGGCGGCAGAGAACAAACCGGCCTGTTCACGGCAAAGTTGATAGAGCCGGTCGGCTCCCATATCGAGACCACCCGGCCAATCAAGCCCATGTCCCCATTCTTCAACTGCAACCTGTGAGAAAATGGCTGGATCGACAAACGGGGCAAAAGCGGCATGACGGTGGACCGTGGTGGCAAGGTTGCAGTTAAGGGTTTCACCTGTGCTCCAGGTGATAACTAGCTGCAGGGTGCCGGTGACCTTTGCGGCAGTAATCAGGGGGGCTTTATTCATCGGTTTAACCTCCAGTACTCGGCAAGCAGTTCTTCACGGTGTGCGATTATCCAGGCGACAGCTTGTGCTATTCTTTTTTTGGGCCGTACCGCACCGGCCAGGATTTCGAGAGAATCAAGAGCAACAGAAACACGGGAGCCGTCGCGGAAGAGAATGTGCGCGTGTGGAACGGGATGTCCTTCTCCGCCATTGATTCGTATCTTCCAATCGTTTTCTCCGTGGGAAGTCGTCATGGAAGAAATGATAGTGTACTGGTTACACTATGTCAATAAGTATCCTGATTAGCGCTAATCTTCCGCTGTTCAGGTTCCTCNNTTGCGCCGGAACTCCCCCATCCCCACCCCCACCCTCCCCTTGAAGGGGAGGGAGTTTTTCCAGCGGAAGATTATCGCCAATCAGGATGCGAGAGGCCGGAGGGTCAGGCCCGGACATAGCCCAAAGGAGCCAAGAAGTCGAGCAGATATCGAGGTTCTGAGTCCGAAGAAACAACGGCTGGGTTGACGGCGGGATAGCCGGCACGGCTGTCCGCGCTTCGCATGACCAGAGACCGGGAAAAACAGTTGACCTTGATCTGCCCCGAGAAAGGCAGGAAGGATGGAGAAATGGCGAGCTGCAGAGTTGGTGCGGGCGCTTCGCTCTAGTTACTTCTCCGTCCTGTTAACGACGAATTCAGCCCTTCTGTTTCTTGCCCAAGCCGTTTCATCATTTCCTTCGGCTGCAGGTTTTTCCTTGCCATAGCTTATGGTGGAAATCCGGTCCTCAGCGACCCCGAGGGAGACCAGGTATTTCATGGCGGCTTTTGCCCGGTTTTCTCCCAAGGCAAGGTTGTACTCGTCGGAACCTCGCTCGTCACAATGTCCTTCGATCTGCAGGTTCACCTTGCTGTCTTGAGCGAGCAACTGGAAGTTTTGGTAGATACCCTGCCTCGCTTCGGGGCTCAGGCTAGCGGAATCATAGTTGAAGTAGATGGCTTCAAGGGCAGCGTTAAGCATCTTGGCATTTTGCTCTTCGTTTTTCTCCCCGCCACGGCCAGTGTTACCATCGGCGACAGTAGCAGCTTCCCGTATCCTATCCTCGACAATCTCTTTTTTCACCTCTGGGTTGCGCCTTACTGAGGCATCCTCTTTTTCTGCTACTGTCGAAGTCAGCGACGGATTCTTCAGCACCTCTTTATTGGCACAGCCTGAAAGGCCGGCAAGTGAAAATATGGCAAAAACAACTAAAACGGTATATTTGTTCATGGTGCGTTAATCTCCTGTGAGCAAACGGTTATAAGTCTAGAGTGACAGCAATGCCTAACCCTCGATCTCGAATGACGCTCGGATTCCGTTTGGCGCAGGCAGAGAAAGTGTTCTGGGAGCAGGCACTGAAACTCTACACGCAAGGTGTCACCGGTAACTGCTGTGCAGCATGCCGGGAACCTATCGAAGCCGGGGTCGGCGGACCGGATGCGGTTTTTGTGCGGCTAATGTTGGGAGGGATGAGGTGGGACCAGCACATCCGGATAGTATTTCGGAACGGCCTGGAACACCTCGAAGAATATCAGGAGGGCTATGCGGGGCGAGTAATCCGGCAGCGAGGTGGAGTTGCCGAAAAAAGAGCCGTAGTCAATGAAAGATTGCTTGGGGGGTTTGAAATCCTTGACCCCGTAACCTTGTTGCCCGTCATCGGCTGAACAGAAGGAGTCCTGGTGGGAAATGGTTTCCCTGAAATCCTGCAAAAAATTGCGGAGCTGTGCACTGCCACTGTTCATGGTGAGGATTACCAGGATCATGGTTAGTGCCAGGCTGCTGCGCAAAAGTGAATAGTGGGACAGGGTGGAGCGCATTTCGATAACTCTTTGAGATTCAGTAGGATCGGTAGACGGAGAATAGTAATTGAGGTCCCCCTCCGTTGTCAAGGGCATTCGACTGCCACCTCCGTCCCCCCTCTTCAGCGTCCGGGTTGGCTGCTGAAGGGGATGCGGCTCATCACGTGCCTCCGGCAACAAATGCGTTGATAAAAAATTAATCAAATCTTAGAATTGATTGAGAGGAGACTGTAGCCCGGAAATAACACCCTGAAATGACGGGTGAAGGGGGTACCAATTATGAAAAGCATCAGACGTCTGCTGCTGACGACAGCGGCTATAGGTGGTTTGATGGCATTGACAACGACTACCAACGCGGTTGAACCGGGTTACGGCCCGGATGCTCCAAGCAGGGAGTCGGTCGAGGAGTCCAGGGAGAGCGTGGAGGGTGGCGCCACTGGTAGCGCCACCGGCGGCGAAGCGGATACAGGATCCGGTTGCAGCAGGGCGAAAGGCGGCAGCGGAGCGGGCACCGGCGGAACCATGAATACCGGCACCGGTGGCACTGGCGGAGCGGGCACCGGTGGACCGACGGGTACGCCGACCCTCGACCCTTATCCTGGAAGGAACTAACCCGTCGGAACAGCTGACAAGACGCTGAAATATGTAGGCGGAGGAAGTGAACGATACGGGGGGCGGCCCACCATGGACCGCCCCCCGAACTGTTCCGCCTGACCTTTGTCCGACAAGTCGACCCCGATGCTGTTTGCAGGCCTGACCAGTGTCGATCTGCAGCCACAAAGCTCCCCCCTTTGAAAAGGTTTCAACCGGCGGGGGGCTTGAGAGGCTTCAGGAGGAGATCGTCCAGGCTCCATTTGCCGCTGCCTCGACAGGCGATGAAAAGGAACACGAAGCAGTACAGGACGGCCAGCTCCCCTTTGTTTATGGCCGGGAAAAACTCAGCTCCGAATTGGAACTTCCAGTGAAACTGGAAATAGGCCACGGCCATCTCGCCGCTGCACAGGAAGGCGGCAAGCCGGGTCTGCAACCCCACCAGCACCGCGACCCCTGCCACCAGCTCGATGAGCCCTCCCAGCCAGAGCTGGGACCCGATCGGCGGCGGTAACTCGGTGAGAATCCCGAAGATCTTCTGAGCGCCGTGGAACGAGAACATGAGCCCCGTCACCATGCGCAGCAGGGCGTAAGCGTGCTCCTCGTACTCTTGCAGCAGCTTCATGGGGTAACCTCCTTTTGGTCAAGGTGACTGTTACCACTAAGCCCGTAAGGCGGGACTGCTGCCTGCCATTGATCAAAGGTAAGGGAGAACGTTCAAAAGTCAAACCCCCGGCATCCTGCGCTCCTGGTTCAGGCCGGCCTGGCAACCCGGCGGCAGCCAGCCCGTCCGCCCCTCAGGGGAGCGTTGCGGCTGACCCGAACTGAATGTGAATATTTTAATACTGTATCCGGCCGCTCCTTGACAACCTGAATATTGTCTATGGAATTCAATATATTCTCATTGACTTTCAGACATCATTGGTATATTCAATTGATCAAAATTTAGAGCGGTCAGGTTAGGGGTTATGCTGACGAATAAGAAACCATAGCTGAAGAGATAGAGCCGTCTGTGTCAGTATAGCTGACCGGGCGGCTTTTTTTATTCAATGTGGATAATCCCGTTGTTGCGGCCGGTCATGTTGCAAATAGAAAGCCTTCGGTGTCAGATTGCTCGCCTTGGTGCCAACTTCCTCGGCTATACCATGGAGGTAATCCGCATCTCGAGCCCCCTGCAAAGGTGCGGCAGATGCCGGACAGGTACCCGGTGATGGCAGGTCATCATCCCGAAACCGGGAGTACGAGTGGTCGGAGGTTCCCATTGGATGTTGCCGTAGCCGAGATACTCTCCTTCCTTACCGACCACTTCGGCGAGGATTTTCAGTCCTACTCGAAGAGCCTGGCGGAAAAGAGGATTGCGGAGCGGGCCGCGCAACTCTCCCTGACCGAAGCGTCGGCCTACCGAGAGTTCCTGCGCTCCGCTCCGGCCGAGCCGGAATTCCTGGCTCGTATGCTGCGGGTCCGTTTCAGCACTTTTTTCCGGGATGCGCTTCAGTTCGAACTGCTGGGCTCGGTCATCATTCCCGCCATGCTTCATGACTGCAAGGGGCTCTTCAGGGGGTGGTCGGCGGCCTGTGCCAGCGGAGAGGAGGCGTATTCCCTGGCTATCATCCTCGACGAGGCGATGCAGGTCCTTGAGGAGAGGGTGAAGGTGCAGATTTTCGCAACCGACATCGCGGCAGACGCCCTGGACGAAGCGCGGCTCGCAAGGTACCGGCCGGACAGGCTGGGCGGGGTAACGCTGAAACGCCTGCAGGGTTGTTTCACGCCGCGCAAGTCGGAGCATCAGGTCGTGGAAAAGCTGCGCGATATGGTCACCTGTTCCCGCTACGACCTGCTGGACCAGCGCACCTATGTGCCGCCGGAATCCCTTTTTGGGGGCTTCGACCTGGTCCTTTGCCGAAACTTTCTGATGTATCTCGACGCACCGGCTTATTCCATGGTCTTCGACAAGCTGTTCAGGGCCTTGAACCCGGGAGGGGTCCTGATGCTGGGGAAAGCGGAAACCGTGCCCGAGCGGTATGCGCCGGACCTGGAGAGAATCGTCGATTTCGGAAACCTGTACCGGAAAAAAGGGGCAAGGAGAGGCTGATTCCTCTCTTGTCATCTCCGCCGTTTACCCTGCTGCAAGGGGATGGAACTCTGCGATTTCCCGGCCAAGGGGAGCCTTTGAGGTGACCCGGGGGCGGTTCGACTCCGTAGCGAAAACAAAAGGGCCGTGACAATGAGTAATGTGGAATTTTTGCCGACGCTGAAGGCTCGGCTGGTCTTCTGGTTCACCGCCATCTGTCTGCTGCCGCTCGCCGTTATGACCACCCTGATCTATTTTCAGAGGGTCAAGGTGGCTACCGAACTGGTGTTCGACAAACTTTCCGCGGTCTCGTCGCTGCGCCAGGAACAGATCAACTCATTGCTCGATCATCTTGCCAAAGATGCCTCCACCCTGGCCAGCGCCAATTCCGTCATCAGGGTCGCGGCCGGGGCTCCGGATGGCGACCCGAGAGCCGGGGTGGAAGCGGAGAACGCTCAGGTCCTGCTGCGCGGATATCTGAAGAATTACGGCTCCGTGGCCGAGGTTTCCATCGTTTCCAGGCGCGGAACCGTTCTTGTGTCTACCGCTGCCGGGATCCAGGGGGGCGCCATGGCCAAGCCTGAAGTCGTGGCCTCGGCCCTGCGTGACCTGGCTCCGATCTACGGCGACGTCTACCTGCTCGGAAGCGACGGCACCCCCAGCATGGACCTTGCCGTCCCCATCAGGTCCGCCGACAACCGGAAAAGCCATGCCGCCGTGGTGGTCCGATACGATATCCACAAATTGCTGAAACCGGTAGTGGAAAATCGCGTCGGCATGGGCGAGACCGGCGAGACGGTTGTGGTCAACCGTGATGCGGTGACCTTGAATGATATGCGCGGGGTTCCCGGTTCCTCTCTCAAGGTGAAGCTGCACGAACAGCCGGCGCTGCTGGCGGCCCAAGGGCGGACCGGAATCGCCGAAAGCAGGGACCTGCTCGACGAAAAGGTACTGGCCGCCTACGGCTATATCCCCCGCACGGGATGGGGGATCGTCTGCAAGCAGCATGCACAGGAGGTGTTCGCACCGCTGACCCGTGTGCTGTACCTGACCTACTTCATTGCCGCGGTGATTTCCCTGCTGGTCTGCGTCTTTGCCTACAGGCTTGCCCGTTCCATCAGCCAGCCCATCATAAACCTCTCCCGGGCAGCCACGGAAATCGGTGCCGGCGGCTATGCGGCACGGATCGTCCCGGAAGGGACCGAAGAGCAGAGAAACCTCGGCAACTCGTTCAACGCCATGGCCGAAGCGCTCCAGTTGAAGATGGATGCCCAGGACGGGCTGGCGCGCATATCGGAAAGCCTGGTTACTGCCGAAGATCTGGAAGATTTCTTCAGGCGGCTTTTGCCCGTCTGCATGCAGGTGACCGAAGCGAGGATGGCGGTCGCCTTCATGGAGGACCCCGACGGGACCTGCTTCGTTCCGGTGCAGACCATCGGCGCCGACTCGGCCCAGATGCGCAGATTCAACCGCTCCAGCCTGGAAGGGGAGCTCGGCATCATCCTGAACGAGAAGGGCGTGTCGCGCTTCAGCGCCGCAGATGCCGGCCAGGGGCTGCGCTTTGTCACCGCGTTCGGGGAGGTGTTGCCGGCTGAGATCGTCACGGTCCCCATTGCGGTCGACGACGAGATCCGGGCCTTCATATCGCTCGCCTCGGAAAAGCCCTTTCCGGCAAAGGCGCATGAGACCCTGGATCAGGTCAGGGTGCTGCTTAGCACCTGCTTTTCCAGGGTCCTGGCGGGGGAGGATGTGCGCCGGCTGGCCGAGGAGCTGTCGACCAAGAATGCCGAGCTGACCCAGCAGTCCGATGAGCTGGTGCAGCAGTCCACCGAGCTCGCCATGCAGTCCGATGAACTCTCCAGGCGCAACGGCGAACTGGACCAGCAGAAACAGCAGCTGGAACAGGCGACCCGGCTCAAGAGCGAATTCCTCTCCAATATGAGCCACGAACTGCGCACCCCGCTCAATTCGGTACTGGCCCTGTCACGGGTGCTGGCGGTGCATGGTGCCGATCGGCTTACCGAGGAGGAGCGGGGCTACCTCGACATCATCGAGCGCAACGGCAAGCATCTGCTCTCCCTGATCAACGACATCCTCGATCTCGCCAAGATCGAATCGGGGCGCCAGGACCTCTTTTTCGAATCGACTTCCCTGGAAAGAGTCGCGTCGGAAGTGGTCTCCGGGCTTAGCGTGATCGCTCATGAAAAGGGGATCGAGCTCTCCCTTTTGCCGAAAGGGCCGCTGCCGCCTGTGGTCATCGACGTGAAGAGGTTGCACCAGATCCTGCAGAACCTGGTAGGCAACGCGGTGAAATTCACCGCCAAGGGGTGGGTGAGGGTCAGGCTGCGTGCCGAGGACGAGCACTTCGTCATCGATGTGGAGGATACCGGTATCGGCATCGACCCGGAGCACCAGGAGGTGATTTTCCAGGAGTTCCGGCAGGCCGACGGCAGTACCTCCCGCATCTTCGAAGGGACGGGCCTGGGGCTTGCCATCGTCAGGAAGACCGCCCGACTGCTCGGTGGAGACGTGACCGTGAAAGGCGAGCTCGGGAAGGGCGCCACCTTCTCTTTGCGCTTGCCGCTTGACTGCATGGCGAAGAGCAGCCCCCCCCAGCGCGCCATGGCTCCGGTGGCGTTTATCCAGGCACCCCCCAAGGTCCTCGCCAACCGCTCCGTCCTGGTGGTGGACGACGATCCCGAGGCCGCATCCCTTATCGCAGCGCATCTTTCCAAGGCAGGTTACCAAACGGTCAGTGCCACGAACAGGGCCGACGCGGTGCGCCTGGCCCGGGTCAGCAGACCCTTTGCCGTTACCCTCGATCTCATGATGCCGGAGCTGGATGCCTTCGAGGTGATGCAGGAGCTCAAGGCTCATCCGGAAACGGCGGATATCCCGGTCATCATGGTCTCGCTTTCCGAAAACCGTGAGACGGGCGTCGCCCTGGGCGCGATAGGGATCATCACCAAGCCGGTGAGCCGCGAGCAGCTGATCGAACAGGTCGCGAAGCTTACCGGCGCCGGCTGCCGGCTGGTGCTGGTGGTCGACGAGAATGAGGAGAACCGCTTCTCCATCGCGGGGCTGTTCAAGGAAACCGGCATGGACGTCCTGCTGGCGGAAAGCGGACAACAGGCCCTCGAGCTCGCCGTGACCGATCGTCCGGACCTGATCACCCTCGATCTGGTGCAGCCCGGCATGGATGGCGCGGCTGTGCTTGAAAAGCTCAGGGAATGCCACTCAACCGCCGCCATACCGGTTGTCATCATCGCCTCCCAGGATCTGACCAAGCAGGAACTGGCGCGCCTTTCCCTGGGAGGGAGTGCCAATCTCTCGCAGGCGGGGCTGGACAGGAGTGTCGTTTTGGACGGACTGGTTCAAAGTCTCGGTCGTCTGGGCGGCGAGCCGGCCGAGCAGCCCCCCAGGAAAGGGGCCAGGATATTGATCGTAGAAGACAGCGAGGCTGCCACCATCCAGCTCAGGTTCGCGCTGGAGTCCGCCGGCTTCTCCGTCGATGCCGTCTCCGGGGGGAGGCACGCCATGTCCTACCTGAAGACCCACCTCCCCGACGGGATCATCCTCGACCTGATGATGCCGGAGGTGGACGGCTTTGGCGTCCTGAAGGCGGTGCGGAGCTCGGCGCTCACCGCAAGCGTCCCGGTCATGGTGATGACCGCCAAGACGCTCTCCCCCGGGGAGTACGACCGTCTGCGGGAGCTCAACGTGAGCCACCTGGTGCAGAAGGGTGATGTGGATCTCAAGGATCTGCTCAGGCGGGTCTACGAGATGCTCGGTGTGGTACGGGTCTTCAAGGAGGAGGAGGCCAAGCCGGCAGCCCCTGCCGCCGCGATCCCCGAGTGGCAGGGGGACGGCTCCCTGCTCGTCGTGGAGGACAACCCCGACAACCTGGCTACCCTGAGGGCGGTCCTGGGGAAGAAATACCGGATCGTCGAGGCCGTGGACGGCGAAGCAGGGCTTGCCGCGCTCCGCAGCGGTTCACCTTCCCTGATCCTGCTCGACATGCAGTTGCCGCAGATGGATGGCATGGCGGTCCTGAAAAGGCTCAAGGGAGATGCGTCGACGGCCGCCATTCCCGTGGTGGCACTTACCGCAAGCGCCATGGCCGGGGACAGGGAGAAGCTGCTTCAGGCAGGATGTGCCGAATACCTCTCCAAGCCGTACCAGATCGACGACCTCCTGGAGATGGTGCAGAGATTTGTCCCTCAAAAGGAGTCTCTCTGAGCATGACCCCGGGGCGCCCGGCGGCGCCTGCTAAGTACCGGCGGGGGCGAATGATATTTGCCCGGTTTGAAGTCAAGTCGGGTAGATAACTGCCCGATACAAGCAAGTATAGGTTCCGTAGGGGCGAACGATCATTCGCCCGAATTCAGGAAATGCCGAATCGGGAGTGCAGTCGCCGTAGCAAAGAGGACACCAAATGAAGCTTCTCGCCATAGACGACAACCACGACAACCTGCTCACCCTGAAGGCTTTATTGAGCATATTCCTGCCGGAGGCGAGCCTCATTACCTCGCAATCTGCAGCGGACGGCATCCGCCGGGCCCGGCTGGAGAACCCGGACACCATACTCATGGACATCCAGATGCCGGGGATGGACGGCATCGAGGCGACCAGGAGGCTCAAGTCGTACCCGGGGACGCAGCACATCCCGATCATACTGGTCACGGCGCACCGTACCGATTCCGCCTGCAAGGTGAGCGGGCTGGAATCTGGCGCGGACGCCTTCTTGTCCAAGCCCATTGACGAATCGGAGCTGGTGGCGCAGATCAAGGCGATGGTGCGCATCAAGAGGACCGAAGACGCCCTGCGGCAGGAGCGCGACTCCCTTGAGGAACTGGTGGAAACCCGGACTGCCGACCTCCAGCAGGCCTATCAGGCGCTGCAGGAGAACATGGGGCGCCTGGCCGAGAGTGAGGAACGTTATGCCAAGGCCGTGCGGGGAACCAGCGACGGCCTCTGGGACTGGAACATCCTGACCGGCGAGTACTACATCTCCGCGCGCTGGAAGGAGCTGCTGGGCTTTTTCGAAGACGAACTGGAAAACCACGTCGACTCTTACTACTCCAGGCTGCACCCGGATGACCTGCCGCTGGTCCGGGACGCACTGCAAGCCCATCTGGTGCACCGCGTCCCCTACGACGTCGAGCTCAGGCTGCGGACCAAGAGCGACGACTTCCTCAGGTTCCGTTCCCGCGGCCAGGCGGAGTGGAACGACGAGGGGAAAGCGGTCCGCATGGCCGGAGCGATCTCGGACGTCACCGAGCGCTGGCGCATGGAGGAGCAGCTTCGGCAGTCGCAGAAAATGGAGGCCGTAGGCCAGCTGGCAGGCGGCGTGGCCCACGATTTCAACAACATCCTGACCGTGATCGCCGGGTACGCCAACATCCTGAAGATGGACCTGGTACGGGAAAGTCCGCAGTTGGAGGTGGTTGAACAGATAATCATCGCCTCGGAGCGGGCCGCCCAACTGACCCGCGGCCTGCTGGCTTTCAGCCGCAAGCAGGCGATGGCCCCGCAGAGGATCAATCTCAGCGAGATCGTACTGCATGTCGAGAAATTCCTGGTCCGGGTCATCGGCGAGGACATCCAGCTAAAGACGGAGCTCGTTTCGGAGCCGCTGCCGGTATTCGTGGACATAGGGCAGATCGAGCAGGTCCTGATCAACCTGGCTGCCAATGCCAGGGACGCCATGACCAACGGCGGGCAGTTCATCATCAAGACCGGGCTCCAGGAGCCTGATGACCCGTATCTGCGTGCCCAGCTCTGTGGCGCTCGTTGCCGGTACGCGGTGGTGACGGTATCGGATACCGGCAAAGGGATGGATCCGGAGACCAGGAAGAGGATCTTTGAGCCTTTTTTCACCACCAAGGAGTTGGGGAAGGGGACCGGGCTCGGCATGGCCATCGTCTATGGGATCATGCAGCAGCATAACGGCTTCATCAACGTCTGCGGCAGCGAGGGTCAGGGAACCACCTTCAGGATCTATCTCCCCATTGCCGACGACCGGGAATGGGTGCTTTGTGAGGCGATAGCGCCGCCAGTGGCGAAAACGGGAACCGAGACCATTCTGGTGGCCGAAGACGACGCGAGCGTGCGCAACCTGGTGGAGATGGTTCTGAAGAAATTCGGCTATCAGGTGATCCTGGCCCAGGATGGACAGGACGTAATCGACAAGTTCAGAGCCAACCGGGACAGTATCGGTTTGATCCTGATGGACATCATCATGCCGAAGAAGAACGGCATAGAGGCCTATGGCGAGATAAAGCAGATTCAGCCGGAGGTGAAGGTGCTCTTCACCAGCGGCTATACCTCGGACTTCATTCAAAGCCGCGGTGTGGACCAGGGAGTGGAGCTGATCATGAAGCCGGTTCAGCCAATGGAGCTCCTGAGGAGAGTCAGGGAGATACTGGAAGCTCCCGAGCCGATGCGTCGTTCCAGGACCGGTTGCTAGAGTTGAACCTTGAACCTTGAACCTTGAACCTTGAACCTTGAACCTTGAACCTTGAACCTTGAATTCCCTTGGCTTAGCAAAACTGTCGGATTATAATGATGCCATAGTGTATAAAGTCTCAAAGGAGGCGTTACTATGGCACATAAAGCCAGCAATGCTATGACAGATGTATTCATGCTTGTCGGTGGCAGCGTACTTGGCGCCGGGTTGGCTCTTTTGTTCGCCCCGTATTCCGGCGCGAAAAGCCGCAAGAAAATGGCCCGTTTCGGCAAATCGATGAGCAATAAGAGCGACAAGATGATGCGCAGCTTTACCGGTTTCGCCGACACGGTGGGCGGAAAGGCTTCCAAAGTAGCAAACATGTGGCACTGAAAGGAAAACCGGGGATCCCTGGCAGCAAAGGGAGCCGGTTGAACAATTCAAAAACGGGCCCGCTGGAGCAATCTGGCGGGCCCTTGCTGTTGGGGAGCGTTTGCGGGATCTGGAGCGTGGTCGGCCGGCTATCCGAACCGGATCAGCACCGCGCCAGCCACGATGAGCAGGGCCGAGAACAGCTTGATCCTGCCGAAGGCTTCGCGCAGGAAGAGGACCCCGATCAGTACGCCGACCATGATGCTCACCTGCCGCACCGGAACGGCGTAACCCACCGGCGCCAGGTTCAGACCGAAGCGGAAGGTCAGAAAGGAGGCCATGACCACGGGGCCGCTGCAAAGGATCGGGCGCCAGTTGTGGCGGAACTCGGTTGCGATCAGCATCCGGTACTTGGGACGGCAAAGGTTCATGGTCATAAGGAGCAGCATGGTGAGAACCAGGAAGTAGGTGAAATAAAGCGGTGAATAATGCCTGACCCCGGCCTTCTCCGCAACCGATCCGATGGAGTAGACGAAGCCGGCTGAGAGCGCGGCACGGACCGAGGGACTATTCAGGTCGCGGAAAGGACGGGCCAACTCGGCGAGGGTGATGCTCTGCATCTGCAGGGAAAATGTACCCAGGATCACGAGCAGGATGCCACCCGCCCCGGGGATGGAGAACCGCTCCCCGAGCAGGGCCACACCCCAGATCGGCACGTAGACCATCGACGTCTGGGAGAGCGGGTAGACCACGGAGAGGTCGCCGTCCTGATAGGCGCGACCGTTGAGCAGATGATAGAGAACGAAGCAGACCGCGCCGATCGCCACCATCAGGAGCGTCTCGATGCCGGGCCAGCGGAAGGGCTCGGGGACCAGCGGCAGGCCCGCGCTGAAGATCGCGAACGAGGCGACAAACATCCACCAGATGAATATAGTCTTGTGGCGGCTTCGTTTCACCAGCATGTTCCAGATGGCGTGCATGACCGCTGAGAAGACGATAAGGCTGAAGGCGAGATTTGACATCGGGCGATTATAGCCGAGATGGTTTCGGAAGTGGGAATATTGTTGCAGGGGCTCCTTCTCCGGAAGCGAAAGGGAGCTTTAAGTAACGGGCCTGCGCGCCGAAGCGATCGGGCGCGTAGGCGGGAGGGGCGGGGGGCACTGCCAT
>DNRQ01000005.1 GCA_003499925.1 Geobacter sp.
TGGACCGCCGAGAACTCGGACGGCTTCCACAACCCTGGGCTCGCCCGCGAGAGCCTGACCGGCTCGATCGCCGCCTCGAAGGCGGGGGTCAAGATGCTCAACGACGCAATGGCCGTGGCCAAGAAGGACGAACCGAAAAAACCGTAACCGTTTCCGGCAAGTAAAAGGAAGGGCGGGGGATCCCCCGCCCTTCCTTTTTCATCCTCCGCCCTTTTTTCCCTTCCCCACACTACTCAAAGCCCAGGCTTCAACCGCTACCGCCCCAGCTACCTCCCTTTTTTAAGATACGCTCCGGAATGACTGGTATAATTCTGCTGAAATCGAGCACCGCATCAGGTGGGCCATTCGACAATTGTTACGATTGCTCTACCTCCGGGGCCACAGAGCCGAGGGCACGGCGAGTTTCAGATCCGTGATGCCCCGGCGATCGTTTTCCCTTGTAACAAGATTATTTTTTTATTAGATTGTACGCCGTTGCGTATACATTCCCTATCGAAGCCCGGCCCGCGCATTGCACCGGCCGTCGTTTGGAGAGCAGCTGCGGAGCACCGACGCCCGGAATCCGTTAACGAACCGGATCCGAGACAGGGGGATGACATGGAAGGGGATCATCCGTTATCGATACTGCTCGTGGAAGACGACGCGACCTCCCGCGAGATCCTCGCCAGCATGCTGGCGGTAAAATTTCCCCAGGTCGCCTTCTTGCTGGCCAACAACGGCAAGACCGGCCTGGAGGCCTTCAAAAAACACTCCCCCGCCCTCGTCATCACCGACCTCAACATGCCGGTCATGGACGGCATCAGCATGGCCGCGCAAATCAAATCGATCGATGCCGGCGTCAAGCTCATCGCCCTGACCGCTTTCAGCGACAAATCCGTACGGGAAAACTCCAACGCGGAGGCAATCGGCATCGATCACTACATCTTGAAGCCCGTAGATTACCGCATGCTGTTGACGACCATCCAGCAGTGCCTCCCCGGGATAGCGCCGCTACCATCCCCCCCTCACGTTGCAACGGAGCAATGATGAATAAGGATCAGAGCCATAAGGAAGCGGAGGAGAGAGCCGGAAAGGGGGAAGACCTGCTGGTCCGCCGGTTGGAGGAGCAGCTGCGCGTCACCCGCGAGCAGCTCCGGGCCACCACCGAGCAGCTGCAAGGCTCGCACCAGGGCTTCCTGTCGGCCAACGCGGAGTTGATGTCGCTCAACGAAGAGCTGCAATCGGCCAATGAGGAACTGCAATCCACCAACGAGGAGCTGGAAACCTCCAGGGAGGAGTTGCAGGCATTGAACGAGGAGCTGAACACGGTCAACGCCGAACTGCAGGAGAAGGTGGGGGAGTTGAACCGGGCCGGGAGCGACATGGACAACCTGCTCACCAGCTCGGGGATCGCCAGCATTTTCCTCGACCGGCAGCTGAACATCAAGGGGTTCACCCCGGCCGTGGCGGCGATGTTCAACCTGATCCGCTCCGACCTCGGGCGCCCCTTCCGGCACTTCGCCGGCAGGATCGACTGGCCCTCATCCAGCCGTGACGCGGAAAAGCTCCTGGCGGGGCACCCCTGCGCGGAACGGGAGACTGCGCACCTGGACGGCGACCGCTGCTTCCTGGAACGGATCTCACCCTACCTGAGCTCGCAGGGGAGCATCGACGGCATCGTGCTGACCTTCATCGACATCACCGAGCGCAAGCGGATGGAGGATGCGCTCAAGGAGAGCGAACAGCGGGTCAGGCTGAAACTGGAGAGCGTCCTCTCCCCGGAGGGGGAGCTCGGCAATCTGGAGCTGGGCGACATCATCGATGCCGGCTCGCTCCAGTCGCTCGTCGATGACTTCCATGCGCTGACCGGCATGCCGATGAGCCTGATAGACCTCAAGGGGAAGCTGCTGGTGGGGATCGGCTGGCAGGAGCTCTGCACCAGGTTCCACCGCGTCCATCCCGACACCTGCCGCAACTGCCTGGAAAGCGATCTGCAGCTTGCCGCAGGGGTCCCCCCCGGCGAGTACAAGCTCTACAAGTGCAAGAACAACATGTGGGACGTGGCGACGCCGGTCATGGTCGGCGACCGGCAGTTCGGCAACCTCTTCATGGGGCAGTTCTTCTTCGACGACGAGCCGCTCGATTACCCGGCGTTCCGGGCCCAGGCCGCGAGATACGGGTTCGAGGAAAAGGAGTACTTCGCCGCCCTGGAAAAGGTGCCGCGCATGAGCCGGGAAACGCTCGACACCAGCATGGCCTTTTTCATCAAGCTTGCCGACATCCTCTCCAAGCTGAGCTACAGCAATCTCAAGCTGGCCCGCTCGCTGTCGGAGATCAAAAAGGCGGAGGAGATCCTGCGCCGCTACGAACTGCTGGCCCGGCACAGCCGTGACATCATCCTGTTCGTGCGCCGCGAGGACGGGAGGATCCTGGAGGCCAATGCCGCGGCGGTGGCAAGCTACGGCTACCATCACCACGATCTGCTGGGGCTGACGGTCAAGGATCTGCGCCCGCCCGACTCCCCCGAGCTGACCGAACTGCAGATGGCCCTGGCGGACAGCGAGGGGATACTCTTCGAGACCAGCCACAGCCGCAGGGACGGCAGCAGCTTCCCGGTCGAGATCAGCTCCCGGGGGGCCAGCATCGGCGGCACCCGCACCCTGATCAGCGTCATCCGCGACATCACCGAGCGCAGGCGGGCCGAGGAGGAGCTGCGCCGCGCCCATGACGAACTGGAGAAGAGGGTCCGGGAGCGTACCGACGATCTGGCCGCCACGGTCGATACCCTGCGCGACGAGATCGCGGAGCGGCAGCGGGTCGAGGCCAATCTGCTGCGCCTGAACCGCCTCTACACGGTGCTGAGCGAAACCGACCACGCCATCGTCCGGGTCACCGACCGCAACTCGCTGTTCCGCGATTTCTGCCGCATCGCCGTGGAGGACGGCGGCTTCCTCCTTTCCTGGATGGGGCTTTTGGACCAGGAGAGCGGCCGGATAACCAGGGTGGCGGCCTGCGGCGCCACCGGCTACCTGGATGGGCTCCGGGTCAGCGCGGCACCGGAGCCGGCGGGGACCGGGCCGACCGGGATCTCCATCCGGCAAGGGAGCCACTACATCTGCAACGACTTCCTGAACGACCCCTGCACCGCCCTCTGGCACGACCAGGGGCGCCCCTACGGCATCCGCGCCTCGGCCTCCGTCGCCGTGAAGGAGGAGGGACGTGTCGTCGGCGCCTTCACCCTCTACGCGGGGGAGAAGGATTTCTTCGACCGGCAGCATGTGGAACTGGTCGTGCAGATGGGGGCCGACATCTCGTTCGCCCTGGACAACCTGGCCCGCGAGGCGCGCCGCCTAAGTGCGGAACAGGCGCTGCGGGAGGAGACCCTGGTCCGGCTGCGGGCCGTGGAGGCGTTGCGTGAAAAGGAAAAGATGCTCCTGCAGCAAAACCGCCTGGCGGCCATGGGGGAGATGATCAACAACATCGCGCACCAGTGGCGTCAGCCGCTCAATGTCCTGGGGCTTTTGATCCAGCAGATGCAGATGTTTTACGAGATGGGGAGCTTCAGCAAGGAGTACCTGGATGACAACCTGGCCAAATCGATGGGCTTGATCAATCACATGTCCCAGACCATAGACGACTTCAGGAACTTCTTTCAGCCGGACAAGGAAAAGGTGCAGTTCACCATCCAGGAGGTGGTCGCCAAAACGGTGGCGCTGGTTGACGACGGCTTCAAGAGCCAGCAGATCGGCATCGATTTGCAGGCCGGCGCCAATCCGGTGGTGATCGGGTTCCCCAACGAATACTGCCAGGTCCTGCTCAACATCCTGATGAATGCCCGGGATGCGCTCTCGGAAAAGCGCCCCGACGAGGCAAAGGTCACCATAAGCATCAGCAAGGAAGGGGAAAGGGCCGTGGTGACCGTTGCCGACAACGCCGGCGGCATCTCGGAGGAGAACCTGGGGAGGATCTTCGAGCCGTACTTCACCACCAAGGGACCGGACAAGGGGACCGGGGTGGGGCTCTTCATGTCCAAGGTGATCATAGAGAACAACATGGGGGGGAGGCTCACGGCGCGCAACACCGGCCAAGGGGCGGAATTCAGGATCGAGGTGTGATGGAGATTGCAGCTGGATGGAGAAGGTCCGGCGCCGCCTTTCAGGCTTTGGCGGGCCAGGCGGGCAAGGGGGATTTAGGGGGGATTTGCAGCTGTATGGAAAGTCCCCCTTTGACAAAGG
>DNRQ01000163.1 GCA_003499925.1 Geobacter sp.
TGGCTGAGCCACACCGGGGAGCTGGAGCCGGCGGAGGAGTAACGGGCAAGTTTGACAACGCGGCATTAATGTATTTTAATATCGTATGGTCAAACTCACCCTCTCCCATATCGCGATAGCATCCCTGCTCTTTAACCTTGCAGCGGCAGGTTCAGCCTCTGCCGCCGCAGCTTATGCACCTCTCACCCCTCAGCTTTCCCTTTCCGCCTCAAAAGCCCCGGATGCAGCGCCAGCTGCCGATTATGGTTCCGCTTCTTTGATCCCGCTTGCCGATGCCGCACCCTCAAGCCTTGCCGCCGTCCCGGCTCCGGATGCGAATCTGGAGCGTTCCTTTTCTCTGGCCCAGGCCGAAGCGGGGCCGGTCACGGGAGCAGGGAGCGGGCGTGCCGTTGCCGCGGATACCGCGGCCACCGGGGACGCAGGGAAGGAATGGCGCTGGCGCAGGGCGAAGGGCGCCGAGTATGCGACAGTGTCGATAGCTGCAATAGCTACCGCCTATTTCGAGCACGCAAACGGCAGGCCGGAAGAGGCTGATTGGACCTCGCGCAACGGCTTTGACGAATCGATCCGGGATGCGCTGCGCCTGAAAAGCCGCTCGGCACGAAGGGCGACCGACCTGGCGGGCCATGTCCTGATGGGGGTGATGATCGCTGCGCCGGTGCTCGACAGCGCTGCGACTCTCGGGATCCGCGACGGGCGTTGGGACGCTCTCTGGCAGACCGAGATGATAAACCTTGAGTCGTTTACCTTCACCTCCCTGGTCTCCAGCCTGACCCAGAACCTGCTGGCACGCGAGAGGCCATTTGTCCGCGACTGCCAGGGGGGTGCCTGTGAAAGCGATCTCGAGAACAGGGGCTTTCCCAGCGGCCATGTCGCCTTCGCCTTCACGGGAGCCGGGCTCATCTGCAACCATCATAGCTACCAGTCACTCTACAACGATCCAGCAGCGGACCGTGCCGCATGCGCTACCGGCATCGGCCTGGCTACGCTCGACGGTGTTCTGCGCATTGTGGCGGACCGGCACTACGCAACCGACGTAGCGGCAGGGACCGTGCTTGGGCTCTTCTCCGGATTCGTCCTGCCTCGATTGTTGCACTACTACCACCCCGTGGCACAGGTGCCGGAAAAGAGCGGCACTCTGATAAAGCAAATGACGGTCTCTCCGCTGTTTTCCGGCGGCAGCACGGGCCTTACCTGCCAATTCCGGTTCTGACCCTGGGGGCGGCATGGATCTTAGGGAGCAGTGCGGCGCTACGGTTCAAAGGCATCCCTGGGAAACCTCCCGAGTCAAGGCGCTGGCAAAGATCCTCCTGGGAGACTCCCTGCATGAAGGGATGAGGATCCTGGACATCGGCTGCGGCGACAGCTATCTCTGCAGCACCCTGTTCAGCCTGGTAAGCGACAGGCGGATCACGGCGGTGGATATCAACCTGACCAAGGGGCAGATCGAGCGCCTGCAAAACGCTGCCAGGGGGATTACCTATCTGACGCAGCTGCCGCCCGAGGGGAGCTGCTTCGATCTCACCCTGCTGCTGGACGTGGTCGAGCACGTCCAGGATGACCAACAGTTCCTGGCGGAGATAGTGGCGCGTCATGTCCCGGGGCGGGGACGGGTGCTGGTCACGGTACCCGCCTTTGAACAGCTTTACAGCAGCCACGACCGCTTCCTTGGTCACTACAGGCGCTACCGGCTCAAGGCCGTCGAGAAGTTGGCAAGGACGGCAGGCCTGGAAATAATCTCGTCGGGCTACCTGTTCGGGTGCCTGCTCTTTCCCAAGCTGATCCTCTACAAAATCCTCAAAATTTCCAAAAGCTCTGACGGCATCGGATGCTGGAGCCGTGGCGCGGCGGTCACCGCTATCATCGAAAAGCTGCTCCATCTGGATAACTGCCTGATGATCACCGCGGCCAGGGCGGGGGTCAAGCTCCCGGGACTGACGGCATGGGTACTGTGCGGGAAACAGCCTTGAACAGGGTACGCAGAGGCGTTTTGGTTTGACAGCAGGCCGTGCAATGACGTATACAGGTTGGACCTTTTTCCCCCGGTTTTAGCGCGTTAGCATGTTTGCAGGGGGCATCCCTTTAGCTCCGATCGGCCTTTTGGCGACCCGGCGCTACCACACACAGGACGGAAATAGCACATGTTGAATCTGAAACCAGAGGTTGTCGCCCAGCTCGAGCGCGTGCTCGGCTCTGTCGAAATGCTGCTCCCCAAGGCAGTGAAATCGGTCGATTGGACCAAGTGCCACGCTGCCAACTGGCGCCGCCATTCCTTCTCCGGATACCTGGAGGCGGTGAAAGTGACGGACAGCACCACGCTTGACGAACTGCTCGGCGTGGAGAAGCAAAAAGAGATCATGATCAGCAACACGCGCCAGTTCCTGAAGGGGATCCCGGCGAACAACGCCCTGCTCTGGGGCTCGCGCGGCACCGGGAAGTCGTCGATCGTGAAGGCCCTGCTGAACAAGTACGCCCCGGAGGGGCTGCGCGTGATCCAGGTGGAGAAGGAAGACCTGATCTACCTGTCCGAAATCTTCAACGCGGTGGAGAACGAGCCGTTTCGCTTCATCCTTTTGTGCGACGATCTCACCTTCGAGGTGGGCGAGCTGAGCTACAAGATGTTGAAGAGCGCCCTTGACGGCTCCGTCTATTCGGCGCCCGAGAACGTCCTGATCTACGTCACCTCGAACCGCCGCCACCTCCTGCCGGAATACGACAGCGACCTGATCGGCGGCAAGTTCGTCAACGGGGAGTTGCAGCAGAGCGAGGCGATGGAGGAGAAAGTCTCCCTCTCCGACCGTTTCGGTCTCTGGGTCCCCTTCCATGTCTTCAGCCAGGAGCGTTACATCGATGCCGTCCGCTTGTGTGTAGAAAGGGAGGCGCGCAAACGCAAGGTGGAGATACCATGGAGCAAGGAGCTGGAGCTCGACGCCATCCAGTGGTCCCATGACAAGACCAAGCGTTGCGGCCGCACCGCGTTCCAGTTCTCCAAGAACTGGGTAGGGCGCTACCTGCTCAACAAGCTCGCTGCCTGAGGCTGAGGCTGAGGCTGAGGCTGAGGCTGAGGCTGAGGCTGAGGCTGAGGCTGAGGCTGAGGCCGGCAACGGTAGTGGTAGTGGTAGTGGTAGTGGTAGTGGTAGAGAAACGATAAGAGAACCAATAGAAGAGCCGGCTGCCATTTCACAGATGCAGCCGGTTTTTTTTAATTGCCTGCCTGAAATCAAAGGACAGCCTGCACCCTCCCCCAGCCCCCGCTGCCATTAAGTTGCCCGATTAGCACCCCTCGCAGCCACGGCACCCCTTTGTCGGAGACAAAGACCATCTTCCCTAGGCAGCTGCTCACTCTCCTCCCCCTGGAGGGGGGAGGTCGGGAGGGGGGAAGACACCGGCTTCTGCGAAGAACGGTCCGAGTTCCCCCTCCCTAGCCCTCCCCCTCCGGGGGAGGGGACAATTTGCGCGTGGGTATTTAAGGCTAGCAACTTGACACAGCGGGTAATGGAGGTATCTAAGGAAGATTGATCCGGGCACAACCGGCGACTAATGGGAGGCGCTAAAATGACCAAGGGATTCTTCGTTGCGCTGGTTATGGCGTTGCTTCTTTGCGGATGCAATGGCTCTGATTCACAATCCGACGCGCTGACCACCATTACTGTCGCGCCTTTATCGGCGACCATCGCTCCGGGAACCTCCAGGCAGTTTAAAGCCACCGGCTTTTATGCCAACGGCGGAGTTGTCGACCTGACCGACATCGTCACCTGGAGCTCGTCCAACACGGCGGTTGCCACGGTCAGCAACGCTGCAGGCTCTCGCGGGGTCGCGACGGCAGTGGGCGCCGGAAGCAGCACGATAACGGCAACTTCCGGCTCGGTTTCAGGCTCGGGTACTGTCACCACGGCGTCGGTGCAATCGATCTCGGTCACCCCGGCAAGCCAGGTCGGTATAGTGGGGGACACTCAGCAGTTCAGGGCAATAGGATTTCTGTCAAACGGGGCGACCCAGGACCTGACAGAGGTCGTGCAGTGGATCAGCTCCAATCCGGCCATCGCTGCCGTGAGCGCAACTGGGGTCACCAGCGCCGCCAGCGTCGGCACGGTGACCGTCAGCGCTACCTCGGGAAGCCTGACCGGCACCGCTACCCTGACCGTGGTGACGCTGGTTTCCGTGGTGCTGACACCCGTTAATGAGACCATCGATGCCGGCGAAGCTCTTCAATTCACCGCGACCGGCACCCTTTCAAATGGGGAAACCAGCAGGAACGTGACCTCCCTTGTCAACTGGAGCTCAGCCAATCCTGCCATCATCACCATCAACGGAAACGGGGCTGCCAGTGGCGTTTCACCTGGTTCGACCACCATCAGCGCTGCCTATCCCGGGATCGTTACCCAAAGCACCGGTGTCACCGTGCAGGGACCAACCTCCATTACCGTGACCCCTGCAAATCCGAGCGCCGTGGTCGGATCGACGCTGCAATTCAGCGCGACGGGAAGCTTCGCCGGCGGCATCACGCGGGGCCTGACCACACTGGCGACCTGGAGCTCCTCGCAGCCCGGGGTCGCAGCCATCAGCAACGCCGCAGCATCGAAGGGGCTCGCCACCGCAGTTGCCAATGGCACAACGGTCATCACGGCGACCTTGGGAGCCCAAGGCACCGCTACGCTTACCGTCAGGGCGCTTTCCTCCTTTGTCATCAACCCCTCAAACCCATCGATACCGGTAGGGTCCACCTTGCAACTCACGGCTGTCGGTACCTTCTCGGACAGCACAACCCAGGAGATCACCGACTCCGTCACCTGGAGTTCATCGGCCCCTGCGATAGCCTCCGTCAGCAATTCAGCGGGCTCCAGGGGGGTGGTCACAGCGAACGCGACCGGCAGCGCCACCATCACGGGAACCATCAACGGCCTCTCCAGTTCGCGCACGGTGACGGTCGCAACGACGGCCGTACCGACCGCGCGGGCCTTTGTCACCAGTACCGGGAGCAGCAACCTTTCGGTCATCGATACCGCCAGCAATGAATTCGTCCTGAACATATTGGTAGGACCGGGACCGCAGGGCGTTGCGGTCAACGCCTCGACCAACCGGGCCTACGTCGCAAACAGCAGCAACGGCACCATATCCATCGTCGATATCGCCAACAGCGTCGAGATCGACACCGTCACAGTGGGGGCAGGACCTTTGGGTCTGGCACTGAATCCTGAAGCCAACCGGTTATACGTCGCCAATAGCCAAAGCGGCACCATCTCGGTGCTGAACACCGCGACAGATACCGTTGTCGCTACCATACCGGTCGGCTCGACCCCCGGGAGCGTCGCAGTCGGTCCCTCCACTAACCGGATCTACGTCACAAATTTCGGTTCCAATACCATCTCCGTCATCGATAGCCTCAGCAACAGCGTGATCGACACCATCATCGTAGGCCCGGGTCCAGTGGATGCGGCGCTAAACTCCCAGGCGAGCCGGCTTTACGTGGCCAACAGTTTCGGCACCACGCTTTCGGTGATCAATACGGCGACCAATTCACTGGTCACCAATATCTCCGTGGGGGCCAACGCACAGGGGGTCGCCGTGGATCCCGCAGCGAATCGCGCTTATGTCACGCTCGGTGGCACAGGTGCTCTTTCCGTAGTTGATACCACCACCAACACCGTTATTAGCAACATTCCGGTTGGAACCGGTCCCAAGGGTGTTGCAGTGAAGCCGGCATCGAACCGTATTTACGTGGTAAACAACGGCAGCAACACGGTTTCCGTCATTGATTCCCTGACTAACAGTGTGATTGCCACCATTCCGGGCCTGATCGGTCCCGGCGATATTGCGGTCATTCCCTAGCCAGACCGGTCCGAGCGAAATTGCGGTCGTTCCCCAGCTACGACCGATACGAGGGGAGGCCGTGCGGTAGGCCCGCCTGGTTCACCCTCCCCCCACCCCACTGCCATTAAGTTACCTCTTGTTTAGCAGCAATCTTCCGCTACCAACAACTCTCCCTCCCCTTCAAGGGGAGGGACGTACAGCGGAAGATCATCGCTAATCAGGTTAAGTTAAGCTGTGGTTACGTGAACTTAATGGCAGTGAGGTCGGGAGGGGGGAGCCCAGGTCATCTCGGAAGCCGCCCCACGCGGCCGCGGCGACCCTGTCTCAAGAGGTCAACTCCTGCCGGTCACCTCCATCCCCACCCTGTCCCTCCCCTTGAAGGGGAGGGGATATTTGGGCTCCACCCCCTTCAGGCTTCGCCAAGGCTGCGGCTGACCAGCCAAGGGGGAGGCCGGGAGCGGGATCCGGGTCGAGAAGTGTAAGGGACATCTGAAATTGTCTTGACATAACAGCATTTACAATATATAGAATAATCCATATATATACTCGATTTTTATAATGAAACAGTCCCCGAAAGGAGGTCGCCGGGTGAACGATAAGATGGTACTGCTGGTCGCTGCGCTGCTCCTTCTCTGCTCTGCTCCGGCCTTCGGGGATGCTGTCACCTTGCGGGAGGCGATCGGCCGTGCACTTGAGAATAATCACCTTGTGAAGGCCGCCTCCCTGGAGCGCGCTGCCGCGCAGGAGGAAGCTGCGGCGAGCCGGGGGCGTTATCTCCCCCGCGTGTATCTGGAGAGCGGCGCGAAACTCTCCAACACGCCGAGCACGGTTTTCATGATGAAGCTGGACGAGGCCCGCATCGATCCCGGCAGCGATTTCGCCGGAAGCACACTGAACCACCCGGGGGCACGCGGCGACTTCAGAACTGCCGTGACGCTGGAGCAGCCGCTGCTGGATTTCGGCATCTCGACGGGCGTCGATCTGGCGGCAAAGGATGCCGAGACGGCTGCGGTTTCACTGGAGTCAAGCCGGCAAGGTACGGCTTTCCGGGTCTATCTCGCCTATCTGGCGGTTCGAAAGGCGGCGGCTTATCGGGCGATAGCGGACCAGGCGGTGGCGAACGCCAGGGAGCACGGCCGTTTGGCGGACGTGCGGGAGAAGGACGGCGTCGGGCTCAAGTCCGATCAGCTGCGGGCGATCACGGCGCTCTCCGAGGCGGAGCAGCGGCTCATCTCTGCCAGAAACGACCTGCTGCTCGCGCGCATGAGGCTGAACCTCGCGGTGGGGGGGCGGCAGGGTGAAGCACTCGATATCAGCGAAGTTCCGGTCCTGGAGGAGCCTCTCCTGCTGCAGGGGGAACTGGTCGCGCTGGCACAAAAGAGCCGGCCCGATCTGAGGGTCGCCGAGAAGGCGGTGGAAAAGGGGGAGCTTGCCGTGCGGCAGGCGGCAAATGCCTATCTTCCCACCGTTTATGCCGGCGCTTCCTATCAGGTGAACGACCGCGACGTACCGCTTGGCTGGGACAACGATTCCTGGAGCATCGGCGTCAACCTGCGCTGGGAACTGTTCGACGGCAACAGGCGCTCGCACGTGAAGGAAAAGGCGGAACTCTCCCGGCAGGCGGCGGCCGCACTCCTTGAGAACGACCGCAGGGAAGTGGCGCTTCAGGTGACGGAAAGCGTGCTGCGCCGCGAGGAGGCGGGGCTGAAGCTGGAGTCGGCCCGTGCCGCGGTCAAGGCTGCGGAGGAGGGAAGGCGTCTCATCACCCTGCGCTTCCGGAACGGGCTCTCTTCCATGGTTGAGCTCATGGATGCCGAGGCGGCGCTGAACGGGTCGAGGGCGAACCTCGTGGAGGTCGAGAACGGCTACCTCGGTTCGACCGGAGAACTCTATTATAAGTCGGGTGTATTTCTGAAGGAGGTCATGAAATGAGAAGCTACCGGGCAGCGGCGATCGCCCTTTTGATTGCGTCGAGTTTCGGCTGCGGCAAAAAAGCCGAGCCGGTGGCGCAGAGCGCGCCGGTGGTGGTGGTGCAGGGGGCCACGGTTGCGGCGGTTGCGGCGCAGGCGATTCCCGAGATCCAGGAGGCGGTGGGGACGGTACGGGCGCGCAATTCGGCCGTGATCTCGGCGCGGCTCGCCGGGAGCGTGAGCCGGGTTCATGTAAGGGAAGGGGACCGGGTCGCCAGGGGGGAGCTTCTGGTCGCCATCGACGCCGCCGAAAGCGGGGCCGCGGCGGCAGGCGCCCTATCCGGTGTCGAGGAGGCCGCCCGTGCGCTGGAGGAGGCGCGCTCGCGCAAGAGGCTGGCCGACGCCACCTTCGAGCGCTACCGCCGACTCTTTGACGAGCAGGCCGTGACCCGCCAGGAATTCGAGGTGCGCCAGATGGAGCAGGAGGTAGCCGGCGAGGGGGTCGCCAGGGCCGGGGCGCGGCTCAGCCAGGCGCGCCAGGGCGCCGCTGCGGCAGGAACGGTGGCGGGTTACGGCAGGGTAACCTCCCCCATCTCCGGGGTAGTCCTGGCAAAGCAGGTCGAGGCGGGGCAGACCGTTTTTCCGGGGACGCCGCTTGTCACCATCGAGGGGGATGACGGTTTCCGCCTGGAAGTAGCGGCACCCGAGGGGCTCCTCGGCAAGGTGAAGCCGGGGGACCAGGTCGGCATCGCAGTGGAGGGGGCGCCGGTGGCGGGGAGAGTCTCGGAGGTCGTTCCGATGGTCGATCCGGTGAGCCGCACCTTCACCGTCAAGATCGATCTCCCGGCCAGGGGATTGCGCTCCGGGAGCTACGGCAAGGCGCTCTTCAAATCCGGTGCGCGGCAGGGAATCGCAGTACCTCTCGCGGCCATCGTCGAGCGGGGGGCGCTGACCTCGGTCTGGGTGGTTTCCCGTGAGGGGATAGCCAGGCTCAGGCTGGTGAAGCTCGGTCAAGCCGTTGACCGGCGTGTGGAGATCCTCTCGGGCCTGAGTGCAGGGGAAAGGGTAGTGATTGCCGGGGCGGAGCGGGTCACCGACGGCGCCAAGGTCGAATGAAGGCAGTGGAGAGAAGCATGAACAACCTCGGTTTTGCCGGCAAGATCGCCCGTGCCTTCATAGATTCCAAGCTGACGCCGCTCATCGTCGGCGCTTCGCTGCTGCTCGGACTTTTTTCGGTGCTGGCCACGCCGCGCGAGGAGGAGCCGCAGATCGTGGTCCCGATGGTGGACATCTACCTGCCGATGCCCGGCTCATCCCCGAAAGAGGTGGAGGAGCGCCTGGTCGCTCCCTTCGAAAAGAAGATCTGGGAGATCAAGGGGGTCGAGTACATCTACTCGGCGAGCCGCCCCGGCATGGGGATCGTGACGGTGCGCTTCGTGGTCGGCGAGAACATGGAGCAGTCGCTCGTCAAGCTGTACAACAAGGTGATGAGCAACCGCGGCCTGCTCCCTCCCGGCTCGGGGGACCCGCTGGTGGTCCCCAAGTCGATCGACGACGTCCCGATCCTGAGCCTCACGCTCTGGTCGGAGCGCTACGACCACCATGCGCTGAGAAGGGTGGCGCGGGAGCTCACCGACGAGTTGCAAAAGGCGGACAACGTAGCGGAAACGGAGATCAAGGGTGGGTTGTCGCGGGAGCTCAAGGTGAGCCTCGACGCCTCCCGGCTTGCCTCGTACGGACTCACGCCGCTTTCGGTCATGGGGGCGCTCGAGAAGGGAAATGTGGCGCAACGCGCCGGCGCGATCTCCTCGGGAAACCGCGACTACACCCTGGACGCGGGAAACTTCCTGACCGACGCGGCGGGCGCCGGGCGGCTCGTGGTAAGCGCGAAGGAAGGGCGGCCGGTGTACCTCTCCGATGTGGCGACGGTGACCGATGGCGTCCAGGAGCCGACCGACTACGTCTTCTTCGGGGTGGGGCCGGCAGCCGCCCATAAAGGGATAAGGGGAGGCGCCGCGGACTATCCGGCGGTCACCATATCGGTTGCCAAGAGAAAGGGGGCCAACGCGACCTGGGTGGCGGAGGAGCTCGTGAAGCGGGTGGAGTTCCAGAAGGGGAAGATCATCCCGTCCGAGATGCAGGTGACGGTCACCAGGAACTACGGCGAGACCGCCAAGGAGAAGAACGACGAACTCCTGTTCCACATGTTCCTGGCCGCCCTGTCGGTGACCATCCTGATCGCGCTCTTCATGGGGTGGCG
>DNRQ01000145.1:0-208 GCA_003499925.1 Geobacter sp.
ATGCATGGGGCTCTCCATCGACGCGGAGAAGAAACAGGTCCGCTTCGCCTACCCGGCTCTGCCGCCGTTTCTCAACGAGGTCACCATCAGGGACCTGAAGATCGGCAACGACTGCGCGGCCGATATCGTCTTGAAGAGGTACGACCAGGATGTGGCGGTGAGCGTGCTGCGCAAGGAAGGGGGGGTGGAGGTGGTGATCGTCAAGTAG
>DNRQ01000145.1:286-6869 GCA_003499925.1 Geobacter sp.
ACCTCTCATTCCCTTAACTTAATGGCAGTGGGTGAGGCCGGACTGTTGCAGCCGCGGGCCCGGCGTTGCAGCCGGCAGCTTGAGACGGTCCGGAGCACTCCCCGGCAGGCATAGCTGCACAAACAATAGGCTTTGCTGCCTCTTTTTTATCAGCTTCTCCCTGATGTCATCAGTGCGTCGTCGACAAAGATTATATTTAACAGCGACTTTCACAGTACTGTGACATCTGGCATATCTCCTGCTATAGAACGCCCAGTACTGAAGCACGACGAAGTGCACCGTACATCGAGACAGGCAACGGCGCCTCTCTGCTTACGGGTGAGAGGCGTCTTTTTGATGAAACATACTTGAAAGGGGGGAGGAACAGTCTCGCAAGGCTGACAGGTGAAGGCAGTCCTACTGGAACTAACTATCTATTACAAAGGAGTAAGCAATGAAAAGAATTTCGAAGATTCTCATCACGGCAATGGCGCTCACTATCGCAGCAACCGGTGTCGCAATGGCGACCCCCTCGACGCAGATCTGGATCCCTTCCACGGATGTACAGGGATTCAAATCCCTGCATCTGGGCATCGACAACTACATCCGTACCTCCAACGCTCATTCGGTAGAGGCCGCCGACGGCACCGGTTTCAGACCTAACGTCTATGTTCTCGGACTGACGGGAGGCATTCTTCCCTTCGAGAAGCTGCAGGCCGAGATAGGGGTCGATTACACTGTCAACGGCATCAACGCTGCCGACAGCAATCCGCTTTCCTTCAACGTCAAGGTGGCCACCCCCGAGGCCTCCCTCTTCACGTTCTCTCCTGCCCTGGCCGTCGGCGCCTACGGCATGGGCACCAAAAAGGACCTCACCAACGCAAACATCGTCTACGGCCTTGCCGCCAAAACCCTCCCTGTCGTCGGTAGGCTCTCGGCCGGCTACTACGTTGGCAACGACGATGTCCTCGGTGACGATGATGACGGCGTGCTTCTCTCCTGGGACCGGACCTTGGCCGAGATCTCTGACAAACTCTGGGTCGCCGTGGATTACCAGGGTGGCGATAACTCCTTTGGCGCCTTCAGCTTCGGCGCATCCTGGGCCTTCTCCAAGAACGTCTCCGTGATCTTTGGCTATGACATCTACAACGAAAAGTCACTGGGCGGCGACAACACCTTCACCACCCAGCTCGACATCAACTTCCCCTAAGCTCACTCTTCGGGGCGGAGATCTGTTGCTCTGCGCCAGGGAACAGTTGATCCTGGTACCGACGCAGATCGCGACAAAATGGCATCCCAGCCGTATCCTCGATTTTTTCGGGGGTACGGCTTTTTTCGTCCCCGGCGGCCGCGCACCCCTGAAAAGCATGCCCTTTGTTAGAAAAAACATACCCCAAAAAGCAAACATCTGTTAATATACCCCGCGTCTGACTTTGCGAGCCGCGTCTTGCCGGCTCCCCGGGTTCCGGTTCTCGTCGACGCTGCCAATCTTGCAACAGGACCATCTGCCATGTCGACTCTGTTCTCCATGTCAATCAGGGCGCAACTCTTTCTGATGGTGCTCATTGTGGCCTTTCCCGCGGTCGGCATCATCGTCTACGCGGGAATCCAGGCCCGTGAGGGGGCCATCGCAGAGGCGGTGCGCGACGCCCAAAGGCTGGGCGACGGCATTGCCGACGCCCAGCGCAACATGCACACCTCGGCCGAACAGCTGATGAGCGCACTTGCCAAGCTCCCCGAGGTAAAGAGGCGCGACGCCGCCGAGGTGCGGAGCATCCTGGGCGAGCTGGTCCGACAAAATCCCCGCTATACCAATATCTCCATCGCCGACCGCTCCGGCACAGTCTGGGCTACCGGAGTCGGCAGCACCCCCTTCTCCATTGCCGACCGACGCCACTTCCAACATGCCGTCGCCACCGGCAAGCTCTCCTCGGGGGAATACGTCGTCGGCCGCGGTTCCTCCAAGCCTACCTTCCATTTCAGCTATCCCGTCAAGGATCGACACGCTGCGGTCGTTGACGTACTGGCGCTAGGCTTCGATCTGGAGTGCTTCAGGGAACAGTTCGAGCATGCATATCTGCCGCCCGGGAGCAGCTACCTCCTCGTCGACCGAGACGGGGTGATACTCGGCCGGGGGGTCGATCCGGAGCGCTATGTCGGCAAGAAGGACCGGCCGGATCTCTTCGCCCTGATGCAGGGAGGGGCAGGGAGGGGGGTGAACATCGGAGTGGGGCTCGACGGCCGGAAGTGGATCGTCAGTTACCAGAAACTGCGCCTGGACCACGAATCCCGGCCCTACATGTACATCCGATCCGGGATGCCGTTCGACGTGGTCGTGGCGGAGGCCGACCGGGTGCTGCTGCAAAACCTGGCGCTCTTCGCTTCCTGTCTGTTCTGCGCCTGTCTGCTCGCCTGGCTGATCGGCAAGCGCTCCATCATCGACCGGGTCTCCGTTCTGCTGGCGGCGTCACGCCGGCTGGCGGGGGGGGACCTGCGCATCAGGACCTCCGAGCTGGTCAGGGGGGGCGAGCTGGGGGCTCTCGGTGCGGCCTTCGACGACATGGCCCGTCAGATGGCGCTTCGTGAGCAGGAGCAGCTGACGGCGGAACTGGCCCTGAAAAAGAGCGAATTCCACTACCGCTCCATCTTCGAGAACTCCCTGTTCGGCGTCGGCGTGGTCGGCGCCGATCTGCGTTTCATCCAGGTGAACGATGCCTTCTGCCGGATGCTGGGCTACAGCGAGCGGGAACTGGTGGGGGGCATGGGGCTGGCGGAGGTGACCCATCCCGACGATGCCGCCACCAGTATCGAGATGGTCCGGAAGATCTTCTCTCTGGAGCTGGAACACTACGTCCTGGAGAAGCGCTACCTTTCACGGGACGGCAATTACAAGGAGGTCATGCTCTTCGTGCAGGGAATCTACGACGAGCACGGCAACTGCACCGGAGCGACCGGCTCGGTCCTGGACGTAACCGAGCGCAAGCAGGTGGTAGAGGTGCTCAAGGAGAACGAGGATATCCTGCGCACCCTGATGGAGGCGATGCCGGTGGGGGTCGGCTTCTACGACAACGACAGCAGGATCGAGCACCTGAACAGCCGTTTTGTGGAGTGGTTCGGGTATGCCAAGGAGGATGTCCCCACCCTGGACGACTGGTATCGCAAGGCGTATCCGGATCCGGAGTGCCGCGAGGAGTATATCGCGAGGCTGGAGGCCGCAATCGCCCAGGCCAAGCAGAGCGGCACCCCCATGGGGCCGGTGGATGCCAGGATCACCTGCAAGGACGGCTCGGTGCGGCACGTCATCATCAGCTACCAGTTTTCGCAACGGCGCACCCTGAGCATCTTTACCGACATAACCGAGCGCGAGCTGCAGCAAAGCGAGCTGCTCAAGGCGCAGAAGCTGGAATCCCTGGGGGTACTGGCGGGCGGCATCGCGCACGACTTCAACAACGTGCTGACCGGGATCATGGGGAACATCTCCATCGCGCAGATGTACCTTGAGCCCCCGCACAAGGCGTGCCTGCCGCTGGAGCAGGCGGAAAAGGCGTCCAAGCGGGCGGCGGAGCTCGCCTATCAGCTGATGACCTTCGCCAAGGGGGGAAAGCCGATCAAGGCCGCGGTCTCCGTGTCGCACCTTTTGCAAGAGGCGGTCTCGCTGGTGCTGCGCGGGGCGAACGTGAAGGCGCAGCTGAGCATCCCGGAGTCGATCCACGCCATAGAGGCGGACGAGGGGCAGATCAGCCAGACCTTCCACAACATCATCATCAACGCGGTGCAGGCCATGCCGCAGGGAGGGACGCTGAAGGTCCGGGCCGAGAACCTCACGCTTTGCGCCAGGAGCGTCTTGCCGCTGCCGGCCGGACAGTACGTGAAGATCTCCTTCAAGGACCAGGGGGGCGGCATTCCGCCGGAGGCGCAGGCCAAGATCTTCGATCCCTATTTCACCACCAAGCCGGACGGAACCGGGCTTGGGCTCGCCTCGGTGCACTCCATTGTCAGCAAGCACGGCGGGCACGTCGAGGTGAGCTCCGTCCTGGGGCAGGGGACCGTCTTCGACTTCTACCTCCCCTCCACCGGGCAGGCCTGGTCCGGGGCAAAAGGGGACCTCCCCCCCCTTTGCTCCGGTGGGGAAGCCGGCGGTACCATCCTGATCATGGACGACGAGGAGATGATCCGCAGCCTGGTTACCGAGATGCTGAGCAACTTCGGCTATCAGGTGGTCGCCAGTTCGCACGGAGCGGAAGCGGTCGAGCAGTACCGGGCCGCCCGGGAGGCCGGCACCCCCTTCGATGCCGTCATTCTCGATCTCACCATCCCGGGAGGGATGGGTGGGCGGGAGGCCGCGCAGCAGATACTGACCCTGGACCCGGCGGCGCGGGTCATCGTGTCGAGCGGCTATTGCAACGATCCCGTCATGGCCGATTACCGTTCCTACGGGCTGAGCGGCGCCGTCATGAAGCCGTACCGGGTAGCCGAGCTGGCGCAGGGGCTCGCCTTCCTGCGCGAGCCGCCGGCCGCGAGCGTTGCACCCTCGCAACCCCCTCCCGACGAAGGGAGCGGGGCGTAGGATGTCGTCTCTTCTAGGACTCATCTCGTCTAGGATCTCATCTCTTCCTTAAGTCCCCTCTCCCCTGGTGGGAGAGGGTTAGGGAGAGGGGGCGATGCGCCAATTGCAGTGAATGTAACCGTAGTGAAGCTGCCATTGATCTGCCGTTATCCGTATCATCGCGCCTGCGCGCTGGAGCGCTTCGGCGCGCCAGTCCGTCCAAAACTTGCAAGGGCTTTTAATCTTGCAAGATCAGCCGGAAAATTTATTGAAACAAAAGGTTGACTTGCCTGAGAAGGGTGTGGTACTACTTGGAACTCGATGACGCGGGGTGGAGCAGTCTGGTAGCTCGTCGGGCTCATAACCCGAAGGTCACAGGTTCAAATCCTGTCCCCGCAACCAAAACATTATAAGGACTTAGGCTTAATCGCCTAGGTCCTTTTTTGTTAGTCTGACGCAGATACTGACGCAGGCTGAACCAAGTTATCCAGCTAGTTAATTTATAACCACCAGACACGGCCTCCCTTGTCCGCACAAGATCCTCTCCGTAGGCAAACGCAGGTGTCCCCCACTCTTTCCCTTCACTCTCCTTTGTCCATTCTTAGAGGCTGTTTTCCGTGTGCGAAAAGAGGCTTCTAAGGGCTTGAAAACCAGGCAAATTGTGACTACTCCCCTGCAATTGCCACTGGTTAACTTGGTCCGACCCCGAAGTTCCAGCACAGCCAGAATCCATCGCTGCACTAACTGTACTCCGGCTTCGACCTTTGCTTTGTCCTTCGGTTTCCTGACGCGGGCGGGTATGACGGCGATGTTGTAGAAGGTGGATAGATCGTTGTAGGAACGGTTCAGCTGAGGTTCATAACGGCAAGGTTTCGAAACGGCTGACCGCAAATTGTCGGGCACGACTATCTTGGTTAAGCCGCCAAAGAAAAGGAAGGCTCGCACATGGGTAGAACCGATAGAACCGGGTGTTGACAAGTGAATAACTTTCCTTCCCGCCGGGTGCACCGGGCATTCCTGAGTTCTGTTCTCCTGTAACATGCCTGATGTGGATTCGTCTCTTTTGGGACACGCCGCTAGCATCATACCCCGAGATATCCACTTATCAACACCCGGTACCATGGGGTATGCCGTACCATGGGGTAAGCCGTACCATGGGGTAAGCCGTACCATGGGGTATGCACAAAATAGTGACTGAGCCCCTCCGAAGTAGAAGCGAAAAAAACGCTTGACGCATTGGACCGACCGGTCTAAGGTGTATTCATGAAACGAATTCACAACAAAGACGATATTGTTCAGGTTGGGCTCGACCTTGTGTTAAGCAGAGGGTTCAATGCTACCGGTGTTGAAGCAATTCTGAAGCAGGCGAACGTTCCAAAGGGCTCATTTTACAACTTCTTCTCCAGTAAAGAAGAATTTGCCCTTGCGATAATCGACAAATTCGTCGCTGACAGGGTTGAAGTTTTATACCCCATTTACCGCGATGTCTCTTTACCGCCGCTGGAGCGCGTCAAAAAAAGCTTCGAAACCTTAATTGCGACATTTGCAGGTGCTGACTGCTCCAAGGGGTGCTTGATCGGCAACCTGGGCCAAGAGATGGCTGATCAATTCGAGAACGTCCGGCAACGCCTTGAGAAATCTTTGCAGGAGTGGACCAGGGCGTTGTCTGAGTTACTTTTTCAAGCACAGAAGGAAAAAACAATCCCTCCAGATTTGAACACTGACATGCTGGCGGAAAACCTGATTTCATCATTCCAGGGAGCACTGCTCCGCTCGAAAGTGAAGAAGTCTCCTGAACCATTGAATAATTTCATCCATTTGTATTTCGATGTATTCCTTGGTCAAAGAGAAGAGATCTAACAAAACACAAATTTTTAACCAGTATTACATAGACCGGTCTAGGCGAGTGCCGGTGCGAGTGGCATAAAAATCAACGTCGGAGGGCGGACATGAAAGAAAGCATACGCGGTATAGCCCAGGGGTGGGGAGTTGATGATGTGGGGTTCGCATCGGTCTGCGATTACCGGAGCCCCAACTCCCCTTCGATAGAGTCCCTGT
>DNRQ01000080.1 GCA_003499925.1 Geobacter sp.
AGCTCCGGCGCAAAAAACACCCCCCCATCCCCCTCCTGACCTCCCCCTTGAAGGGGGAGGTACCTGAACAGCGGAAGATCGGTGCTAATCAGTTTACTTAAAATGGCAGTGGGGCCGTGGGGGAGAGGGTGCTTGTGTAAGAAGTGTTAGGTTCGTTGAAGGGGGGGAATATTAGATACGAACTGACCGAACCGGGGCGACGGCGCAGGGGCGGGTCGCTGACCCGCCCTCCGATACGCTGAGGCTGCTGCGGAAGAAACCATACAAAGAGCTGCGGAGCTTGCTCCCCGTTACTTCACCGTGTACCAGAACTTGGCGGACCGGGTCTTGCCGTCCTTCAGGACGAACTTCGACATCACGCCGTATTTACCCTTCTTGGGCATTTCGAAGTCGCCGCCGAAATGCCCGTCCATAGCCATCAGGTCCTTAGTCTGCTCCGCCCTGTCCGGCCCCATCACCTTCACCCTTACCTGGCCCTCAGTAAGCGCCTTGCCGGTTTTGGCATCGGTGAAGTCGACAGAGAGGTGGTGGGTTTCCTTCATTCCCTTCGGCATCTCCATTTTCATCTCTTTCATGGCCTCTTTCATGGTAGTGATCTTGAAGGTCGCCTTGACGCCTTCAACCACCTCTGCGTGGGCCACATTACCCTTCATGGCGCCATGATCCATCTTATGATCCATCGCGGCAACGGCCCACGTCGGCACAGAAAGGGCAAAAATTGCTGCGGCAAGCACACCGGTCATCTTTTTCATCTTGATCTCCTTTATTGTCTGCTGGACGTTTGATAATCGCTTGTGGCGGATACCGCAGGGTTGTTAGCGGCATCATCGCAGGCGCAAGGCCTTTGCCTTACGCCTCAATCGAGCCCCTTGCCGACCAGCGCCTCCAACTGGGCCTTCTTCATCTGGTAGTCCGCCAGCGAGTCGTAGTACTCCCGCTCGTAGTTGAACAGGGTGACCCTGCTGTCCAGCAGGGTGAGGAAATCGACCTTGTTGACCCGGTACCCGATGGCGGCCGACTCAAGCGACTGCTCGGCCTGCGGGATGATCCCGCTCTGGTACAGCTCGGCAAGCCTCCTGCGCCGCTCCATCTGGGCCAGCAGATCGGCGATTCCGGCGGCGATGGCGTTTCTGGTGGCGTTCAGTTCCTCGGACGCCATGGCTATCTCGGAGGAGGACTCGGCCAGCATCGCCTCCCTTCTCTCCCTTCGCACCGGAAGGTTGAAGGTGACCCCCAGCGAGTACATGTCGGCGCCGTCACTTTCCATGGCGCGCTGCCGCTGCATGTATTCAAATGAGACGTTGAAATCCGGATAATAATCCTTCTGCGCCAGCGCGTAGCCCCCCTTCCCCTTCTGCACCTGCGCCCTCAGGCTCTTCAGGGACGGGCGGCTCTCCTCGGCGATCTCCATGAGCTTTTCAGCGGCAGGGGGTGCCGCGCCTAGTCCGAACTCGGCGATTTCTCCCACCGCTGTGGTTGCCGGACGGTACAGCAGCGCGTTCAGCCCGATCGCCAGGCTCTTTCTCTGCTGTTCCAGGGATATCTGCATGTCGAGCATCTTCGATCGCTCCAGTTGCGCCTTGAAGATATCCTGCTGCGCGCCCTGCCCGACCGAGTACTTGGTCTCGGCAAGGGTGATGAAGGTATCAATCACGCTGATGTTCCTGTTGAGGATCGCGATGGAGCGGTCGGTGAAAAAGATCTGGTAATAGGCCTCCTTCACCATCCGGATCAGCTCCAGTCTCCTCTCCTCGTGCCCGTAATGGTAGCTCTCCGCCTCCCGTGCCGCTACCTCCCCGCGCAGGGCCCGCTTGCCGAAATAGGGGAGCTGCTGGGAGATCCCGACCACCTTCTGGGTCATGGAATCCCTGGTGAAACTGAGCGGGTCGGTGACGATGCCGTTTTGAATCTTCAGCATCAGCATGGGATCTTCCAGGCTGCCGGCCTGCTTGACGCGGCTTTTAAAACCGGCCCAGCGCGAGGCGGAGGCCTTCAGCTCCGGGTTGGCGGCGAGGGCGGTATCGACCAGCTTCGCGAGATCTTCCGAGGGCGCGGCCTGGCCGGCGTGGAGAGATGGAGCTGAGAAAAGGATTACCAACAGGAGAAAAGCAGGGGTGAACCTGGCGTGCATGGCGACTCCTGAAATTATAGATCAATCAGCCGGCTACCCGGCAGCCAGCGTGGCAGCAGTTTATCCGGCCAAATGCGGGGGGGGCAGGGGGGTAACGGCGGCGAGAAAGAGCGGAATACCCTGCCGGCACCGTGGAATACTCTACAACAGCTGCGCCTGCCTGACAAGTTCGCCCGTTCAGGACGGCACCACCCGGGAAACCGGCAGCAGCACCTCGAAGATGGCGCCATTGCCCGGCTCGCTCTCGACCCTCAGGGTGCCGCCATGCCCCTCGATGATCTTTTTCGTGATGGGGAGCCCGAGCCCGGTACCGCTCCCCTTGGTGGTGAAAAACGGCTCGAAGATCTTCCCGATCGCCTCACTGGAGATCCCGGGGCCGGTATCGGAGAAACGGATCTCGATGCAGCCGCTCTCCCGGTTAAACAGGGTGGAGACGACCACCCTCCCCCCCGCCGGCGAGGCCTGTATCCCGTTCAGAATAATATTCATGAAGGCCTGGCGCAGTTTCTGACCGTCGCCTACGAATTGAGGCAGCGGCGAGGGTTGCAATTGCAGGGTTATCCTGCCGGCCCTGGCCTCGGCGGAGAGGAGCGTGACCATGTTGGCCAGTTCCTCATTGATGTCACACCCCTCCTTGGTGATCGGCTCGGGGCGGGCCATCCTGAGGAAGTCCTCCACCACGCGGTTCAGGCGGTCCGACTCCTTCACCAGGATGCCGAGGAATTCCCCCCTGTTGGCAGCGGAGGTGCCGTCCTCCATCAGTATTTCCGCGGTGCCGCGGATCGAGGCGAGCGGGTTGCGGATCTCGTGGGCGAGGATTGCCGAGAGCTCCCCCAAGGCCGACAGTCGCTCGGCGCGCCGCAACTGCTCCTCTATCCTGATGATCAGCTCCGACTGGCTCTGCAGCTGCTGGTACGACTCTTCCAGCCCCTTTGCGGTCTCCTCGAGCTGCTCCCTGCGCGAGCGCTCCTGCTGGGAGAGAAAACCGGTGATCCCGCCGACCACGTTGTAGAGCAGGACCTCCAGGTACTTCTCCATCTCCATGATCAGGTGCCCGCCCCACTGGAACAGGATGTGCGGCGCGTAGGCGATGGTGACGAGGATGGCACAGCCGATGCCGCCCCGGAACCCGAACCAGTAGGCCGACAGGATGATCGGTATGTAATAGAGACGCTGAAAGATGTCGTGCAGCATGGCGAGCCTGAGCGGAGTCAGGTAGTGCAGAAGGCTTATGCCAATGACGCAGGTCAGAAGCGCCCCGCCTTTCACCATGTCCGTTCGCTTCATACAGCTCCCCGGCAGAAAAATACGGAACTATCTCCGAAACAAAGGCGGTGCCTTTACCCCCCTTTGCAAAGGGGGGNNCTGACTAAATCCCCCTCGATCCCCCTTTGCTAAAGGTGGAAGGTCCCATTTTTCATCTCGTTCCCAAGCTCCAGCTGTCATCTCGTTCCCAAGCTCCAGCTTGGGAACGCAAATTGGTATAGGAAGCTCCGCTTCAACGCCTCAAAGCTGGAGCTTTGACAGCGATTGCGTTCCCAAGCTGGAGCTTGGGAACGAGAAAAGATCGGACAGTTCAAACGACTGCACGACCCCTTATATACAGCTTATCGGTACCATGATCCAGTTTTTTAAGCGATTTTTGCAGCAATCCCGGAAGGATAAGGTAACGGGGAAGTATTGCGACGCCTGCTGGCTGCGTCACGACACTTCCCCGCACATGGACCATCCGCCTTCGGCAGTCAGATAAGTTAAGCCTGTTCTTCGATACCTGGTTGAACCTTTCTTTCCGGCAAATCACTCCGCCCACATTATGCACGACACCGGGCAGAGATCGATAGCCATGCTCTGTATCACCTCTTCGGGTGCGCCATCGGGGTCGTAACACTCGGACTTGCCGTGCGAATCGAGACGGAACACCTGCGGGCAGTTGTTCTCGCAAATCCCGCAACTGATGCATTGATCCTTGTCCACCCATGGTTTCTTTGCCACTTATTCTCCCCTTTTCATTGCCCTTTTCGGCTTTGTCGTATACAGCACCAGACACTATACAGCAAATCGCCATGTTGTTGACAATGAAAAATCGCCCCCGCTGCATGAGCGGCACTGCCGTTTCGCTGCGGCGAGGAGCGGGGGGGGGCCGAGCGCGCCGCCGGCAAGGCTTTGGTGGGCGCGGCCCCCCTACCCCGCCCGTCGACACCCTTGACCTGGCGAACCGCCCGGGTTATCTTTCATCGGCTGATCGCGTACGGCCGGGCGAACACAAGGGCGAACAAGGTTCGCCCCTACGGTTTATGGATAGGGGCGAACCTTGTGTTCGCCCTGTGTTCCGACGCCGGCCGCAGCTGCGGAGATGCCAACCAGGTAAGGAGATCTAGTGATGACGACAACCCTTCCCGCCTACTACAGCGCCGGCGATGGTCCGCCGGTCGTTCTTCTGCACTGTACCCTGAGCTCGAAGAACCAGTGGAGGGCATTGTGCAGCATGCTGGAAGGCGAGTTCCGGGTCATCGCCGTCGATCTCTACGGCTACGGCGAGACGGCGCTTCCGGTAAAAAAGGACCGGTTTACCCTGCTGGACGAGGTGGAACTGGTGCAGTCGCTCCTTGACGAGATCCTGCTCCCGGATGAGCCTATCCACCTGGTGGGCCACTCTTACGGCGGGGCCGTGGCGCTCCGCTTCTGCCACCGCTTCCCGGGACGGGTCAAGACGCTCACGCTCTTCGAACCGGTTGCCTTTCACCTCCTTGAGCGTGGAGATCCGGGGCTTGAGCCGGTCCTTGCCATGATGCAGGAACTTGGCAGGCTCATGGCGGCGGGGCTGCGCGAGGAGGCTGCCGCGACCTTTCTGGACTACTGGAACGGCGCGGGAAGCTTCGGCAATTTCCCGCCACGGGTACAAAAGGAGTTCGCCCTCCGGACGGAAAAACTGGCCCTTGATTTCAGCGCGCTGACGCGCACGCAGCTCACCCTGGACGACTATCGGCAACTGCGGCTGCCGGTGACGCTGATAGCGGGAAGATCGAGCAGGCTGCCGGCGCTCCGGGTGTCACATAAGCTCTCCGAAACCCTCCCCGACTGCAGGCTCCACCTGGTGGATACCGGGCATATGGGACCGGTAACAGACCCGGAACTGGTGAATCCGATCATCAGATCTGCGCTGTCCCAAGCCATCCCGGATGAGAGATGAGAGATGAGGGGTCTCAACGCTCAACGCTCAACGGTTCCTAAGGAGCGCATCCTCGACCCTAGCAACCTGTCCGAACTCCCCAACCTCGCGGACTTTCCTTCTTGACTTTTTGTCAATACCCCACAAAATCATTAATGTGCATCAATCTCGGCGAGGTGTTCCCATGAAGACTTCGAAAGCCTATGCAGTTTGCCCGACGACGCTGTTCACGGTCGGGGCCAGAGCATCCGGCAGGGTCCTCGAAATCGACAGGTGGCTTTTACGCACCCTCTTGAACGGCGTCGGATCTCCCGACATCGGAGCGGCGCTTTGGGACGGCAAAGACGCGCTCCCCGGGAGTGCAGCGCCTTTCCGGATGACCATACAAAACAGGGCGACCTTGCTGCGGCTGATTGCGAACCCGCTCCTTTACTTCGGCGACGATTACAGCGCCGGCAATATCGAGATCGAGGGGGAGATGGTGCCGTTTCTGGAAACGGTTTATCGCGCCATGGCTCGGCGGGGGGATGTACGGCGCCGCTCGAAGCCGGTGCCCAACTGGCAGCGGCAAACGGTGAACTCTCCTCCCGAATCGCGCAAGAACATCCACCACCACTACGACATCGGCAACGACTTTTACCGGCTCTGGCTGGACCGCGAGATGCTCTATACCTGCGCCTACTTTCCCAGCCGCGACATCTCCCTGGAAGAGGCCCAGGTCGCCAAGATGGAGCTGGTCTGCCGCAAGCTGCGCCTGAAGGGGGGCGAAAGGGTGATCGAGGCCGGCTGCGGCTGGGGCGCCCTGGCCCGGTACATGGCGAAGCAGTACGGCGCCAAGGTCAGGGCCTTCAACATCTCCAGTGAACAGGTGGCTTACGCGCGGCAGCGGGCCGGCGAGGAGGGGATCGCAGGGGTCGAGTACATCGAGGACGACTACCGCAACATCACCGGGGAGTGCGACGTCTTCGTCTCGATCGGGATGCTGGAGCACGTGGGCCCCAACAACTACCGCAAACTCGGCGAAGTCATCGACCGGACCCTCTCGGAGACCGGGCTGGGGCTGATCCACAGCATCGGCCAGAATATTGCCGAGCCGATGAGCGACTGGCTGCAGAAAAGGATCTTCCCCGGAAGCTATACCCCAACGGTCAGGGAGATGATGGAGATCTTCGAGCCGTATGCCTTCAACGTCATCGACCTGGAGAATCTCCGCCTCCATTACGCGAGAACCCTGGAACACTGGCTGGAGCGTTTCGAGCTGCACTCGGGCCAGGTGGCGCAGATGTTCGACGAGAGCTTCGTCAGGGCCTGGCGCCTTTACCTATGCGGTTCCATTGCCAACTTCACCACAGGGTCCTTGGAGCTGTTCCAGGTGCTGTTCTCGCGCCGCGGCAACAACCGGGTCCCCTGGACGCGCGCCGATCTGCTGGATTCCGGCAAGAACCATGGAAAGCCATGAGCTGCTCCAGATTGGCGCAAACCAGCAACAAAAATGGGAACTTCCCAAATGGGGGTCACATGAAGAAGATCGCCTGTACTGCCCTTGCGAGCTTGATGCTGCTGTCAACCAATGCCTTCACCGGGCTTGCCCAGGATACCTTCTATGCCAACGGCATCTACTATCCGTATCAGACCTACGATCAGTACCACAGGGAAATTACCTCGCCGGAACCTCCACCCAGCCAGCCGCCAGCCCCGCAACCGCAGCCCCCAAAAGAGGTCAAGCCCCAGCGGCCTGAGCAGCCGATAACGCTGACCCAGCCTCCGGAATTCCTGTTCCCGGCGGAATTGGGATTCGGCGTGGCGGTAGGGGTCCCTTACGACATGTTCTACCTATCCGACAACTTTTATTTCCTGAAAAGCGGCACCTGGTACCGTTCAGCCTCGTACCGGGGCCCCTGGATGCTGCAGGGATTCAGCCGGGTGCCACCCGAGCTTCGCAAGCACAAGATCGCCAGGATCCGTGAATTGAGGAACCGGGAGTTCGCCGACTTCTGGAAAAACAGGGATCACTACCAGGGGAGATATTTCCGGCCTGACGACGAACCTGGAACGCCGGCGCCGCTGAAAAAGGGACCCTGAGAGGTCAGGGAGGTCCGACAAGATGCAAAGCTGGAGCTTTGGCGGCTAGTGGTTCCCAAGCTGGAGCTTGGTAACCAGGGAAAAGCTGGAGCTTGGGAACGAGAAGAAAGGCTCCCTCCCCTTCAAGGGGAGGGCCGGGGTGGGGNNGAACTAGGCCACGATGCTGCCGCCTCAGGTGAAGCCGGAGCCGACGGTGCAGGCATAGCAGTGGTCACCGACCGGTATCGGCGTACCCGGCGCCGGCAGCTCCGATAGAGCGGAGATCAACTTCAGCTGCCCGCCGTGGAAAAGTCCCGCCGCAAGGTTGAAGTCGCAGTCGTGCAACCGTCCCAGCCAGTCGACCGAGAGTTGCGTGCGGCACATGAGACCCTCTACCGTGCAGGGATTGAAACCGGCGGCAAGTTTGGACCGATACCCTTCGAGATTTCCTGAGCGCTCCAGGAAACTCAGGAAGCGCCCCAGCGGCACGTTGGCGAAGGTGTAGAGCGCGTTGAAGCTGATGCCGTACTTGCGCATCAGGTCGCCGCGGAACTTCTTTTCCGCCTGCTGCTGGGAGGCCGGGAGGAAGGCGCCCGCCGGATTGGAAACCAGGTCCAGTTCCAGTGAACTCCCCTCCATGCCATAACCCAGACCGTTCAGCATTTTCAGTGCGGCGATGCTCCGCTCCCAGACGCCGGCGCCGCGCTGTGCCTCGGTCTGCGCGGCGTTGGTCGCCGGAAGCGAGACGACCAGCACCGCCTTGAGATCCCGGTACAGCTCGCAGAGCTCCGCCCCCCTCCCCCGGCTCAGGGCGATCAGGTTGCTGCGCAGCACCACTCTCGGCGTCAGCTCTGCCAGGGCCCTCGCCAGGTAATCGATCCCTGGGACCAGTTCCGGCGCCCCTCCGGTGATGTCGATGCTGGAAAAGCGAAAGCGCCGGGCGCAGTCGATCACCGCGTCCATGGTGACGCGCTCCATCATCTCGTCCCGGCCCGGGCCGGCCTCCAGATGGCAGTGCCGGCAGGAAAGGTCGCAGTTCAGCCCGACGTTCACCTGCAGGGCCGTGGTCCGGTCGCGGCAAAGCTGCAGCCCGTGCCGCATCAGGATCTCGCGAAACGGCTCGGTGCCATACTCACCCGTTGCTCTCTCCGTCATAACCTTCCTCTTCTTTTTAAAGCGAGAGCTTCTCGGCAATCTTGCGCATCTGCAGACCGTGGACAAGCGATGCACCGCCGCGGATGGCGGTAACCACATGGACCGCCTCCGTCATCTCCCCCAAGCTGGACCCCTTCTCGAGACAGGCACGGGTGTAGGCATCGATGCAGTATGGGCACTGCACGGTGTGGGCTACCGCCAGCGCTATCAGCGCCTTCTCCCTTTCGGTCAATTCCCCCTCGGCGAAGACCGCTCCGTAGTAGTCGAAGAACTTGGCGGCAAGCTCCGGGGCATCCTTGCCGATCTCGGAAAATTTACCCAGATCCGTCGGGTCGTAATAGGTTTCCATTGCCTCTCCTTTATCCCGTCATGGCTGAACCTGGCAAAATCGGAACGACCGCGTCGGCGCCAGCGAGCCGACAGCGGCGCCGTCAGGATACATAATTTGCAGGCCGGGGTAAAGGCTTCGTTCCCAAGCTGGAGCTTGGGAACGAGAAAAATAGCTGTAAATGTAGCCGTAACCGTAGCCGTAGGTCGGGTTAGCCCGCAGGGCGTAACCCGACGCGCCGTCGATGCGCATCCGAAACAATGTCGGGTTACGCTGCGCTAACCGGACCTGCAAAGAGAATTACTGGCAATTGCTTTCTCCACAATCTAAGCAGCATTTAACTCAGAGCATTCTTGATGGATGCAATAACACACTCGGAAATGGAATAAAGCTCCATTTTATTTTCAACCAGTACCAGTCCCGGTTATTGCCTGCGATAAAACAGCTAGATAGATCCATCGCTCATTCACATATTGCCTGAATCCAGCCACCGCCAGCAGATGTGAAAAATTAGCACTTGAAATGACAGAAACTATTATTATACTTGAGCCCGAACCTAGACGCAATGCCCGGGAGGACGTATGGAGAACGACGGCAGGAGAAAATTTCTCGGGATCTGCCTGGCTGGGGCAACGGTCGTGGCCACCGCTGCCGCCGCCTATCCGGTATTTCGATACCTGGCGCCCGCATCGGGGCCCTCGGGCGCGGAGAAGCTGGTCTTCGCCTCAAGCGAGCTCCCCGAGGGGGAGGCGAAGTTCTTCGAGTACGCAGGCTCGGCCGCGGTCCTGGTAAGAACCAAAACGGGCGAGACCGTCGCCCTTTCCGCGGTCTGCACCCATCTGGGCTGCATCGTGCAGTGGGTGAAGCAGAGCCAGGACTTCCTCTGTCCCTGCCACGCCGGCCAGTTCACAGCCGACGGAACCGTCCTGTCCGGACCGCCGCCCAAACCGCTCGCCAAAATCCCCGTTAGCGTGGCAGAGGGAAAGATAACAGTCGGGTAAGGCTGTTCCCGCATATGGAGGTTTCATGCCCTTGTTCAAACGGGTTTACGACTGGATCGACGTGCGCATCGGCGCCCGGGAGCTGGTGAAAAAGGAGCTGACCGGCTACCTGCTGCCGCGCAACATCAACGAGTGGTATTCGCTGGGGAGCGTGCTCCTGGTCATCTTCGCCATGCAGGTGGTGACCGGCATGCTGCTGCTGGTCTACTACGTGCCGGATGCGGACAAGGCGTTCAAGAGCGTCACCTACATCATGAACGAGCTCCCCTACGGCTGGCTGATGCGGCTTTGCCATGCGGTCGGCAGCAACATGATGGTGGCGGTGCTCTTCATGCACATGATTTCGACCCTGATGATGGGAAGCTACAAGGGGCCGCGCGAGTTGAACTGGCTCACCGGCTTTACGCTTTTCGCCATCGTCCAGGGGATCTCCCTGACCGGCTACCTGCTCCCCTGGAGCCAGTTGTCCTTCTGGGCCACCACGGTCGCCACCAACAGCGTCAGCGCGATTCCGCTTATCGGCCAGTATCTGGTGGAGTTCCTGCGCGGCGGCAAGATGGTCGGCCCGCCGACGCTGGGACGCTTCTTCGCGCTGCATGTGGCGGTGATCCCGGTCATCATAGCCTTGCTGATCGGCGCACACCTGTTCGTCTTGAAGCGAACCGGCATCTCGTCGCCTCCCTTTGGAGGGGACGAGCCCGTCAGGCACTGGCCCGGCGACAGCTACCGCTACCAGAGCCATCCCGGCGGCATCCCGTTTTTCCCGAACTTCGCGCTGCAGGACCTGACCTCGATCGCCATCTACTTCGCCGTTTTCTTCGGGGTGGTCTTCTTCGGGCCGGACCTCCCGTTCACACCGGACGCCTTCGTCCCGGCCGACCCCTTCAAGACGCCGGCCCACATCAAGCCGGAATGGTACTTCCTGGCCAACTACCAGATCCTCAAGATCTTCCCGAGCGAGCTGCTGGGTCTCACCGTTCAGGCGGCCGCCATGACCTTCGTGGCGCTGCTTCCCTTCATCGATCGCTCGCCGGAGCGGCACCCACTGAAGCGGCCGCTGTTCCTGGTCTGTTCCATCGGAGGGATCCTGCTCTGGGTCGGACTTACGGTATGGGGGCACTACTCATGATGAAAATGACCCTGACATCGCGGGGGAGCTGGCAACGGGCCGCACTCGGCGCCCTCCTTAGCGCAGTGGCAACCCTGCACCCCGCCCCGGCGCTCCCGGCCGAACAGCCGGAAACCGTCTGCATCCAGTGCCACGCGCCGCTGCCGGGGAAGCTCGGTGCGCCGGTCGAGCTCTGGCGCAAAAGCATCCACGCGGTGAACGGCATCTCCTGCAACAGCTGCCACGGCGGTGATCCCAAGAATGCGGCGGACGCCATGAACAGGATGCGGGGGTTCCTCGGCGTCCCCAAAGAGCAGGAGATCCCCGTCTTCTGCGGACGCTGCCATCCCGGAGTCCTCAAGGATTACCTGGCGAGCGCGCACGGCAGGGCGCTGGGAAGCGGCGGCCCGACCTGCGTCACCTGCCACGGCAATCACCAGATCGTGAAGGCCTCTCTGGATCTGATCAACGAGAAAAGCTGCACCCGCTGCCACAGCTTCGAGCGGGCCAAGGCGATCAGGGACGCCATGCAGCAGACCGAAGGCTCCATCATCGGTATCGAGCAGAGGATCAGCGGCTTCGAGTCGATCGGGGTCGATACCGACCGGCTCGGCAAAGCGCTCTTTGCGGTGAGAAACCGCTTCCACACCTTGTTCCACGATGTGGACGTGGAACGGGTGAAGGCCGAGTCGACGCAGATCAACGCGGAACTGGCAAAGCTTGACGACGATCTGAGGGTGATCGAGCAGGCGCGCGCGAAGCGGAGGGTGGCGGGAGGTATAGCGGTTTGCTTCATGCTGCTCGTGGCGGTGCTGCTGCACCGGCTGAAAAAGAGCTATGACTGAGCCGTGATCGGCTGCCGCTGCATCCCAAGCAGCGGCAGCCGATGAAAGGCAAAGGCAGGGTCAAAAAGAGCGCCATATCCCGCCGAGAACCTTGTATTCCGGGATCATCCTGGTGATGGTGAACCCCATCCTGACGAATTCGTTGACCGCCGCGATCCTATCCTTCCTGATATAGCAGACAGCGGAGCGGTAACCCTGGGCTCGTGCCAGTTCCATCAACTGCCGCGTCCCTGACGCCAGGCACCCCAGCCCCCGGTAGGCGGGAAAGGTGAAGGCGTTCTCGATCATGACCTGCTTCTCTCCCAAGGGACAATAATAGTTGGCGTATTTCTCCCTGATGAGACCGTTTTCCGTCGGGTAAATGATCCACTGCATGAAGGTTACCTTGTTGTCACGCCTCATGACATAGCAATTGCCGAAGCCGCTTTGGTAGAAGATCAAGCGGGACAAGATTTCTCTTCTATCGGCAGCGCTACATGCAGTGAGGCTGTTTTCGATCTCCCTGACGTCACCCTCGGATATCGGGAAGAGTTCGGTTTTGCCCGCTGCCGCAGAACCTCGTGCATCAGATAGGCTTTTGCAGAGGATGTAGTAATGATTGATGGAAAAGATTCTGGAGGTGAGCAATTCCAGGGAGGAGCGCGGCCCCAGCTCCCTGGCGACGTAAAGGATTTCCGTGAGGGCTTTGGCTGATTTCATATGATTCCCTAGTAAGCGGTGCTTGGTGCTCCCTGATTTCGTGAGGAAGCAGGGGAAGGGCTATTCGGCGGGCTGACACAGCAGGCCGGCCTTCTTGTCGGTGTCGATAAGCTCGATGTTGAGCCCCTGCTTATCGAAAAGAAAAGCGATCTCTTCGTTGTCGAACGCCTCCCCGGGCTGGGGTTTTACCAGAACCCTGAGCCCCAGCGCACCGAGCTTGGCTATTTCGTTGGCTAGCCTGGAGCATTTGAAGCAGAGATGATGCAGCCCGCCTCCACGTTTGGCGAAAGCATAAACGGGTGAAGCGGGATCTGTCGGTTCAATCAGCTTGACCGTCAGCGAATCTTCCTTGCCGAGAAAGGCGACCCTCACCTTCTGACGCGTGTTGATGACGATGGCCGTCATCTGCCGGTATCCAAAGGCCTGCTCCCAATGTTGTATCCCTTCTTCCAGGGACATTACCGCTACGCCTATGTGATCTATGACCACCGGGCCTCCTTTGCTCCGCTTTTCTCCCCACCCGGTGCCTCCGAATCGACCTGCCGGTAGTCAGCCGGGAGAGCGGACCGAGGCGACGGGTCGGGATCAGCGCCGATTTTTTTCAGGCCGCAGAGAAACTTTCCGTACTCGACCTGGCCGGCCTTGATGAGGGGATGGGTGATTCTTGCCAGCGGACCCGGCGGGGGCGGGCCGTAGACCACCCCCGCCGGGACGTTTCTGGTCACCACGCTTCCGGCCACCACCACCGATCCCTCGCCGATGACCACGTCGTTTAGCACGGTGCAGTTGGGGCCCAGAAAGGCGCCGCTTTTTATCTGCACCTTCCCTACCCTGGCGCCCGGGGAGTATGCTCCGGTGTAGAAATGGGCGAAAATCGTGCATCTGAACCCTATCACGGCGTTATCTTCGATGCTGACCTTCTCGGGATGGAGTTCGTCGATATAGACGTACTGCCCGATCCAGACGCGCTCTCCCATCTGTACCCCCCGCATCTTGTGCAGCCACGGCCTCAGGGAATAACCGCCGGGTGCAATCATGGCTAGTTTGCCGAGCAAGCGTTGCAGGATGCGCATTTTCATCATCGAGCTCCAAAAGAGGCGGTTCTCGCCGGACCGTCAATGGGAGCCCGTCGACCCCAGCATGAGCGCCCGCTTTTTGTCTTCTATGAAATTGGTGACCTTCTTGATGGAATCCAGGTTGTCCGGGATGAGCTCCTCGTCTTCGATGGCGATCAGATACTGCTCCTGTAAAAAAGAGACCAGTTGCATGATCCCGGTCGAATCGACGATCCCCTCTTCCAGAAAGGAACTGTCATCATGAAGTCCTCCTTCGTCGCCAAAAAGAAAATTTTCGACGATAAACTCCCTGATATCTTCCTGTAAGCTCATGTTGGTGTACCTCCGTTTTTCATGTCCTTTCGGCCTGCTCCGTTTCCCCAGTCTATTTCCTCCACAAGCAGGGGGGGAAGATGCAGATACCGCGTAGTTGCGCGCTTGGCGTCGATATCGCGGAACACCATCTGAACCTGTTCCGGCTTGAGCCCGAGCAAAGGGGCCACGAGCTCTGCCGGGACAGCCCTGTTTTTGGCCAGCAGACAGAGATCCATCTGGTCGTAGGGGAGCGAGAAGTAGAATTCGTCCTGTCCCTGTGCCAGGGAGTAGGTATCGGTGGTAGGCTTCCTGTTCCGGATCTGCTCCGGGATGCCCAGGGATTCGGCGAGCTGGTAAACCTGCGATTTGTAGAGATGGGCGATCGGCTTGATATCGGCCGCACCGTCGCCCAGTTTGACGAAGAATCCCTGATCGTACTCCAGCCGGTTCGGGGTCCCCGCCACGGCGAAATGAAGACGGTCCGCGTGATAGTATTCCAGCATCTTGCGTATGCGCTGCTTGAAATTGGTGGCCGCGACGATCTCCAGGTACGGCTTGAAGGGTAGCCGCATCCTGGTAACGGCCGCATCCGGACTTTCAACCACGAGGTAGAAGGAGGTGAGCTCCGCTCCCGCCACGACATCCGAGATGGCAATTTTGGACTTCCATCCCGCCCCGTATTCGGGAAAGAGCATCCGTACCGCGTCGTCGTATCTTTGATAAAAACCGACCGACTCGAGTATCCCGGAGATCTCCTCCCGGACCGTGTCCATCCCCAGAGAAGCGGCCACCATGCCGCTTAGCTGCAGGGATTCCTGCGCCGAATGCCGCTCCGGCATCTCCAATCCGAGGACCCTTTCCCGTCCCAGCGCCCTGACGGCAAGGGCCGCCGTCACGCTGCTGTCAATGCCGCCGGACAGGCCGACCACAAGCCCTCGTCTTTTCACCCGGGTCAGCATGAGCTCACGGATCCTGAGGCAGATCCTGGCGATCTCCCTTTCCGGGTCCAGTCTGAGCACCTCTGCGGAAAAATCTGCTGTCACCCCCATACCGTCACCTTCCTTTCCCTGACAGGTTCATCGTGCGCTGCCGGCAGCCTTGACAATACATTAAAACCTTCACATGTCAAGCGGCCGGGGTGGTATCTAATCTGGCAGCAACCGTGCCGCTCAGGCGTTCTCAGGACAGGCTCCCGATTCCATGGCCATCTCGAACTCCGGCAGCCGAGGCCGGCTCTGCCGTCGGGCAGCCTGCCGCCGGCAGCAGCCGGGGACCCGATTGCTCCACCCCTTTATCGGTCTGGTCCTGAAAAAGCGCCAGGCAGGCGGGGCGGTCGATCTTGCTGTTGGCATACTTGGGGAGCGAGGCGACGAACCGGATTTCCCCCGGCAGCTTGTGCCTGGGCAATTTGGCGAGGCAAAGCGCCAGGATCTCGCTCTGGCTGCACCCCGCGCTGAGCGGCACCGCCAGTGCCACCACTTTTTTGCCGAGCAGTTCGTCATCCACTCCGACCACCGCAGCCTCCAGCAGCAGGCCGGTTGCCATCATGGCGTCCTCGATCTCCTGCGGGTCGACGCGATGCCCACCCACCTTGAGAAGGTCATCCTTGCGACCGGTCACATAGAGGTAGCCCTCCTCGTCCTGATATCCCAGATCGCCGGTGTGATAGCCGTGTTCGTCCAGGACGCGCGCCGTTGCGGCGGCATCCCTCCAGTACCCCAGCATGATGTTGGCTCCGGAAGCAACCAGTTCTCCCGGCTCCCCGTTTGGCACCTCATCCCCCTTCTCATCCAGGACCCTCACCGTCACACCCGGGATCGCCTTGCCGATGGAATCGAGCTTGCTGGTGAGGCGCTCGGGCTCCACGTAGGTCAGCCTGGCGGCAGCCTCGGTGGCGCCGTACATGATGTAGAGCCTGGTGTGGGGGGGAAGCGCCAGGAGCAGCTTTTCCTTGATCTGGCGCGCCATGTGGCCGCCGGCCTGCGTGCAGTAGCGCAGAGAACCAAGCCTGTCGCGGTAGGCCTGCAGGGGGGAGCGATGCAGCAGGTAGGCGTAGGTGGAAGGGACGCCCGAAAAGCCGGTGACCCCTTCAGCGGCCATCTGCCGGACCACGGAGGCCGGGTAGGCGAAGCTGTTGTTGATGACGACCGTCCCCCCCACGGCAACATGGGTGTTGAGAAGGGACTTCCCCATCACGTAGAAAAAAGGGAGCACTACCATCTGGATGTCGTTTTCCGTCAGGTTCAGATACTGCACGATGGATCGGGTGTTGGACACGATATTGCGGTGGGACAGCATCACCCCCTTCGGTTTGCCGGTCGAGCCCGAGGTGTAAATGATGCTCGCCAGGGCCGATGCCTCGCCGGCGGCCCCGGGGTTTGGCAGCTCCCCTTGCCGCACCACATCGTTCCAGGCAAGGACACGGCACCGGCAGGAGTTCCAGGGAGCGGACGGATTCTTGATCACCAGCAGCGGGATTCCCAGGGTGTCGGGGTCGACACCCCGCAGCAGCTGTTCCGATTTGCAGCAGGCGATCAGAGCCCGGGGCTGAAGTTCCCCCAGAAGCGGCGCCAGGGTGTCGGCTTTGACCTCGCAGTTGAGCGGAACGGCAACGGCACCGCTCTTCAGCACGCCGTAGTAGCTCACGATGTAATCGACGCTGTTTTCCAGCAGCATGACGACCCTGTCGCCTGCGGCCACCCCCTGTTGCAGCAGACGGGCGGCCAGCCGGTTGGCCATGTCGTTGATCTGCCGGTAGCTTACCCGCTCCTCGTCCTGGACGCAGGCGATCTTGTCGGGTAGAAGTTGCGCAGAGGCTTCCAAAAAACCGTGCACTGCCGATCCCTGGGACAGAATCATGTCAGGCTCCTCTGTTGAGCTGCCGTTTGGTGTAAAGCGGGAGTGCCGCCCCCGGGACCGACCGCGGCTGCCGTCACTTTTTTCCGCCCAGGCGGCAGATCACCCGATCCGGCTGCAGCAAGGTGGCGGGGGAAGCCGGGGCCGCCAGGAACTGCTGGTGCAGTATCTGGGTGGAAAGTGCCCCGATCAGGGCCATGTTCTGGAACTCGCTGGCAAACTGGAGCTGCGAGGCGCGGAATTTCTCATAAAGGCGGCTCACCTTCCTGGCATTGAAGTAACCGCTCTCCCTCAGGCGCTGCTCCGACAGCAGATCATCGACATAATCGGCAGGCGCCTCCGGGAAAAACAGTTCGCGAATGGGAGCGCGGTACGGCTGCTTGGCCCTGCTGGAGATGCTCTCCGGGATCAGCCCCCTGAAGGCCTGCTTCAGCAGGTACTTTTCGTTCAGCCCCCTGATCTTCCACTTGGCCGGGAGCCGGAAGGCGAAATCGATCACCCGGTAGTCCAGAAACGGATGACGCATCTCGATGGAGTGGGCCATGCCGACCCGGTCCCCCTGGGAGGAGAGCAGAAAGTTGGCCAGAAATATCTCCATCTCCAGCACCTGTGCCCTCGACAGCAGGTCGCGACCGGCAAAGCCTTCCGGCAGCAATCCGGCCAACTCCTGCACGGGGTCGTAGGCCGACAGTGCGGCGATAGAGTCGTCGGAGAAGAAGCCGAGATTTCTCCTGCCGCTTTCCCAGCGCACGGTGTGGGAGAAGAAAGGATCCTTGAGCTCTTCCTGTTTCACGGCGAAGAAATTTTGCAGGAAGGAGCGTCCCCTGGAAGGATTGCTGAAAACGTAGGAATAAAGCCGCTCCAGGAGCAGCGGACGACGCGTCGATCCCGGCTCCTTCCCCCAGTAGTCGCGGATCTTCGCCTCCTTGAAGATGTTGTACCCCCCCAGGATTTCGTCGGCACCCTCACCGGAGAGGACCACCTTGTACCCCTCGGAGCGGACCAGGTTGGCCAGCATGAACATCGGGACCGGCGAGGTGCGCAGCACGGGCTTCTCGCAGTGCCAGATGGTTTCCGGGAACTGTTTCCTGATCTCGGCGTTGCTTATCATTACCTGGCGGTTATCGGTGCGCAGGAAACGGATCAGCTCCTGCTGGTACGGGCTCTCGTCGAAGGAGCCGGTCTGGAACCCCAGGGAGAAGGTCTTCAGGTGACTGCTGCAATGCCGGGAGATCAGCATGGCGATGATCGACGAGTCGAGCCCGCCGCTCAGGTAGGCTCCCACCGGGACGTCCGCCCGCAACCTGAGTCGCACCGCGTCGTCTAGCAGTTCCCGCAACTGCTCGGCCGCGTCGGCAAAGCAGAGGGTGCCGCCCGCTTCGGGGGGATGAAACGGTATGCGCCAGTAAGGCTGTGGATCGGCCTTGCCGTTTTTAACCAGCATGAAATGCCCGGGCTTAAGTTCCTGGACCCCCTGGAATACCGTCCTCCCCGGCAGGGTGGCCCAGAAGATGAAGACCTGGGACAGCGCTTCAAGATCCAGTTGCCGCGCCCCATCGACGGCGAGGATCGCCTTGATCTCCGAGGCGAAGAAGAGCCTCCCCGCCGACCAGGCATAATACAGGGGGCGAATCCCGACCCGGTCCCTGGCCAGGAAAAGCTCCTTTTTCAGGGAATCCCAGATCGCCAGGGAGAACTGGCCGTTGATCCTCTCCAGGCAGCCGGTCCCGTATTCCTCGTAGAGATGCAGGAGCACCTCGGTATCGGTCTCGGTGCCGAACCGGTGCCCTTTCTTGACAAGGTCCTGCTTCAGCTCGATGTAGTTGAAGGCCTCGCCGTTATATATGATCCAAAGCTTGCCGTTTTCGTTGCAGATCGGTTGGGTCCCGCCGTCTATGCCGATGATGCTCAGACGCAGATGTCCCAGGGCTATGTCGTCGTCCAGGTACACCCCCGATTCGTCAGGCCCCCGATAGCGCAGGGGTGAAATCATGGAGGTTATGCGAGCCAGGCCGGGCGGCTCATTAGCTGCGATATTGACTATACCTGCAATTCCGCACACCGATCTCTCCTCCCGATGCCGCCACAGTTTCAGAAACAGGTGGGAATGGATCTGCCTTTATGCGATCCCGGCACCGAAGGTCTGCCACGATGCAGCCCGCGCCGGGAAACACATTAGATTATACCCATGCACTCCCCTCAAATCAAACCCCGAGCGTCACTTTCTCGCGGCCTGAGCGGAAGGGACCGCCCGTTGGCACGGTATGCCTGCTGGCACAGAAACCGCGGCGAATTCGACGCAACCGCCGCGCCCCCCACCCGCAGATTTAGCGGGTCAATCAAGCCGCCGGCAGCTGCGAAGGCGGGATCCGGCAAATCCGGCCTACCCCATCCCCGACAACCAGGAAATGCCCGCCGTGGTATCGCGGCAGCAGCTCCGGGCTCACCGAACAGGAACCTTCATTGGTGTGATGACCGTCACAAGGGTTTTTTACAAACTGTGTTATTGTCCTCGAAACGAAAATGGCAGGAATCGATACACGACAATACTAAAACTTCCGCGAGGAAGTGACGGAAAGCCTAAGGGTCTCACGCAGACAGCCGGGTCGCCGAAATATCACCACGATATCGGTCCCGGCTTTTTTGCGTTCAGAAGGAAAATACGGCGCGGCAAGATGAGCGTCAGAAAAAGGAGATTAGATGACTAACCCAGCAGCAACGGCAAAGAGCCAGAGATGGCGTCAGCGAGGGAGCAAGGGAAGCCCCGAGCCGGAGCAAACAGGGACAGCCACATCCAGTCCCGGCAAAAAAACAGCGGAGGAAGCAACATTTATGGGAAAAACCATTGCAGGAAAGATACCGGCAGCATATTCGCGCATCGCGTTCTTCGCGCTGTTATTGATCACCATGGTGGCGGCAACGCTGCATATCGGAGCCGAGAACGCCCAGGCTGCCCAAGCCGGCCTGTCCTGGACCGCCCCGACCACCAACACCAACGGAACGCCTATTACGGATCTGGCCGGATACAAACTCTACATCGGCAACGCCTCCCGCAGCTACCAGCAGAAGATCGACGTGGGGAAGCTCACCAACTACTCGGTCGCCAACCTGACCGACGGCAGCACCTACTATTTCGCGCTCACCGCGTACAACGGCGCCGGGGAGGAAAGCGCCTATTCCGCCGAGGCGAGCAAGGCGTTCCCCGCGGTGACGACTACCCACGTGATAACGGCGAGCTCGGGAAGCGGCGGGGGAATTACCGCACTTAACAACACCAGGATAAACACGGCGACCAGCGGCACGACAACGATCACCAGCGTTACGGTGACCCACGCCGCCAGCCAGGCCTTCAGCATCGCGCCCGCGGCCGGTTACGCCATAAGCGACGTGAAGGTGGACGGCGTCTCGGTCGGAAAGGTCGCGAGCTACACCTTCAGCAACCTTACAGCCAACCGTACCATCCAGGCGACCTTCGCAGCTGCCACAGTAACGACCGCCGGCAAACTGGTCTACGGGGCTAACAGCGGCGGCTCCCAGTTCACCGACGCGGCAGGTGGGATCTACAGTGCCGATGCCAACTTCACAGGCGGCAACGCAGGGACGACCAGCGTGGCGATCAGCGGCACGACCGACGACATTATGTACCAGACCGAGCGCTGGGGCGCCTCCTCCTACAACATCCCGCTGCCAAACGGCAACTACAACCTGACCCTGAAGTTCGCCGAGACCTACTGGTCGGCTGCCGGCAAGCGTCTCTTCGACGTCACCGTCGGCGGAGCGACCGTGATCAGCAACCTGGACATCTTCGCGAAAGCCGGCCAGAACGCAGCCTACGACGTCGTGCTCCCGGTAAGCGTAACCAACGGCACCCTCAGCATCAAATTCGTCAACAAGGTGGACAACGCCAAGATCTGCGCCATAAAGGTAACCTCCGCAAGCGCCACCAGCAGCTTCAGCATCTCCGCTTCGGCAGGGACAGGCGGAAGCATCACCCCGGCAGGAAGCACCACCCTCACTTCCGGCGCAAGTAAATCCTACGCCATCGCGCCAGCAGCCGGTTACGGCATAAGCGACGTCAAGGTGGACGGCGTCTCGGTCGGAAAGGTGGCGAGCTACAGCTTCAGCAACGTGACGGCCAACCATACCATTCAGGCGACCTTCGCAGCTGCCACTGTAACGACCGCAGGCAAACTGGTCTACGCGGCTAACAGCGGCGGCTCCCAGTACACCGACGCGGCAGGGGTGATCTACCAGGCCGATGCAAACTTCACAGGGGGCAACGCAGGGACTTCCGGCGTGGCGATCAACGGCACGACCGACGACCTCCTGTACCAGGCCGAGCGCTGGGGCGCCTCCTCCTACAACATCCCGCTGGCAAACGGCAACTACAACCTGACCCTCAAATTCGCCGAGAACTACTGGGCGGCAGCCGGCAAACGTCTCTTCGACGTCACCGTCGGCGGAGTCACCATGATCAGCAACCTGGACGTGTATGCGAAAGCCGGCAAGAACACGGCCTACGATGTCGTGCTCCCGGTAAGCGTAACCAACGGCACCCTCAGCATCAAATTCGTCAACAAGGTGGACAACGCCAAGATCTGCGCCGTCAAGGTAGTCACGCGCTAATCGACGGCAGACCCCGGTAACGGCTGCTACCGGCGCACCCAACAGGCTTGTCAGGTGATCGGCAATGCCACGGTGACGCGATAGCGGTCAGACGAACAACAAAAATTCCCGGCCAGTCACAGCAGGGCTCAAAAAGGCTCCCTCCCGGCGAGGGAGGGAGCCGCAGCCCGAGATTTGACCGGGAGAAAAAGAGCAAAGGAGAATTAAATGGTTAGAAACAAATGCAAGACCCTGATACTTACGGCTTTTATGATATTCGGCATCTCGGCGATAGGACACGCGGCGGATTACTATGTCGATGCGGTCAGCGGAAACGACGCCGCGGCCGGAACCCAGGCAGCGCCCTGGAAATCGGTGACCAAGGTGAACAGCGCGGCTCTGACGGCCGGTTCCACCGTCTACTTCAAGGCGGGGGGCTCGTTCGGCTCCTCGGTCCTGACACCGAAATCCGGCGCGGCCGGCAGCCTGGTCACCTACGCGACTTACGGAACCGGCGCCAAGCCGACCATGGGCGGATTCAACGCGACCGGCAAATCGTACGCCAAGGCGTCCGGGTTGAGCTTCAGTTCTTCATCCACGGTGGTGAACCTCAGCACTGCCAACTACATAACCGTGGA
>DNRQ01000208.1 GCA_003499925.1 Geobacter sp.
GACCGAGTACATGAACCCGTCGTAGCCGTACAGGGAGATCAGGCCGGAAATGCCGAGGAAGGAGGCAGCCGACATGTAGTCGCCGGCGATGGCCCAGCCGTTCTGGGTGCCGGTGATGCCGCCGCCCGCGGCGTAGAAGTCGGACGCGGTCTTGGTCTGCTTGGCGGCCCAGACCACGACCCCCATGGTGATGCCGATGATGACGGCGAACATGCTCAGGGTGATGACCTTGTTGGTCTTGAGCTCCCTCTTCTGGGTCAGCGGCGCAGGAGTCGCGGCCGCTGCGGGAGCGGGCGTCTGGACTGCGGTTGCGGCCGTTGCCGGGTCGCCCGGGGCTGCAGGGGCGCTCATGGCGGGTGCGGCACCCGGCGCGGGGGCGGCTTTGGAGGGCTCTTCAGCAAAGGCGGCTGCGGCAACTGAGAGGGCCAGTGTAGCGGCGATGATTATCTTCTTCATGGTCATGTCGTATCCTCCTTTACTTTAGAGATGTAATTCGTCGATCAGTTCCCTGGTCAGCCGGTCGAAATCCTTGTTGGCGACATGGGCGTAGTAAAGCGCTATGCCCCAGGAGACGAAGAATTGCGAGAGGGCGAAGACGTATCCGAAGTTGATGACGCCGATCATCTTCACCTTGAAGATTCCCGGCGTGTACGCGGCCCCGATGGGGAGCAGGAAGTAATACACGCAGGAGAAAATCCACCATCCGAAGAGGAAGGCCGTTTTCTTGTGATGCAGCTCCACGAATTTTGGATTCTTTGCGATTGCCGCCCAGTCGTACTTTTTTTCTGCCATGGTTGTCACTCCTTTCTTGGTAAAATGCGCTGTTGTAGTGGCGGCGTCCCGCCCCTGTAAGTCGTCAGTTGCCGATAAGTCCCCCTTTCGTGATTTTTGATTTCCTCGGTAACGGGTTGCGTGTCAGTGCAGGTAATTTTATTAAGCTGTTTTGTTATTTTCTCCCAGCGCTATGTTGCTGATATTCCAGGATTTTACCCAGTGACTTGGAAGCCTTCAACTCGGTTCGCCGGCAGATCGGCATCTCATTTCGGCGTATACGTAAAACAGTTTTACCATACGATTTTCGAATGTACAACAAAAATAAACACTGTTTTAAATTTTATGGGGTGCTGCATGAAAAAAAACTACGGATCTGGTTCAGGGCAACTATTAAAGATTACAAGGTAAACTGGAATTGTCCAGGGTAAATATTTTTTTGCTGCGCCGGGCCTGCGCCGCGGTTTTTCCCGGACAAGGTCCTTTTTCAGCAGATTTAGCCAGTTACTAAAACACTGTCGCATCATTATGTGAAATATTTCGAGCAATCTTTCTTGTCGAGTATCGCTAATGATAAATTTTGCCGGAAGCTGCAAAAATGTGTTTTAGAGACTGCAGCTGGAAGACGGCGCTAGTATTGAGAGTGTGCTGCAAGCCCTGAGAAGAGTGCGTCAGGTGGAGATGCTAAGGCAATGGATGCGGGCGGTCAGGGTTGTGCTGTGGGGAGGTCCTCTAATGATAATTGTGGACGATCTGGAGGGAGTTGGAACGATGGTACAAATGCAGTGACAACAGTGTGAAGCATCGGGAGTGAACTTTTACTGGCGAGTTGAGTGGGTAAAGCGGAGAGGGGGGCTGTGCTAAAGCGGGGAAGCCCGCCGGCTTCCCCACACTGTTCCAAATCTGGCAGTCTCCTGTGTCAGTATTTTCCGGTCGGGATCTGTTTGGATGGGCCGTTCATCCTGATAGCCGCCGCGAACTCCATCCAGAAGATCAGGTAGATTGATATCATCAGTGAGAGGCCGATGTTGGCGTTTTCCGGACCCATCGCCTGGGTGAGGATCGGCGAGGCGAATCCCGCGCCGAGCGTGCCGGTGGCCCGCTCCAGGAGGTAGAAGACCGGCAGGGTGAACAGGGTGCCGGCCAGCATGATGGCGATGCCGCGGCCGCGCTTGACCCAGTATTTGGGGGAGAAGCCGAACATCCTCATGAATATGACCACCAGGATGATCCATACCGAGTAGTCGACGGCGGCGTCCGGCAGCGCCAGCTTGTTCTTCACCAGGGCCACCTCGAGTATGGTGACGGCGAAGAGGAGCACGAACATCCAGTTGAATTTCTCGTTGGCCTGGGTCTGCCAGTTCCTGCTGTCCGGTGCTGCGGTCTCCCGTGCGCTGTGATTGGGAGTCCCCAGGGCCGAGAAGAGGATGGCGAACCAGATGCCGGCATTGTGGAACAGCAGCGAGGCGTGGTTTCCCGCCACGTTTGCGATGCGGGACATCGGGTCGCGGGCGAAGTCGGCGGCGATGCGCATCAGGAAGAGGTTGACGATGATGGAGCAGGCGATGATGACGGTCAGGGTGAAGATCCTGCGCGGCAGCAGGTAGGGGTCGATCCGGTCCGGGAAGCCGAGGATGAAGGCGAGCCAGATCAGGTACATGATGAGCGGGATGCCGAGGCAGATGCCGTACACCGAGTTGCCGGCGAAATCTCCGCTTTGGGCGTAGATGATGTACTTTTCCTTGGCCGCCGGATCGCTGTTCACCGCCTTGACGACATCCTTGGGCACCTTGTTCACGTGAGGGAGGAGCCCCATGCCATACCAGCCGTGGTCGCCCATGGTGGTATCGACCACCCAGTACTGATCCCCCATCATCTCGTCGAGCCCCTGAAAGATGCGTAGCGAGAAGGTCGCGCAGATGATGACGGCGACCAGCAAGAGTAGTACGTTGGATAGTTTCATCGGCATGTTGGTATCCTCCTGAACCTGAATATGCGACAAGAAGCGGTCACGGTCGCTTTGGCGGCATCCGGCATCAAATGGCGTCCCGGCTACTCCTTATGGGTGGTCCAGAACATGGAAACCGCGTTTGCAGCGAACAGCCCGTAGAGCCACATGGTGTTCCAGGCAGGTCCGGACCAGTGGCTGCCCCGGCCTCCGCCTACCACGCCGGAGGCGATCACGATCCCGATCATGGCGGTGAAAGCAACCATGGCAACCGCGCGCAGAATCGCGCTATTGCGCCAGGTATGCCGCTCAAGCTCTTCGATCCTTGACAGCAGTTCCAGTTCTTTTTCGCTCATCGCCGTTCTCCTTTTTCAAACAACTGCAGGTTTCGATCCCTGCAGCAGGCAACCCGTCGGTTGGTAACTGCAGGGACCGAGTTTGCTACTCATACCGCGCAAAGGTCGGAATCCATCAACTCAACCGGAATCCGGTCCGACAGTTCTCGGTATTTCAGACATTCCCTGTAGCGGCAGCTGCAAAANNAGACGATACTCAAGCAGAAAGGGTGACGCTGTACTCTTAGCAACCGCCGTACCAATTCCCGCCTCTCAACGGTTAATTTAATTAACGCCGTAAATCCGGATAGTTGCCGGCATGAAATCACGTTGGCTGTTTCGTCTTGCGACGCTCTTTTTGCAAATACGCAAACTTTATTAGACCGTCCTTTTGTGGTCCCTTGCCTCTTGCAGGCCTGCCGATTTCCGCCCGAGACAGGCAAAGGAGCGGAATTCCGGACAGTTAGGGTGGGAAATGTGGAGGCGTACGGCATTTTGCAGTTATGCAAAGGCGCTAGAGCTTATTTTTGCAGGATTGCAAATTTTTTTTTGCATTAGAGCGCGGATTCTGGCGCTTTGGTCAGAGTAGGGAGTCATCCCCACCCCGACCCTCCCCTTGAAGGGGAGGGAGGTTTTAAGCTGAAGATCGGCCGCCGATGAGATACTACTTTGGGGACACAGGGGATAAAAGACAGTGAGGAATGCGGGATGATGGAAAGTGGATGAAGTAAGAGGCCGCAGGGAGCATTGGAGCAGGGATCTCAGGGATCTCAGGGATCTCAGGGGACGGGAATCTCAGGGCGCAGGGAATCTCAGGGCGCAGGGGAATCTCAGGCGTTGTATTCGTCCTTTCTGATTCCGTACTTCTTGATCTTTCTGTAGATGGTCGCCATGTTGGTGCCGGCCTCCTTTGCCGCCGCCTCCACGTTGCCGTGGTTCTTGCGCAAGAGCCCTCTGATGTACTCCGTTTCGAACCGGGTCAGCGCCTTGGTGTATTCTCCCTCGTCCACGATGGATTCCGAATCTCCCCCCCCCTCCAGGGGGGTGATCTCGATAAACTGGGAGAGCACCGGCAGGGTGATGTAGTTGTAGCTTTCCATGGCGATGCACGCCTCTATGACGTTTCTCAGCTGGCGGATGTTCCCCGGCCAGGAGTATTCGACCGCCGCCTCCAGGGCGTCCGTCGCCAGTCCCTTGATCTGGGTGCTGAACTTGCTGTTCTGCAAGGCTATGAAGTGAGCCGCCAGCAGGGGGATGTCGTCTTTTCGCTCCCTGAGCGGAGGGAGGTGGATATTGACCACGTTGAGCCGGTAGTAGAGGTCCTCCCGGAACTCGCCCGTCTTGATGGCTCCCTTCATTTCCGCATTGGTGGCTGACAGGATCCGGACGTCCACCTTGGTGGGGGTGGGATCGCCCAGCCTGTTGAACTCCTGCTCCTGAAGAAAGCGCAGCAGCGTCTTTTGGACGGTCATCGGCAGATTGCCCACCTCGTCCAGGAAAAGCGTGCCGCCGTCGGCTGTCTCCAGCAGGCCGCGACGATTCTCGGATGCCCCGGTGAAAGCCCCCTTGCGGTAGCCGAAAAGCTCGCTCTCCAGAAGCGACGCCGGGAGGGCGCCGCAGTTTATGGCGACGAATTTCTTCTCCTTGCGCGGCGAGTTGTAGTGGATCGCCTGGGCGATCAATTCCTTGCCGGTGCCGGACTCCCCGGTGATCAGCACGGAGGTGTCGCGCACGGCCAGCTTTTCCACCCGCTCCAGAAGCTCCTTGAGGCTCGAGGAGGCACCGATGATGTTGTCGAAGTGGAACCTGCCGACCAGCTCCTCCCTGAGCTCCCGGTTCTCTTCCATAAGCCGCGTGTGCTGCAGCGCGTTTTTCACCCGGTAGAGCAGCTCCTCGGGCTCGAACGGCTTGGTGAGCATGTCGTAGGCCCCCTTTCTCAGGGCCTGTATCGACATCTCGACCGTGGCGTAGGCGGTGACCATGATGACCGGTATGGCGGGATCCTTCTGCTTCACCTTCTGCAGCAGTTCCAGGCCGTCCATCCCCGGCATCTTGATGTCGGTCACCAACAGGTCCCACTGCCCGGCCTGGAAGATCTCCGCCGCCTCGAAAGACCTGGTGAATGCGGTAACCGCATAGCCGTTATCGGAGAGGACCGCCTCCATCATGCGGCAGAGCCCCTCCTCGTTGTCGACCAGCATAATCCTTTTTTTCACAGTCACGCTCAGCTTACCCCTCAATCTCCCGGCGCTCGTCGGCCGCGGTTGGCTAGCTTAACAGTATTCTTCCCTGTTTATCGGCAACCGGACTTCCACGGAGGTCCCGCGGCCGATTTCGCTTTCGATGTCGATCTTGCCGTAATGCTGCTCGACGATCTGTTTGGTGATGGCGAGCCCCAGGCCGGTTCCCTTGACGCGGGTGGTGAAGAACGGCTCGAAGATCTTCTCCATATGTTCCTGCCGTATCCCTGCGCCGTTGTCGCAAAACTTGAGCCTCACGAAACCGTCCTCGCAGGAGCTGGTGGATACCACCATTTTGCCCCCCTTCTGCATGGCGGCACCGGCGTTGAGGATCAGGTTGATCGCCACCTGGCGCAGCTGGTCGCCGTCGACCATGATCTCAGGGAGCTTCTCGTCGAACTCTTTTTGCACCGTCACGTGGTGCATGTCGGTGTGATTGGCGGCAAAATCGACGATCTGTTCCAAAAGCGCGTTGATGTCGGTCTGCTCCAGAACCGGCTGGGGGGTTCTGGCATAGCTCAACAGGTCCTGGACGATCTTCTTGCAACGCTTGCTCTCGCGCTTTATCTCGTGGATGTACTTGTAGTTGGGGTCGTCGGGGGAGAGCTTTCCCTCGATGTACGCCGCGTACCCGAGGATCACCCCGAGCGGGTTGTTGATCTCGTGCGCCACCCCCGAGGAGAGCACGCCCAGGGAGGCCATCTTCCCCTGCTGCGCGAGGTTCGCCTCCAGATCCCTGTTGTGCTTGATGATGGTGGTCATCCGGTTGAAGGCGGTGGCGAGCTCCCCGAGCTCGTCGTTGCTCTCCACCTCGATCCGCTCTTCCAGGCGCCCCTGCTTGATCTTCCTGATCACGTCCATCATGCGGCTGATCGGCTCGGTCATCACCCGGGAGGCGAGCAGGACCAGGAGCACCGCGATGGCGCTTACCAGGATGGTGAGGACCACCATGCTCTCCATGATGCGCCCCTTGATGGCGTTCGCCTCCTGGTAGAACTCGTCCTCGTAGGAGCCGACGGCGACGATCCAGTTCCACGGCTTGAAGTAGTCGTAGCGGACGATCTTCATCCTCGGCACCCGGTCGCCCGCGTTTTTCCAGGGATAGCGGATCCAGCCGCTCTTCAGCTGGCACATCTGCTGGATGAAGTGCTGGCCGTCGAAATCGGTGGCATTCAGGATGTTCTTCCCCTCCATGGTGGGATGGATCATCAGGTTCCCGGAGCCGTCCAGGCAGAATACGTAACCGGTCTTGCCGACCATCTTGCTTTTGAGCTTTTCCTTGAGCTCGGCGAAGGAGCGGCGCTCGAAGTCCACGTCCTCGTAGGTCTCCTCCAGATAGCCTCCCGCGGCGATGATCCAGTCCCACTCCTTGAAGTAGCGGTAGGCGACCACCTTCTTGCGCAGCTTCTTGTCGCCCAGGGCCGCGTTCTTCCAGGGGTAGACGATGTAGAACACCTCGCCCGGCCTGGAGTGCACCGCCTTGTCGCACATCTCCCTGATGAAGTAGCGCCCCGTCTCGTCCTTGCTGTCGAAGACGTTCACCCCTTCCTGGGCGACGTGCACCTTCAGCTCCCCCTTGCTGGTCATGGCGTAGATGTAGCCGGTGTCGCCGACGTGCACCTTGGCCAGCGCGTTGTGCGCCTCGCGGGTCGCCGTCGCGAAGTCGATCCGGCCGCTTTTGTACTGGCGCTGCTGCGACTGCACCACGTTGTAGGCGAGCGCGGTGACCGTTGCCAGGTCCTTGTTGAAGGCCTCTTCCTTGTCCTCCTTGTAGACCTGGAACTGCTGGTAGTGGGAGTTCAGCATGTCGACGGTGAATCCGGCCATGTGCTCCAGGTCGTCCTTGCTGGTCTGGGTGATGCCGAGGTAGGCCTGTTTGGTGGAGATGTAGCCGATGACCCCGCCGACGATGAAGATCGGGATGATGACGAGCGGAAGCACCAGCACTACCATCTTCCAGCGCAGTTTCAGGTTGTTTATGAAGTTGAACAGGTATTTCTGCACGAAACCCCTTTCAGATCCGGCTGCGGCGATATTGTATACGGGATATTAAGGAACTCTCGGGGAAAAGGCCAGCTCTTTTTCGCATTTTTGCGAAAAAACTCTTCCGGTCGCTCCTGGCAATCCTCTGAAGAGCTCGGCTCCCTTTGCTTGTAATAGCGCGCCGACTGCGCTAGACTCAGCGTGGCCTGAAGTTGCAGCAGAGTTGGAGCCGACCCATGGAAATCCCGCGCTATCCGCAGACAAGGGGCATACTGCTTGAGGACAAGCCGTTGCTGGACCGGCTCTTCCACGACCTGCAGCCCCGCATCTCCGAACTCACCTTTGCCAACCTGTTCCTGTTCCGTGCCGTGCACGATTACCGCCTGACCCTGGTGGGCGACGCGGTGATCGCCCTGGGGCGCGGCTACGACGGCTCCGCCTATTTCCTCCCTCCGTTCTCCGGCGCTATCGGGGGGGCCGCGCGCGAGCTCATAGACGCCGGCCTCACCCTGTACGGCGCCGACGATGAGTTTGTCGAGCGCCATCTTCAGGGCGGGGGATTTGGGATCGTTGCCGACCGCGACAACTTCGACTATCTCCACCTGAAGGAGGAGATGGCCCTTCTGAGCGGCAAGGAGTATCACAAGAAAAAGAACCGGGTGAACTATTTCCTGGTGCGGCACCGCTACCAGGTCGAGTTCTACCAGGCGAGGCACCTGGAGGGGGCGCTGGCGCTTCTGGAGGAATGGGGCCGGGTCCGGCTGGCGATGACTCCCGGTTCGGTACGGGGCGAGATGGATGGGGCAGCGGAAGCGCTCAGGCTCCATGAGGAGCTGGGACTATCGGGCGTGGTGCTGATCGTTGAGGGTGCGCTGAAGGGATTTGCGCTCGGGGAGTGCCTGAACCGGGATACGGCGGTGTGTCATTTCGAGAAGGGGGATCTCTTCATGGAAGGGCTCTACCAGCTGCTGGACCGGGAGTTCTGCCGGCGGCTCTTCACCGGCTGCCGCTACCTGAACCGCGAGCAGGACCTGGGCGAGCTCTCGCTCAGGCAGGCCAAGCTCTCCTACCGCCCGGTCGAGCTGGTCAAGAAGTACCGGGTCAGGCGGCCCGTGGGGAACGGGCGAAACGAAGATTTTTTTCGTGAAGGTCTTCCCAGTTGAAAGGTGTAGATTTTTTTTGTGTCTTTTGTGCCTTTTTGTGGCCGAAATTCTTTTAAGGCTTCGCCTTTTCCAGGAAGGCGGCGAGATCGACGGCCGCCTGGTCGAAATCCTCCATGCAGAGGTCGAAGTCGGCCTCCCAGTCCCGGTTCTTGTAGTAGACCTTGTCGTAGTAGTCGCAGACCAGCCCCTTCATGAAAGGCTCCATCTCCCAGCGCTCCAGGTGATCGGCCAGCTGGTCGCAGATCTTTCCCCCCAGCTTCTTGCGTATCCGCTGCAAGGCGACCCCCATCTCCTCCTTGTATTCGGGAAGGCCGTACTCCTCGATCAGCCTCTGCACGCGGGTATCGAGTGAGGCCGAGCACCAGATCCTGATCCCCGCCGCCATCTTCTGGTAGAAATCTCCCGGCAGCGACACCCTGCCGATCCGCTCGCTCTCACCCTCGACGATCAGGGGGAGCTCGGCCGGCGCTTTTCTGACCGCGTCCCAAAGCAGCGTCTCGAAACGCTTCTGGGAAAGCGACTGGGTGAGCCCCAGCTGCCCGAAGGCGGAGCCCCGGTGGCAGGCGAGCCCTTCCAGATCGACCACGGAGCATCCGCGCTCCTTGAGACGCAGCAAAAAGGTGGTCTTGCCGATACCGGTCATGCCGTGCAGAACCACCAGCGGGGAGTTGGGGGTGAACGGTCGGAAATAGCCGGAGACGTGGTTTCGAAAGCTCTTGTAGCCGCCGGTCAGCTGCAGCGCCTCATGGCCTGTCAGCTCCAGGATCGAGGTGACCGTCTTGCTCCTGAGTCCCCCCCTCCAGCAGTAGACCAGGAGCGGTCTCCCCTGGGCGCTCCGCTCTATGCTCCGCACCATCTCCGGGAAACGGTGCGCCGTCAGCTGAAGTCCGCGCTGGCGGGCCAGGTGCGGCCCCTGCTGCTTGTAGATGGTGCCGATCTCCACCCTCTCCTCGTTGCTGAGCAAAGGGACGTTGATCGCCCCCGGTATATGGTCCTCCGCGTATTCCAGCGGGGTACGGACATCCACCGGCAGGTGGCTGTCGATCAGGGTCTCGATGAACGGTGTTGTAGCGGGCACGTAGCACTCCTTTGATCCGGCGTATTATAGGGAGGGCTGCCGATTATTGCAAGGGGCGTTGACGGGGAGCGGGCGGAATCGGGGCGGCCGGGGAGGCGGCGATCCTGTAACGCCACCATCGGCGCGCCTTTTCAGTTGAGAGCTTCTCACTTTCGTGGTATCTTACACTGTTTTTACATCCCTTTTATGCATAGTCCGAGGAGATTCCATAGATGTTTGGCGCGCTTATCAAGAAGTTTGTCGGCAGTAAGAACGAGCGGGAACTGAAGCGACTCTGGCCCATAGTGGAACGGATAAACCAGCTGGAACCGGAGATGGTCAAGCTCTCCGATGACGCGCTCAGGGGAAAGACCATAGAATTCAAGGAGCGCTACGGCCGGGGCGAGGGGACCGATGCGCTGCTCCCCGAGGCGTTCGCGGTCTGCCGCGAGGCGGGCAAGCGCGTGCTCGGCATGCGCCACTTCGACGTGCAGCTGATCGGCGGCATGGTGCTGCACTCCGGCAAGATCGCGGAGATGAAGACCGGCGAGGGTAAGACCCTGGTGGCGACGCTCCCCTCCTACCTGAACGGTCTGACCGGCAAGGGGGTCCACGTGGTCACCGTGAACGACTACCTGGCCAAGCGCGACTCGGACTGGATGGGACGCATCCACAAGTTCCTGGGGCTCTCGGTCGGGGTGATCGTGCACGGGCTCGACGATGACGAGCGCCGCGAGGCGTACGCCGCCGACGTCACCTACGGCACCAACAACGAGTTCGGCTTCGACTAC
>DNRQ01000146.1 GCA_003499925.1 Geobacter sp.
ACCCCCTCCCATCAAGGGAGGGGGAGCGAGCAGCAGGTGAGAGCTTAACTTAATGGCAGTGGGGGCGGGGGGGAGGGTGAGGCTATGCGAGCTTTTCACCCTCTCCCCAACCCTCTCCCATCAAGGGAGAGGGGGCTTTTGCAGCGTGCGGGAAATTAGCACTGACCTTAACTTAATGGCAGTGCTCCTTGAAGGGGAGGGGAGGTTGAAGGTAAAGGCCCGCCCTTCCGTTACGTCAATCCCTATGCTCTCCCCGTCCAGGGAGGGAGCCCGTAGCAGGAGCTTTACTTGATGGTAAGGCTTGACTTCCCGTCGAAAGACATTAAACTGCCATAATGATTTTTTGTTATAACTTATCCTCGGGGTTGACAGTCACGCATCTCTGAGCGAGGAGGATGGCATGAAAAGATTACCCGAAAAAATGATGATTGCCGCGATCATTCTCTCCTGTGGTTTTGTGATGCAAACCGATCCCTCCGAACAAGATTCCAAGTCGAAAGGCGCGACCGACGCCCGTACCAGGCGGATGCTCGAATCAGCGGAGGCGTCGGCACAGCCTGTCAGAGATGCAAAGAAGTACACCAGACGCGATGACCGTGCTCCTTGGTGGTCCTTTCAATAATCCTCGTCAATACATCGGCTGTGCTAGCCACTTCCATTGCGGACGATGCCCATTTCATCGTTCGCCGCTTCCTTGCGTCCGCTGCCGACTCAGTTCATCCCCCCATTTTGTATACACTCAGAAAAATGCCTCAAGTTTAATCGGACGTTAGACGATATTTCTCAGTGACTCTTCAAATTGCGAAGATAACACAGGAGAAACCGCATGTCATTCACGTCTCGTGTCATTACTATCAACGCAGTTACCGTCATCATCACCGTCCTCACTCTGGCGCTTTGCAGCCGAGGCGGACACCTGCTCATGACACTTGCCGGTTGCGCCATCCTGATCCTTTCGTCGCTTGCCTGCTGGGCGCTTTTCCGACCCGCGCAACGGGCCTTGCAGGAAATCGCCGGGGCGATGGAGAAGGCCTCCCAAGGTGACCTCTCCTGCCGGGTTGAGCATGCGGGCGCCGGCGATCTAGCCCGGCTGGGCCAGGCCTTCAACCTGATGATGGGGGACTGGAACAAGACGATGCACCAATTCTTCACCGTCACCGATCTGGTGCGCAACTCGGTCGCGCTGGTGAGCGCTACCAACGACGCCATGACGGCCGCGGCCGAGGATGTCGCCCTGCAGGCAACAACCATCGCCACCGCCAGCGAGGAGATGTCCGCCACCTCCGGAGACATCGCCCGCAACTGCCTCTATGCAGCCGAGAACGCGCACAAGGTTACCGAGGAGACCACCTCCGGTGCGGATATAGTCCGGAACAGCGCCCGCCTGATGCAGAACATCGCGCAGAGAGTCACGGTCACCTCGACCACCGTAGCCGGCCTGGGCGAGCGCTCCGACCAGATCGGGGCCATCGCCGGCACCATCGAGGACATCGCCGACCAGACCAACCTGCTGGCGCTGAACGCCGCCATTGAGGCGGCCCGCGCAGGCGAGACGGGACGCGGTTTTGCCGTGGTAGCCGACGAGGTCAGGGCGCTGGCGGAGCGGACCACCCGGGCCACCAAGGAAATCGATGCCATGATAAAGACGATTCAGACCGAGACCCGGGCCGCGGTCGGATCGATGGGCGAGGGTGTCGAGCAGGTGAACCAGGGAACCGCCGAGACCTGCCGCTCCGGAGAGGCGCTCGCCGGGATCCTCACCATGATCAACGATCTGACCATGCAGCTCAGCCAGATCGCCACGGCCGCCGAAGAGCAGACCGCCACCACCCACGAGATCACCCACAACATCCAGCTGATAACCAGCGTGGTGAACGGCAACGTCGATAACGCCCGGAGCACCAGGACCGCCACCAGCAAACTTGCCGAACAGGTGGATCAACTGCACCAACTGGTAGGCCATTTCCGGCTTACCGACGCCATGGTCTGGGATCAGAGCTTCAGCACCTCGATCCCCACCTTCGACGAGCAGCACAAAAAACTGTTCGCCATGGTGAACGAGCTGAACGAAGCAATGCAGCACAAACGGAGCAAGGAGGCGATCGGCTCGGTCCTGAGTCGGCTGATCGCCTACACGGGAAGCCACTTCACCGCGGAAGAGGAGGCTTTCCGGAAGACCGGATACCCGGAGGAGGCCGCCCACCGAAAGCAGCATCAGGATCTGGTGCAACAGGCGCTGGCCCTGCAGGAGAAGTTCAACTCCGGGGAAATGCTCCTGACCCAGGAGGTCATCGAGTTCCTGCAAGAGTGGCTGGTGAAACACATCAAAGGGACCGACAACCGCTACGGTGCCCACCTGCGAAAAAACAACATCAGTTGACCAGACACCATTGACCCGGGAGCGGCCGATGTGGGCCGAAAAGTTTCCGACAGCCCCGCGATTCAGCCCATCTACCCCATCCCCCTCCCAGCCTCCCCCTTGAAGGGGGAGGAGCCCCGGCGTCCCCTCCTCCTCAAGCGAAAAGGAGCCCCGGCGTCCTCTCCTCTTGAAGCGGAAAGAAGCCCCGACGTCCTCTCCTCCTCAAGCGGAAAGGAGCCCCTACGTCCCCTCCCCTTCAAGGGGAGGGACAGGGTGGGGATGGGGATGAAACCCCCAATTTCCCCTCCGACGCAATAAGCTGTTCTCCTCACACGCTTTTTCTGCTACATTTTGGCTAAACTTTTTCCCGAGAGGTTGCCATGCCGGAAAAGACCGCACTCCTTTTGCTCCAGATGGGGGGCCCCGACTCCATCGCCGCCGTTGAACCTTTCCTTTTGAAACTGTTCACGGACCGCGACATCATCAAGATCGGGCCGGCCTTCCTGCAGCCGTTCATTGCCCGGCGCATCGTCAAGAAGCGCGCCCCGAAGGTGGAGGGGTACTACCAGCAGATCGGCGGCAGATCGCCGATCCGCGAACTGACCGACGCGCAGGGTAAAGGGGTGCAGCAGCTTTTGGGGGATTCCTACAGCTCCTTCGTCGCCATGCGCTATTCCCGCCCCTCCACGCTCGACGCCCTGGCCGCCATCAAACGGGAAGGGATCAGCCGCATCGTGGTGCTTTCGCTGTACCCGCACTTTTCCAAGGCCACGACCGGTTCCAGCATGAATGAACTGCAGCGCATGCTGAAACAATCGGGGGTGAAATTCCAGGTAACCTGCATCGACCGCTTCTACGATCACCCTCTCTACATCAGGGCGCTCGCCGAGAAGGTGACCGAGGGGCTGGCATCGTTTCCGGATCCCAAGGACGTGGAAATCGTCTTCTCCGCGCACTCGCTGCCGCAGTCGTTCATCGACGAGGGGGATCCCTACCTGTCGCACATCCAGGAGACGGTGCGCCTGGTTATGGAGCGGGTCGGGGAGGCGAGCCACCAGCTCTGCTTCCAATCCAAGGCGAGTCCGGTCAAGTGGCTGGAACCCTCGACGGAGGCGACCATACAGAAGCTGGCCGGCGCGGGGCGCAAGAACCTCCTGATGGTGCCGCTCTCCTTCGTTTCCGACCATATCGAAACCCTGTACGAGATCGACATACAATATGCCGAAGAGGCGAAGGCGCTCGGCATCGAGCGGTTCGTGCGCTCGGAGTCGCTCAACTCTTCGCCGCTGTTCCTGGAGTGCCTGGCGGACCTGGTGCGGCAGGCTGGCAAATCATGAAAACATGCGGCATCTGCAAGAAGGAGTATGATGAGAACGAGCCGCGTTCCCTGTATGGCGAGGCGGGAGAATGGCTCGCAAAGGAGATGTGGAAGGACGCCGGGGAACTCTGCCAGAGCTGCCTGGAGAACCGGGCACGGCTCTCCATGATGTACTGCCACGAGATGAACACCTAAAAACGAAAACCGGTAGCCACGGAGACACCGAGAAAATCTGAGAAAAGCAATAAACGTAAAAATCTTTTTATATGAAAACAGGACTTGCGTCCCCTTGATTGGTTTCACCAGCAAAACTAGTTCTCAGACTTTCTCCGTGTCTCCGTGGCCAACGGGTTGCTTTGGAGTTTATGTATGGAAAGGATCACTTTAGAAGACATCAGCCTGACCCTGGCAACCCCGATCGAACTGCCGCTGCGCTGGGTGGGGGACGAGGAACTGCTCAGGCAGCTTCTGGCGGCCTGGATGGTGATCGACGAGCGCGACATCCCCTTCAACCCCCGC
>DNRQ01000217.1 GCA_003499925.1 Geobacter sp.
TTAACTTAATGGCAGTGCCCCCCCGCCCCCTCCCATAAAGGGAGGGGGAGCCTGAAGCAGGAGCTTAACTTAACGGCGGTGGGGCGGGGGGAGGGGGTGTTTACGCAGTGTGCGGAAGATTAAAACTAATCAGAAAATTTCTTGGATTGGGACTACGGATTGGGACTACAGATATAGGTGCTGGGACGACCAGTTGGCGGCCTGTAGGCGGGAAGAGACGTTGATCTTCTTGAAAATTCGGTAAATGTGGGTCTTGACGGTATGGGGGCTTATGCACAGCTTTTCGGCGATCATTTCATTTGAGCGTCCGAGCGTTATCGAGGTTAGAACATCGATCTCCCGCGATGTCAAACCAAGTAGGTTGTTCTGTTGAGGAGTTCTCTTATTAGTAGCCTGAATGTAGTCTGTCATTACATTTCTCGATACCCAGAGCTCCGAACTGAGAACCGCGTGAATCATCTTCAGCAAAATGTCCGTGGTATCCTGTTCATAGATAAAACCGCGTACCCCCTGCCTTAAAGCTTCACTTTCAATACCTGTATTGTTGGACACATTTATCAAAACTAGAAAGCTGCCTCTGAGGTGAACTTTTAGATCGGAATCAAATTCAGCTTTTAGATTGTCCTTCCAACATTTTGAGTCATAGAGGATAAGATGCTTCTTATCTAGGCAGCAGGTAATTCCGGCCAAATCAGATATGACTTTACAGGAGACATTTGTTCTGTCTGAAATGAAGAGGGACATCAATTCAAGCTGCAGTCTGTTGGAACCTAGCAGAAAGGTTTGGCGTTCTGAATAGCTCATAGTGACTTTCTCTTGAAATTAAAGGTTGCCATGCTCAAGCGACTTTCGGGGCATTTCTGATTAGCACCACGGCCTCGCCTGCGACGGCGCTTTGTCCCTGAGTAAAATTACCGTACTGTCCCCATCCCCACCCTGACCCTCCCCTTGAAGGGGAGGGGACGTGGAGGATAAAGGGTGAATTTACTCAGGGGAGAGACCAGCCCCTCCACCTGAAGCAGTATAGTATGTCAAACGGATATTACAAGAAACTAATATGATGTCTCGCCACAAGTAAATTTTTTCGAAGCAGACTTAGGGGGAAGTCAGAGTAGACAGACGGAAGGACCATTTTCCTCATTGCTTCCATATTTGCTCCGCAATTGCCTGCTACCTTGCATGTATCAGTAAGACGGGTATAAATTTATAAAGGTAGTCGGTCAGATCCACCTGAGAAGTTTCTCGTTCCCAAGCTCCAGCTTGGGAATGCAATCGCTGTCAAAGCTCCAGCTTTGAGGCGTTGAAGCGGAGCTTCCTATACGTTTTGCGTTCCCAAGCTGGAGCTCGGGAACGAGATGACGAGGTAAACGGGGGATCGTTTGGCGGTTGGAGTAACCGGCTACCCCCCATTTATAACACTACTCATTAAGTTAAGGCGACGCCTGCCTGTCTCCCCCCTTTGCAAAAGGGGGGGATTTGGCCCTGGCTGCAACAAAGCCCAAGCTCGCAACAGAGTTGAAATCCCCCTCAATCCCCCTTTGCAAAGGGGGAGGCTTTCAACTGGCACATCATTGGCTGAAGATGAGCACCATCCTTAACTTAACGGGCAGTGCCTATTTATAATTACCTGGTGGGTCACCATGACTATTCCACCGCTTGAAAATAAGGCGAATAGTGACATCCCCGGAACGCCCCGTGGCAGACGGTCGCGGCGCCGCTGGTGGCTCCTGCTCCTGGCCGCCGCCCTTTTCCTCGCCGGCTGGTACGTTCTTTCCGGGCGTGCGGGCGGGCCTGCTGCCAAGCGCGGGGCTAAGCCGGCGACGCCTCCCACTCCGGTGCTGGCGCTGCCGGCGCGAAAGGGGGACGTGGGGATCTACCTGAAGGGGCTCGGAACGGTGACCGCGCTCAATACGGTAACGGTGAAGTCCCGGATTGACGGACAACTCATGGAGGTGTTTTTCCGGGAGGGACAGACCGTGCAGCGCGGCGATCTCCTTGCCGTGATCGACCCGCGACCCTTCGAGGTGGAACTGACCCAGGCCGAGGGGCAGATGGCCCGCGACGCGGCATTGCTCAGGAACGCACGGGTCGACCTGGAGCGCTACCGGCAGCTCTGGGCGCAGGATTCCATCCCTAAGCAGCAGCTGGACACCCAGCTCTCACTGGTGCACCAGTACGAAGGTGCAATCAAGATCGATCAGGGGCAGATCGACGCCGCCCGGCTGCAGCTCACCTACAGCCGGATCACGGCGCCGGTGGGAGGGCGCGTGGGGCTGCGCCAGGTGGATGTCGGGAACTTCATCCAGGCCTCCGACGCCAACGGTCTGGTGGTAATCACCCAGCTGCAGCCGGCGGCGCTGCTCTTTCCCATCCCCGAGGGTGACCTGCCGCCGCTGCTTGCCAAGTTGAGGAGTGGGGAGAAGTTGCCGGTCGAGGCGTTCGACCGGGAGCAGAAGCAGCTGCTTGCCAAGGGAGAACTTTTGACGGTCGACAACCAGATCGACCCGACGACCGGGACGGTCAGGCTCAAGGCGCTCTTTCCGAACACGAACAACGAGCTGTTTCCGAACCAGTTCGTCAATGCCCGGCTGCTCCTGGAAACCAGGCGCGGGGCGATCCTGGTTCCCAGCGCCGCCATCCAGCGCGGCCCCCAGGGAACCTTCGTCTACCTGGTGCAGGGCGATCACACGGTCACGGTGCGCCCGGTCACCCTCGGCGTGGTCCAGGGCGACGACACCTCGATCGCGTCCGGGCTTGCCGAAGGGGAGCTTGTGGTGGTGGACGGCGCGGAACGGCTGCGGGAGGGAAGCAAGGTGGATCTGAAACAGCCTCCGTCCCGGTCGGGGCCGGGCAGATGAACATCTCGCGCCCCTTCATCCTGCGGCCGGTGGCGACCACGCTTTTGATGGTCGCGATCCTCCTGGCGGGGGCCGCGGCCTACCGGATGCTGCCGGTCTCGGCGCTTCCCCAGGTGGATTACCCGATCATCCAGGTGCGCACCTTCTATCCCGGCGCAGGCCCGGACGTGATGGCGACCTCGGTGACGGCACCGCTTGAGCGGCAGTTCGGCCAGATGCCGGGGCTGATCCAGATGACCTCGACAAGCTCCAACGGCAGCTCGGTCATCACCATGCAGTTCAGCCTGGATATCTCACTGGACGTGGCCGAGCAGGAGGTGCAGGCGGCCATCAACGCGGGCTTCAACTTCCTCCCCGGGGATCTGCCGAATCCGCCGGTCTACAGCAAGGTGAACCCCGCCGACACCCCGATCCTGACGCTGGCCTTCTCCTCCGCTTCGCTGCCGCTGACCCGGGTACAGGACCTGGCGGACACCCGCCTGGCCCAGAAGATATCCCAGCTTCCCGGGGTGGGGCTGGTGAGCATCAGCGGAGGGCAGCGCCCTGCGATCCGCATCCAGGCCAACCCGACCGCTCTTGCCTCCTATGGACTCACCCTCGAGGATCTGCGCAGCTCCATCTCCGCCGCCAACGTGAACCAGGCCAAGGGGGGCTTCGACGGCCCGCGCCAGGCCTTCATCATCGGCGCCAACGACCAGCTCTACTCCAGCAAGGATTTCCAGCAGCTCGTGGTCGCCTACCGAAACGGCGCACCGGTCATGCTCACCGACGTGGCCCGGGTGACCGACGACGCGGAGAACCTGTACCAGGCGGCCTGGGTGAACCAGTCGCCGGCGGTGATCGTCAACATCCAGCGCCAGCCCGGCGCCAACGTGATCGAGGTGGTGGACCGCATCAAGGAGCTGCTGCCGCAGTTGCAGAGCTCGCTTCCCGCCGCGGTCCGGGTGGATCTGCTCACCGACCGCACCACGACGATCCGCGCCTCGGTGAGGGACGTGCAGTTCGAGCTGCTCCTCGCGGTGGTGCTCGTGGTCATGGTCATCTTCCTGTTCCTGCGCTCGGTTTCGGCCACCGCCATCCCGAGCGTCGCGGTGCCGCTCTCGCTGGTGGGGACCTTCGGGATCATGTACCTGCTCGGCTTCAGCCTGAACAACCTCTCCCTGATGGCGCTCACCATCTCCACCGGTTTCGTGGTGGATGACGCCATCGTCATGATCGAGAACATCTCGCGCTACGTGGAGAAGGGGGAGTCGCCGCTGCAGGCGGCACTGAAGGGGGCCGAGCAGATAGGGTTCACCATTCTATCGCTGACCGTCTCGCTGATCGCCGTCCTGATACCGCTGCTCTTCATGGGGGACGTGGTCGGGCGGCTGTTCCGAGAGTTCGCCATCACGCTCGGCGTCACCATCCTCATCTCGGGGGTGGTCTCGCTCACCCTGACCCCCATGATGTGCGCGCGCCTTTTGAAGAAAGTCCCCGAGGAGAAGCAGGGGCGCTTCTATCACGCCTCGGGGCGCTTCCTGGACGACGTCATCCATGGCTATGGCAGGTCCCTCTCCTTCGTGCTGAAGCACCAGGGTGTGACGCTGCTGGTCGCCGTCGCCACCCTGGTCGTCACGGTGCTCCTCTATATACTGATCCCGAAGGGGTTCTTCCCGATCCAGGATACCGGCGCCATCCAGGGGATCTCAGAGGCCTCCCAGTCCATCTCCTTCCCGGCCATGGCGAAAAGGCAGCAGGAGCTCGCCCGGGTGATTCTGCAGGATCCGGCGGTGCAGAGCCTCACCTCGTTCATCGGCGTGGACGGGACCAATCCGACCCTCAATTCAGGACGGATACTGATCAACCTGAAGCCGCTTTCGGAGCGGGAGCTGACCGCCGGCGAGGTGATCCGCAGGCTGCAGCCGGAGCTCGCCAAGGTGCCCGGGATCCAGCTCTTCATGCAGCCGGTGCAGGATCTGACGGTCGACGCCAAGGTGAGCCGGACCCAGTTCCAGTACACCCTGGAGGACCCCGACACGCAGGAGTTGAAGCTCTGGGCTCCCCGGGTGGTGGAGGCGCTCTCGGCGCGCCCCGAGCTGCGCGACGTGAGCAGCGACCAGCAGGACCTGGGGCTCGTGATGGCCCTCGACATCGACCGGACCACAGCCTCGCGGCTCGGGATCTCGCCGCAGCTGATCGACGAAACGCTTTACGACGCCTTCGGGCAGCGCCAGATCTCCACCATTTTCACCGAGCTGAACCAGTATCGGGTGGTCCTCTCGGTGCAGGAGCAGTTCCTGAAGGGGCCGGCCGGTCTCGACTCCATCTACCTGCGCGGCGAGGGGGGAGGGAGCATACCCCTTTCCTCCATCGCCCGCGCCAGCGAATCGACCACTCCGCTCGTCGTGAACCGGCAGGGGCAGTTCACCGCTGTCACCACCTCGTTCAATCTGGCACCCGGCGTATCGCTGGGCGGGGCCGTGGAGGCGATCGAGGAGGCGACCAGGGAGATGGGGCTTCCCGAGAGCATACGCGGCAGTTTCCAGGGGACCGCCCAGGCCTTCAAGGAATCGCTCACCAACCAGCCGCTCCTGATCCTCGCCGCGCTGATTACCGTCTACATCGTGCTGGGCGTTTTGTACGAGAGTTTCATCCACCCGGTCACCATCCTCTCCACCCTGCCGTCCGCCGGCGCCGGTGCCGTCTTCTCGCTCATGGTCTGCCGCACCGAGCTTAGCGTCATCGCCGTCATCGGGATTATCCTGCTGATCGGGATCGTGAAGAAGAACGGCATCATGATGGTCGATTTCGCCATCGATGCCGAGCGGCGCGAGGGGAAGAGTCCCGAGGAGGCGATTTTCCAGGCCTGCCTGCTCCGCTTCCGTCCCATCATGATGACAACCTTTGCAGCCCTTTTGGGGGCGTTGCCGCTGGCCCTGGCTCACGGCGTGGGGAGCGAGCTGCGCCGTCCCCTGGGGATCTCCATCGTGGGCGGGCTCGTCATCAGCCAGATCCTGACACTTTACACGACACCGGTCATCTATCTAGCCTTCGACCGGCTGGCGCGGAGAAGGAGGAAGGGGCAGGTGGAAGAGGCAGGGTAGGTTTGGAGCAGAGGCAGGGGGAGAGGGGAGGGTTGAGGAGAGGGTGGAAAGCTCGCATAAGTCTCACCCTCCCCGCCACTCCCATCAAAGAGGGGGGAAGTTCAAAGGGGGGCAGTCCACAGTCCTGAACTTTGACAAAGGGAGGGAGTCCACAGTCCCCCCTTTGACAAAGGGGGGTTAGGGGGGATTTGCCTTTATGCGCCATTACCGCAAAAACCTGAAGGGACCATCACGCAGATTGCGCAAGGAGACTGCCCGATGCCGAGCAGCTGCTCTGGTTCCGATTGCGCAGGAAGCAGATTCTGGGGGTCCAGTTTTACCGACAGGCAGGTGCTGCTGGAGTTGGAGTCTGTTGTTGATGAAGTGTTCAGAGTTTGCGGGAGTAGGTTAAATCCCCCCTGACCCCCCTTTTTCAAAGGGGGGGATTTTAGCGGCGCCCCTTCGAGAATGGGGGAGTGAGGGGATCATGGCCGCTCCGGTTCGACAGCAGGCTGAGTGCTGTTCAAAGGGAGGGAGTCCACAGTCCCCCCCTTTGACAAAGGGGGGTTAGGGGGGATTTGCCTTTATGCGCCATTACCGCAAAAACCTGAAGGGACCATCACGCAGATTGCGCAAGGAGATGACCGATGCCGAGCAGCTGCTCTGGTTCCGATTGCGCAGGAAGCAGATTCTGGGGATTCAGTTTTACCGACAGAAACCACTCGGGCCATACATCGTGGATTTTCACGCCGCGGCAGTGAATCTGGTTATAGAAGTTGATGGAGGCCAGCATTTTGAGGATGGACATCTGCTGCGTGATGCGGAGCGGGATGGCTTTCTCAAGATGCGTGGGATCATGGTGCTCCGGTTCGACAACAGGCAGGTGCTGCTGGAGTTGGAGTCTGTTGTTGATGAAGTGTTCAGAGTTTGCGGGAGCAGGTTAAATCCCCCCTGACCCCCCTTTGTCAAAGGGGGGAACCCTAATGATTGATCCTTTTGCCAAAGGGGGGGACTGAGGCGGGGGGCTCCAATAAACGGCAACATATGAACATATCCTCGATCTTCATAGCGCGGCCGGTCGCCACTTCGCTGCTGACGCTGGCGGTGGTACTGGCGGGAATCATCTCCTTCCACCTGCTCCCGGTGTCGCCGCTGCCACAGGTGGACTTCCCGACCATATCGGTCAGCGCCTCGCTTCCGGGGGCGGACCCGCAGACCATGTCCACTTCGGTCGCGGCTCCCCTGGAACGCCAGTTCGGCCGCATCGCCGGGGTCACGGAGATGACCTCGACCAGCACCCGCGGCTCGACGAACATCACGCTGCAGTTCGAGCTGGACCGGGATATCGACGGCGCGGCCAGGGATGTACAGGGGGCCATCAACGCGGCACGGGGCTTCCTGCCGGCGAACCTCCCCAATAATCCCAGGTACCGCAAGATCAATCCCTCGGATGCCCCGATCCTGATCCTGGCGCTCACCTCGGACTCGATCGCCAAGCCGGCAATCTACGACGCCGCCTCCAGCCTCCTGCAGCAAAGGCTCTCCCAGGTGGAGGGGGTGGGACAGGTCGTCCTGGGCGGCAGCTCGCTCCCGGCGGTCCGCGTCGAGCTGAACCCGCTGCAGCTGAACCGCTACGGCATCAGCCTGGACAGCGTCCGCAGGGCGATCTCGGAGACCAGCGTGAACCGTCCCAAGGGGACGCTGGTCTCCGATGAGCGGAGCTGGGAGGTGAGGACCAACGACCAGCTCAGAACGGCCGAGGAGTACCTGCCGCTCGTGGTCACCTATCGCTCCGGCGCGGCGGTCCGGCTTTCGGACGTGGCGCGGGTGGAGAATTCGGTGGAGGACGTCCGCACCATGGGGATCGTCAACGGCAAGCCGGCGGTCATGGTGATCATGTTCCGACAGCCGGGAGCCAACATCATCGAGACGGTGGACAAGGTCCGGGACCTGCTCCCCCAACTGAAGGCGGCGCTTCCCGGCGCGATCGACCTCTCGGTGGTCCTGGACCGCACCCCGCCGATACGCGGCTCGCTGCAGCACGTCGGGCTCACCCTGGTGATCTCGGCTCTGCTCGTCATCCTGGTGGTGTTCTGGTTTCTGCGCAACGCGCGTGCCACGGCGATACCGGCCCTGGCGGTGGCGGTCTCCATCATCGGCACCTTTGCCGTCATGTACCTTTGCGGCTATTCGCTGGACAACCTCTCGCTGATGGCCCTTACCATCGCCACCGGTTTCGTGGTGGACGACGCCATCGTGGTCCTGGAAAACACCACGCGCTACCGGGAGATGGGGCACTCTCCCCTGGATGCGGCGCTCTTGGGAAGCCGCGAGATCGCCTTCACCGTCTTCTCGATGAGCCTGTCGCTGGTTGCCGTTTTCATCCCGATCCTGCTCATGGAGGGGATGGTGGGGCGGCTTTTTCGCGAGTTCGCCGTCACCCTTTCGGCTGCGATCATGGTCTCCCTGGTGGTCTCGTTGACGCTCACCCCGATGATGTGCGCCCTGTTCCTGAAGCCGGAGAGGCCGCGCGAGCACGGCTACTTCTACCGGGCGAGCGAGCGGATGTTCGGCTGGATGCACGAAAACTACGAGAGGACGCTGCGCTGGGCGCTCAGGCACTCCAGGCTCATGCTGGTGGTGATGCTGATGACGGTGCTGGTCAACGTGGTCCTGTTTTATCTGATACCGAAGGGGTTCTTCCCCGAGCAGGATACCGGCCGGATCTCGGGAAGTATCCAGGCGGCGCAGGATATCTCGTTCCAGGCGATGAGCGAGAAGCTGGGGCAGATCGTCGCCATCATCAGGACCGATCCCGATGTGGAGTACGTGACCGCCTTCACCGGCGGGGGAGGCACCACCAACACGGCACGCATGTTCATCGCGCTGAAGCCGTTCGCCACGCGCGAGGCGAGCGCCTCCCAGATCATCAGGAGGCTGCGCGGCAGGATCTCCTCGGTCCCGGGAGCGCCCACCTACCTGCAGCCGGTGCAGGACCTGCGCGTAGGTGGGAGGATCGGCAGCGCCCTTTACCAGTACACGCTGCAGGGGGATAACCTGGACGAGCTGAACGACGCCTCCCAGAAGCTCCTTGCCAAGCTGAGGGGCGTGCCGCAGCTCGTGGACGTCTCCAGCGATCTGCAGAGCAAGGGGCGCGAGGCGAACCTGGTGATCGACCGCCCGACCGCGTCGCGTCTCGGGGTAGCCACGGAGAGCATCGACAGCACCCTGTACGACGCCTTCGGCCAGCGCCAGGTTGCCATCAGCTATACGCTTTTGAACCAGTACCGAGTGGTCATGGAGGTGGATCCCGTCTTTTGGCAGAGGCCCGAGACGCTCAGGGATATCCACGTTCCCGCCGCCGGCGGAACTCTGGTGCCGCTATCGGCCTTCAGCCATTTCGAGCGCTCCGCGTCGGCGCTTGCGGTGAACCACCAGGGGCAGTTCCCCTCCGTCACGCTCTCCTTCAACCTGGCGCCCGGCGTGGCGCTAGGCGACGCGGTGAAGGCGATCGGGACCGCCACCAGGGAGACCGGGCTTCCCGCCGGGATACGGGGGAATTTTTCCGGGACCGCCCAGGCCTTCCAGGCGTCGCTCAGGAACGAGCCGTTTCTGATCCTCGCGGCGCTGATCACCGTCTATATCGTGCTCGGCGTGTTGTACGAGAGCTACATGCATCCCCTGACCATCCTGTCGACGCTCCCATCTGCGGGGGTCGGGGCGGCGCTTGCGCTGATGCTCTTCAGGACCGAGCTGAGCCTGATCGCCATCATCGGCGTCATCCTTCTGATCGGGATCGTCAAGAAGAACGGCATCCTGATGGTCGACTTCGCGCTGGCGGCCCAGCGCAAGGAGGGGAAAACTCCGGAGGAGGCGATCTTCGAGGCGTGCCTGCTCCGGTTCAGGCCGATCATGATGACCACCATGGCGGCGCTGCTAGGTGCCCTGCCGCTTGCCCTGGGAACCGGCGTCGGGAGCGAGTTGCGCCGTCCGCTGGGGATCTCCATCGTGGGAGGGCTGATCTTCAGCCAGATGCTCACCCTCTACACGACGCCGGTGGTGTATCTGTACATGGATCGTTTAAGGGGCTGGATCGATCGAAAGCGCGGCAGAAGCGAGGAGAGAACGGTTTACGAGAAGGGTAGGGCGGAGCTGTGAATGATGTTACGAGGGTACCCTCGTACTGCGCCGGCACTCCCTTCCTCGTTCCCATGCTCCAGCATTTCCTCGTTCCCAAGCTCCAGCATTTCCTCGTTCCCAAGCTCCAGCTTGGGAACGCCATGGCCCAAAGCTCCAGCTTTGCATCTTGGCGAAGCTGAGCTTCGAGCGGGTTGATTTAGCGGAACTTAGAGCAGGTTGCGTTCCCAAGCTGGAGCTTGGGAACGAGATGTAAGGGGGAGGAGCCTGAACTCCCCTCGCGGGAGGAGTGTGAGCGTCCCTTGAGGGAGGAGCCTGAGCGGCCCCTCCCCTTCAAGGGGAGGGCCAGGGTGGGGATGGGGATAACAACCCCGCCCGGCGTCGGGTGCTTCTTCGGTCAATCAAAAAATAAGGATTCAGTCATGTGCGTCTACAGCCTTGCAAAATATATCCCGTGCGCGGCAGCAGTGCTCGCCCTTGCCGCCTGCACGGTCGGCCCGGAATATGTCCGTCCTGCCGCTCCGGTGCCGATCGCCTACAAGGAGAGCGTGGGGTGGAAAATCGCCCGGCCAAACGACGCCAGGATCGGACAGCGGTGGTGGAAACTCTTCAACGACCCGGTACTGTCGGCTCTCGAAGAGCAGGTGGTGATCTCGAACCAGAACGTGCTGGCCGCCGAGGCGCAGTTTCGCCAGGCAAGGGCGCTGGTCCAGCAGGCTCGTGCCGAATATTCCCCCCTGGTTACGACCGGCGCCTCGGTGACCCGCTCGCGGCGATCAGGCAGCTTCAGCTCCGGCAACAACAGCGACTCCGGCAGCAGCGGCAGTGGAGGGGGGGCCGCGAGCGTCACGGCATTCTCCCTTCCGATCGACCTTTCCTGGGAGGCCGATGTCTGGGGCCGCATACGCCGCAGCGTGGAAGCTAGCAGGGACAATGCGCAGGCGAGCGAGGCGGATCTGGCTGCGGCTCAGCTGAGCGCCCAGGCGGAGCTGGCCCAGAATTATTTCCTGCTCCGCAGCCAGGATGCCCAGAAACGGCTCCTGGACGAAACGGTGGCGAGCTACCAGAAGGCGCTGGAACTCACCAGGAACCGTTATGCCGGCGGGGTCGCCGCCAGGGCTGACCTGCTCCAGGCGGAAACCCAGCTGAAAACCACCCGGGCGCAGGCGATCGACCTCGGCGTGCAACGGGCTCAACTGGAACATGCCATCGCGCTTCTGATCGGCAAGCCCGCTTCCTCCTTCTCCATTGCCCCAGCACCCATGGTCACCGTCTTTCCCGAGATCCCCGCCGGCCTGCCGTCGCAGCTTCTGGAGCGCCGGCCGGACATCGCCTCGGCTGAAAGGCGCATGGCTGCGGCCAACGCCCAGATCGGCATTGCCCAGGCTGCCTACTATCCGAGCCTGATTCTCAGTGCATCGGCAGGTCTGGACGCGCTGCGTCTTGCCGACTGGATCTCCTGGCCCAGCCGTTTCTGGGCACTGGGATCTGCAGTGTCGCAAACGGTATTCGAGGGAGGATTGCGGCGTGCCCAGACCGAAGAGGCACGGGCCGCCTACGACGCGACGGTCGCAAGCTACCGTCAGACCGTGCTGACGGGCTTTCAGGAGGTCGAAGACAACCTTGCGACGCTGCGCATTCTTGAGCTGGAGTCCGAGGCGTTGCAGGATGCCGTCAACTCTTCCAGGGAGTCGTCGGCGGTAACCATGAACCAGTACCGCGCCGGCATCGTCAGCTATCTGAACGTCATCGTCTCACAGAATACCGCCCTTGCCAACGAAAGGAGCGCGGTCGACCTGTTGGGGCGGCGCCTGGTAGCGAGCGTGCTCCTGATCGAAGCTCTGGGCGGCGGCTGGGACGCCGCTTCCTTGGGAGATCACGCCGGAAAGGCGGACCAATAGCCCGGTCGGTCGTAGGAGCGGCATTCCTGCCCCGATCGTCCCTGGTCGGAGAGATGTTCCCGGCGACTCCGCATGCTTATGAGCTTGTAATATTAGGTGCTATTGATATAGTATCGGATTTTCTTGGGTTAAATATTTACCGGGTATAGGTGTCATGACAAAGCTAAACGCGAATAGCACTCCAGACAGAAGGCGGCCAACCCTTGCTCCCACGTTTTCATACTTTTTGAAATCTGCCTGCCGAAAAGTGCCGCTGATCAGAAACCTCCTTGTGGTCGTCATGGTACTGATGTCGGCCGGCTGCGGTGATGTCGAGTGGTTTCCCGCATATGAGAGGTTGCCGACCACACCGGATGAATTCTCCTTCCCTGCCAAGACTGGCGTCGCCTTCAATACAACGGTCACCTCGGATCCGATCACGGTGGCCGGGCTTACCGCCGACTCCAGCCCGATAAGCATCACGGGCCCCGTCGGAAGCAACAGCAAATATGCCATCAATACTGCTGCTGCCACTGACGCGGCAGGTACGGTCAAAAACGGCGATAAGGTGACGGTGAGTCATACCTCTGGAAATGCGGCCGGCATCACGATCACCTCCGTTCTCACCATTGGCAACATCAACGGCAGGTTTTCCAGTACAACTCAGACCGTTACTCCTCCTGTTTTTACACCCAAAACGGCCCCCGCGGGGCGTGTAGTAGATTCCGATCCCGTCATCATCAGCAGCGTTGACGGTATTCCGGGTACTCACGTCATAAGTATCAAGGACAACCTCGACAGCGCGAATGCCCTTTACTCGTTCGATAATACTGAATTTTTTACCAATATTACTCAGACTGTACCCATTTTGAATGGCCGGGTGCTTGTCTTGAGAAATCGCACTTCCGCGACTCCCGGAGCTGTAGTGACCACGACACTGACCATCGACGGCGTCAGCTCAACCTTTGTTCTGACCACGCAATAACCTTTTTGATCCATTCCGAAGATAGAGTTCGCGTCGGGTTGATTGTTTGGATGCGTTAATAAAAAGCAGCGCCATAGTTCTAGTGAGGTGGCCGCAGTGAACAACTGCATGAGCTAATATTTCGGTGAAAAATATTCTGAATTTAAATAGCTTGCTTTGTACAGATCAAGCTGNNAAATGGTAAACGGTACAGTAAAATGGTTTAACGACAGCAAGGGTTTTGGTTTTCTTGAGCAGGAAAGCGGCGAAGACGTTTTTTGCCACTTCTCCGCCATCACCGGCGACGGGTTCAAATCCCTTGTTGAAGGCGATAGGGTAACGTTCGACGTGGTCAAAGGACCGAAAGGTCTGCAGGCTGCGAACGTGACCAGGGTCTAGTAATAGATTCTAGTCAGAGTTGAGAAAAGTCCCGGAGCGATCCGGGGCTTTTTTTTTGCCCAAAATCCGGATTGCATCCAGCCCGGGGAGCTTCAATGCTCCTATCCCGACTCGGACACAGCTGAGGCGCCCGGCTCTCCGCAGACTTCAACCGCTCTCCACCCCGCTTAATCCACTACCTAGTTATACCGCACCTGTTTCACCTGACACCCCCCCAAACCGATTGTCCCCTCCCCCGGAGGGGGAGGGCTAGGGAGGGGGAACTCGGCCAGTTCTTCACTAGAAGCCACAGGCTTCCCCCCTCCCGGCCTCCCCCCTCCGGGGGGAGGAGAGTGAGTAGGTGCCGGCGAAGATGAGCGCTTGGTCACCGACGAACGCCGCCCGGCGGCGTGGAAGTGATTTCCCTCCTTGAAACCGGTCTCCAGCGCTAATCATGCCATTTCTGTCCCTGTCAACGGTGCAGCGCTAATCAGGCCCCACAGTAACAGTCTCTATACCGTTTTCGATTTTTCACCCTTCTGATCTCTGATCTACCGGCCTAGGCGGGGCGGACCCGGTCCGGGAGACGCATTGACAAGATTTGCGTGTATGGTATCTCTAATTAGGTTAAAATAATCTGAAAAGTGGAGGTGGAGCTATGAACATATCCATGGTAACCAGATTCTGCTGCCTGCTGGCCCTTCTTGCAGGGCTCGCCGGGGGGTAGCGCCGCTTTTGCGGCCCGGGAGATGACGCAGCTCCTGTTGGGCGGGATCTCCGGCGGAAGACCCGCTGTCGGAGCGGTTGTGGGTGGCGCAGCGGGTGCCTTGACAGGTTACATCCGGGGGGACCAGGGGGGGGGGCCGCGTTGCCGGCACCAAAGACGCTAGCGGTTCGGAGCAAGCGGCGAGCCTGCCGGCGAGCCGCTGCGTCCGATATAACACCGGTGCCATTGGCCGGACCAATAGTAAAAGGAGGTTTCACCATGAAGATCGGAAAAGGCATTTCACTCGCAATGATCGCCCTGTTGCTGGTCGGGTTCTGGGCCACGACTGCCCTGGCGAAAAACGAGGCGAAAAAGGTCAAGGAGTCCGCGCAGGTCCTAAGCGAGATCATGAAAATCCCTGAGAAGGGGATCCCGCCTGTCTTGCTGAGGGATGCCAAAGCTGTCGCCATCATCCCCAGAGTCCTCAAGGGGGCTTTCGTGGTCGGTGGCCGGCACGGAACCGGCGTGCTCCTGGTTCGCGGTGAGGACATGCGTTGGAGCGATCCCCTATTCGTCAGCATCACCGGCGGCAGCGTCGGCTGGCAGGTCGGGGGAACCTCAACCGACCTGATCCTTGTCTTCAAGAACCTGAAGGACGTCGAGGGGTTGCTGAAAGGGAAGTTCACCCTGGGGGCTGATGCAGCGGTTGCTGCCGGGCCGGTGGGGCGCAAGGCATCCGCGGCGACCGACGTGATGCTTCAGTCGGGCATCCTGTCGTACTCGCGCAGCCGCGGCCTGTTCGCCGGTGTCTCCCTGGAAGGGGCGGCGCTCCTGGTCGACGACGACGCCAATGCCGCTTATTACGGCAAGGAAGGGATCGCCTCTGCGGATGTCCTGGCCGGCAAGGGTGGCAAAAAAGCGCCGGGCACCAAGAAGTTGCAGGGTCTTCTGATGCAATATTCGGAGCAGAAATAGCATTGCCGTCGGGGTAAATGCAGGGCCGTCTATGGCATGCCCGGGACCTCGTCCCGGGCATGCCCATTTGCAGCAGACAGGTTGATTTATCGGTTGCCTGCGACACCCCGACTATGTTAGGGATGGTCAGCGCAACGAGCCGGAGGGAGCCTGCTCCCACCGGGAGCCGCACCGGTTGCCGAGCCGACCGTGACGGCGGCAAGCCGCTTGTGCCACCTTCCGTCAGGCCCACTAACGATGCAGCAGCAGGAGTCACATGCAAGATACCAGGATACTCATGGTGGTTAAAGAGGCTGAGGCAAGGGCCGCCTACGAGGAGGCGCTGCGCAGGGTCGGGGTCAGTTACGACATAGCCGGCTCCTTCGACGAGGTGCTGCGCCTGTCGATCGACAATGCCTACAGCGGCCTCATCATCGACATTTTGACACTGATCCGCAGCAGCAAAGAGGAAAAGTTGATCGCCTATGACTGCCTCAACTTTTACCCTTCGCTTCGGGTCAAATGGGATGCACGCCAGAAAACCATGAATCTGAGCCCCCTGGAGCAGACCTTTTCGGCGGACACCGAAGCGACCCTCGACTACTTCATCGAAAGCAGGTGCAGACCCTTTACCGCCCGCTCCTTGCGCAAGTTCAACAGAAAGGATACCTCCCTGGCTCTCCTCCTCTCCACTTGCTGCGACTTCTCCGATGGCGCCAGCCTGAAAACCTTTACCGTCAACATCTCACAGGGGGGCGCCTTTGTGCATACCACGCACTCCTTCGTCAAGGGACAGACGGTATGGCTGCGCTTCCTTGAGCTGCCGGATGCGGAGCCGATCAAGGCCGTAGTATGCTGGTCCATCGAATGGGGCGCCTGTCGCAGCATCCCGGGGATCGGGGTGATGTTCGAATTCCGGTCGCAGGAGCAGGCAACCGAGTTGTGGAAAATGGCAAGGTTGTGACCGTACGCTTCCGGATCCCCAAGCTCCAGTCATCCCCATCCCCCTCCTGACCTCCCNNAGGGGGAGGGACCTGAACAGCGGAAGATCAACGCTAATCGGGTAACTTAATGGCAGTGCCCCCCGCCCCCCCCCCGATCCCGCTCCCTGTGTCGATCGAGGAAATTTCCGCGGCTCCCCATCCACTCCCCCCGCCTCAATCGTTGCGCTCGCGTTTCCCAAACCGACACTCCCGCTTTCCGCTCCACCTTGCGCCGGCGCTTCCCGCCGGAGCAAAGGAGCAGTCCCGGCAGAGGCTTTGGCAACTCAGGGCAAGGAGGCTCATCGGAGCAGCCGGCGGTTTGCAGCCGGTTTTTCATCTGCCGGATGCCCAACGCGGGGCAGGTGCCTAATTGTTCTCAAGTTTCGCCCTGATCTGCCGAGAAGCAGGTATGCCTTTAATTAAGAAGGATTGGAAGATTTTATGGATTTGAGCAATCCAGGAGGTGTCAGAATGCAGCAAAGGCTTGCAGGCATGTTGCGTTTTTTGTGGACGCTAGCGGCGTCGTTTTTGATACTGATCCCGGTCTCCCTGTGCCGGGCAGAGACCCCTGCGGCCGATCAGGACGTCAAGCCCGACCTCATGGAGATGAGCGTCGAGGAACTGATGAGGGTCGAGGTCGCCACCGTGTTCGGGGCATCGAAGTTCGAACAGCAGGTGACCGAAGCCCCCGCCTCGGTCAGCATCGTCAGCGCCGACGACATCAGGAAATACGGCTACCGTACCCTGGCCGACGCCTTGCGCAGTGTCAGGGGGATCTACGTCACCTACGACCGGAACTACAACTACCTCGGGGTGCGCGGCTTCGACCGTCCGGGCGACCTGAATACCCGGGTGCTGCTCCTGGTGGACGGGCACAGGATCAACGACAACATCTTCGAATCGGCGCCCATCGGCACCGAGTTCCCGGTCGACGTGGAACTGATCGACCGCATCGAGGTGATCCGCGGGCCGAGTTCGTCGCTCTACGGAACCAACGCCTTCTTCGGGGTGGTCAACGTCATCACCAAGCGCCCCGGCGCCCTGGATGGAGTGCAGCTGGCGACAGCGGCCGGCAGCTTCGAAACCTGGAACGGCAGGGCCAGCTTCGGGAAGGAACTCGGCAACGGCCTGGGCATCCTGCTCTCCGGCTCCGTCATGCAGAGCGAGGGAGCGGACCGGCTCTACTACAGCGAATTCGACAACGACGGCAGCGGCGGCACGGCCCGGCATGCCGACGGCGACCAGAACTACCAGCTCCTGGCCAAACTCTCCTACCGCGATTTCAGCCTCACCGGCGTCCTCGCTTCGCGGGAGAAGCGCATACCGACCGCTTCCTTCGACACGGTCTTCGATACCACGCAGACCCGCACCACGGACGGCCACGGCTTCCTTGATCTCAAGTACGCCCACAGCTTCGACAGCGACACCGAGCTTACCGCCCGGGCCTTTTACGACAGCTACCGCTACGATGGCAGCTATCTCTACGACCGGACCGAGCCCGACGCCCCCCCCTCGTTCGTGCTGAACAAGGATCAGGCCTGGGGCAACTGGTGGGGAGGCGAGCTGCAGGTCACCAGGACCTTCTTCGACCGGCACAAGGTGACCGCGGGCGTCGAGCATCGCAGCAACAGCAGACAGCACCAGCGCAACTACGATGCCGACCCCTTTTTCGAGTATCTCGATGACAAGCGGAGTTCCGCCAACTGGGCGCTCTACCTGCAGGACGAGATCCGGATCTCGGACAGCCTGATACTTTCCGCGGGGCTGCGCCATGACCGGTACCAAAGTTTCGGCGGCACCACCAACCCCAGGCTGGCCCTGATCTACCGACCTCTGGAAGGGACGGTTTTCAAGCTCCTCTACGGACAGGCCTTCCGTGCTCCCGGCGCCTTCGAGTACTACTACAGCGACGGCGGACAGACCACCAAGGCGAACCCCGCCCTGAAGCCGGAGCAGATCCGGACCTACGAGATGGTGTACGAGCAGTACTTCCTCAAGCAGTACCGTTCCTCGCTGTCGGGGTTCTACTACCGGATCAACGATCTGATCAGCCAGCGCATCGATGACGGCGACGGTCTGATCCAGTTCGCCAACGTGGAGGATGTCGAAGCCAGGGGAGGGGAGCTGGAACTGGAAGGAACCTGGGACGGCGGTCTCAAGGGGCGCCTCAGCTACACCTATCAGCGGGCCACCGATGCCGACACCGGTGCCGTCCTGAGCAATTCGCCCAGGCACCTGGCCAAGTTCAACCTGGTCCTGCCGCTGCTCCGGGACCGGCTCTTTCTCGGTTTCGAGGAGCAGTATCAAAGCTCCAGGATCTCGCTTGCCGGCAACCGGACCGGTGCCGCCTACCTCAGCAATGCGACGCTCTCCTGCCGCACTGCCTTGCCCGGGCTGGAGCTCTCCCTGTCGGGGTACAACCTGTTCGACTACCGTTACCGGGACCCGGGGGCGGCCGAGCACGTTCAGGACATGATCCGGCAGGACGGCCGCAGCTTCCGCGCCAAACTCGACTATCGCTTCTAGAGGAGTCGATGACTTTAACTTCTGCAACGGATAAGCTTTTGCCCCGCCCGGCGTGCCTGCAGAGGCTGGCGGGCGCCCTGATGCTGCTCTTTGCCCTTTGGGGAGGCACCGGCTGCTGGTCGGTTTCGGCTGCGGCTGCGTCGCCCCCGGCGAGTTCCGAGTACCAGGTGAAGGCGGCCTTTCTCTACAACTTCATGAAGTTCGTGGAGTGGCCGAGCGACGGTCTCGCCACGCCCGGGACCATCTGCCTCGGCATCCTGGGCCGGGACCCCTTCGACGACGCGCTCGATGAGTTCAAGGGGAAGCTCGCCAAGGGTCGCAAGGTCGTGGTGCTCCATTTCCGCAGCGTCGAAGAGGTGAAGGGGTGCGATATCCTCTTCATCTGCCCCTCCGAAAAGGGGCGCCTCTCCCAGATCCTGAAGCTCGCCAACAACAGCCGGATGCTCACGGTGGCCGACCAGGAAGGTTTCTGCGAGGCGGGAGGGATGATCAACCTGCTCTTCATCAAAAACCGGGTCGGCTTCGAGGTCAACGTCGCCGCGGCGTCGCGCGCCAAGCTCCGGGTCAGCTCCCAGCTGCTGAAACTGGCGCGCAACGTGTTCGAATAGGCAAAAAGGCGACATGCACATGATGAACCTGTTCCGCAACCTTTCCATAAGGCGCAAGCTGATCGCCATTCTTCTTCTGACCAACGGCATCGTGATGGCGCTGGTCTCGGCGGCGTTCGTCGTCAACGAGGCGACCGGGTTCCGCGGCGAGATACGCAGCGAACTGGCGGCACTGGCCGACATCCTCGGCAACAACAGCTCGGCCGCCGTCGCCTTCAACGACCGCAGCGCCGCCGCGGAGACCCTCTCCGGCCTGCGGGCCAAGCCGGCCGTCCTGGCGGCCTTCGTCATGCTGAAGGACGGCTCGGTGCTGGCGAGCTACCTCGCCCGTGGGGTCGAGCTGCCAAAGCTGCAGTTTGCCGCGGCTGAAGGGGGCGAGCTGCGCATCGACCGCGGCAAGCTCTCCGCGATGCTGCGCCGCTCCGATTCGCCCTTCGCCGTCGGGGTCGACATCTACGGGGTATCCCCCATCATCCTGGACGGGCAGCAGATCGGCACCGTGATCATCCAGTCGGACTCCCGCGAGTTCCTGGACCGGCTGGCGCGCTTTTTCGTCGTGGTGGCGGGGGTGATGCTGGGGGCGCTCCTTTTGGTCTACCTGCTCGCCTCAAAGCTGCAGCGCGTCATCTCCGCCCCGATCATGCACCTGGTGCAGGTCATGAAGTCGGTCTCCACCGACAAGAGCTACTCCCTTCGGGCGCAGAGGGAGGGCGATGACGAGCTCGGCACGCTGATCGACGGCTTCAACGAGATGCTGGTGCAGATCGAGGAGCGCGACGAGAAGCTCGAGGCGCATCGCGATGAGCTCGAGGAGGTGGTGCTGAGCCGCACCGCCGAGCTGAGCGCCGCCAACGACGAGCTGAGCCACAAGGTGGCAGAGCTGCGCAGTTCCAAGGAGGCCGCCGAGGCGGCGAGCCTCGCCAAGTCCCAGTTCCTGGCCAACATGAGCCACGAGATCCGCACCCCGATGAACGGCGTGCTCGGCATGGTCGACCTGCTGCTGGAAAGCGGGATCGCCGGCGAGCAGCGCAGCTTTGCCGAGGCGGTGCGCGGCTCGGGCGAGTCGCTCCTCTCCATCATCAACGACATCCTGGACTTCTCGAAAATCGAGGCGGGACGCATGGAGCTGGAGCTGATCCGCTTCGACCTGCACGAGACGGTGGCGGGGGTGACCGAGATGCTGGCGGCGGGCGCACAGCGCAAGGGGCTGGAGCTTGCCCTCGCCATACTGGACGGGGTGCCGCAGCAGCTGGTGGGGGATCCGGTCCGGCTGCGCCAGATCCTGGTGAACCTGGTCGGCAACGCGGTGAAGTTCACCAGCCGGGGCGAGGTGCTGCTGCGCGTCAGCCTCGCCGAGGAGGGGAGCGAGGCTGCCGTGATACGTTTCGAGGTCGCCGACACCGGCATCGGCATCAAGCCCGAGGCGCTGAAGCGGGTCTTCGAGAGTTTCTCCCAGGCGGACTACTCAACCACCCGCACCTACGGCGGCACCGGGCTCGGTCTCGCCATCGCGCGCCAGCTCTCCGAGCTGATGGGAGGCGAACTGGGCGTGGAGAGCGAGCCGGGAAAAGGGTCCACATTCTGGTTCACCGCTCGCTTCGGGCGGCTGGCCGCCGACGCCTTGCAGCCCCACCCCTTGCGGAGCGGGCTGCAAGGGGTGAAGGTGCTGCTGGTCGACGACAACGCCACCAACCTGACCGTTCTGGAGCACCTGGTGGGTTCCTGGGGGATGCGCGGCGACTGCGTCGCGAGCGGCGAGGAGGCCCTGGAGCTGCTGCGCCAGGGTGCCGGGGGCGAGCCGTACCGTCTGGCGCTGCTCGATTTCTGCATGCCGGGGATGAACGGGATCGAGCTGGCCGGCGCCATCAAGGCGGATCCCGCGATCGCCGCGCTCCGCCTGGTGATCCTTGCCTCGTTCGGCAAGGACGAGGGAGCCCGGGCGGCAATCGAGGCCGGCGGCGTTCCCTACCTGAACAAACCGGTGCACCCGGCCAGACTCTACGACTGTCTGCTGCAGGTCATGGCCGAGCCGGGGGGCGCGCCCGCCTCCCCGCAGACGGCGCCCCCCCGGGCCAGGGCGACCTTTGAAGCCTCCGTACTGGTAGCGGAGGACAACCCGGTGAACCAGGACGTGGTCCGGCACATGCTCCATATGCTGGGCTGCCGCGTCGAGATCACGGAAAACGGCGTCGATGTCGTTGCCGCGGCGAACAGGGGGGGGTATGACCTCATCTTCATGGACTGCCAGATGCCGCAGATGGACGGTTTTGCCGCCGCAAGGGTGATCCGGACCCATGAGGCCGACAACGGGCTCAGGCGCCTCCCCATCGTGGCGCTTACCGCCAATGCCATCACCGGGGACCGCGAGCGCTGTCTGGCGGTCGGGATGGACGACTACCTCAGCAAGCCGTTCGACCTGGGGCAGCTGCGCGGCATCCTGCAGCGCTGGCTTCCGGGGAAAGTGGTGTCGGCGACGGATGCGGGGAGAGAGCCGGAGCGCGCCGCGGCGCCTCCGGAACCGCCGAGCCGTGAGGCCGTCTTCGACATGGACGGTCTTCTGGAGCGGATCGGCGACCGGGAGTTCCTCGCCTTATTCGTGGGGAAATACATCGAAAGCACAACCCAGCTGATGGTGGTACTCAAGGGGGCTATCGGAGAGGAGAACCGCGACGCGATCCATCTGCAGTCGCATAGCATAAAGGGGGCTGCCGCCAGCATCGGTGCCGAGGCGATGCGCGGCATTGCGCAGCAGATGGAGGCATTGGCCAAGAGTGGGGGGGCGCTCTCCGCCCTGCCCGGGCTCTACGCGGAGCTGGAGCAGGCGTTCGTGCGCTTCAGGGAGGTTGCTCCGGACCGGGTACGGCTGTGACCCCCCCTTGTAAAATCCCCCTCTCCCTAGCCCTCTCCCACCAGGGGAGAGGGGACTCTAAGCCCCCCTCCCTTGATGGGGAGAGGGGATTTTTAAGCCCCCCTCCCTTGATGGGAGGGGCTGGGGGAGGGTGAAAAGCAGTGGGGTTGAGTCGAAACTACCTATGCATTTTTCAACCGGACGACGCTGGGGGGGGATTTGCCGCCATAGCCTGAAAGGTGACGGCGGACTCTTTCAACGGGGGACTTCCTGCTGTTCCGGCGCGGGGAAGCCGAGGCAGCTCACCTCCTCCTGGAGCTGAACCCCCATCGCGTCGCGCACCCTGCTCTTGACCAGGCGGGCCAGACGGATCATCTCGTCGGCGCTCGCCTCCCCGGTGTTGATCAGGTAGTTCGCGTGCAGCGCGCTCACCATGGCGGCGCCGACCCTGGTATTGCGCAGCCCCGACTGGTCGATGAGCCACCCCGCCGGGATCCTGCTCTCCCTGCAGCGGAGCTGCTGGTCGGTCTCGAACCTGCGGATCAGCTCCGGATCGGTCACCACCGGATTCATGAAGAAGGAGCCGACGCTCTTTTCGCACTGCAGGTGCCTGGCGGTCCGCTTGGCTATGGTCCCCTCCACCTTGTGCCGGACCGCCTCGGGCTCTCCTTTCGACAGGACCAGCAGCGCCGAAACCACGATGAGCCGCGGGTCGAGCTTGAAACGGCTGCTCCGGTAGGAGAAACCGCAATCCTCCCGTTCCAGGGCGAGAAGTGCCAGGCTTTCGGCGTGCAGCGCGAAAACCGTCGCGGCGACTTCGCCTATGCAGCTGCCGTAGGCTCCGGCGTTCCCCCGTACCGCCCCCCCCAGAAGTCCCGGGATCCCCGCCAGCGACTCCATCCCGCTCAGCCCCCAATCCGCCGTGCGGTATATAAGCCCGGTCAGGTCGACACCCGCTTCCGCTTCGATCTCGCATCCCGATCTCCTGACCCCCTCCATCTGCAGTCGTATGATCACCCCCCGGAAGCCGTCGTCGCTTACCAGCAGGTTGCTGCCCCCTCCGAGAATGCCGAAGGGGAGACCCTTTTCGCGGGCGAACAGCAGCGCCTCACGCAGCTCCGTCACGCTTGCGGCAGTCGTGAAAAAGCGAGCCGGTCCGCCGATTTTCAAGGAGGTGAAGGGGGCCAGCGGCACGTGTTCCTGGAAGGCGATCATAGGGTAGGTCCGGGATCTGAGGTTGTCATATTGACAATATAGTATACCAAGTGGCGGATGTGCCAACTATTTTCGGGCGGCTGTAGAGTGGGGCCGGGGGCCACTGCCATTAAGTTACCTGATTAGCAGCAATCTTCCGCAACCTGCTCAAACACCCCCTCTCCCTTGACTTGTCAGCCGTAGCCTTGGCGAAGGCTGACGGGAGAGGGTTGGGGAGAGGGTGAAAAGCTCGCATAAGCCTCACCCTCCCCCCCACCCNNATGGCAGTGCCCCCCCACCCCCTCCCATCAAGCCCATCAAGGGAGGGGGAGCGAGCAGTAGGTGCTTAACCTTATGGCAGTGAGGCCGGGGGCGGGGGAATAAAAACGATGCACGAAGAAAGCTAGAGCCCGACCTCATTGCATAAAACCTGATTCAGGATGTTGTCTACGCTGTAACAGTACCGGCACCTCCCTTTCAACGTTTAGTTATAAATTCAGGAAATATCTTCTGTTCGATCTCTTGAAAGATGCTTGATGCGGGCAGGCGGGAAAGGAAATATTTCGGGGGAAATAGAGAAGATCGGAAGTTGGGTGTCGTTTTGAGTCAATTAGAGGGAAATTATCTTCTCAAGTTCAATCGGATCGTGGCGATAAGTTGTCTTAGCTGACATGTGTTTTCTGGAGACAGTGCGAACGGCGCAGAAGCGCCACAGGCCGGGGCTTCGGGCAAAGAGCCTCCGGTCCGGGATGCGAGAATTGCGGCTCATTCCCAAGGCACCGTTTCCGGATCTCCCCATGGCATCTGGTGCGCGGCCGATACCGCATATCGGATGGTTTTACCCGGGCACGCTGTTGCCGGCGACGGCAACACGTGCCCCACTTTTCCGGGGCGGGATCAATCGCCGTAGAGCAGGTAACCTTTGCGCAGGTCGAGGAAATCCTCTACTTCCGCATTCCAGCGCGCCACGATCATCCCGGGCGGCTCCCCCGCCTGCACCCCCTTGCGCATCGCATCCGAACCCGCCATGTCGTCGAAACCCCAACGGAAAAACGCCGCGCGCCCCGGTTCCGGGAGTGCGTCATAGAGCGCGCCGATGATGGCTACCCCCGCCTCGACCGGCAGCACGCTCCGGTAGTCGGTGATCTCGATCCTGACCCCCCCAAGCTCCCGGTTGCGGTATTTGGGCACGCTGGAAAAGCCCGGCAGGCTCACCGGCGTGAACTGGACCGGCTCGAAACGGAGCCCGGCCAACTCCTCTTCGTTTAACCTCTGCGCCAGGGCCTGCGCATCGAGCCCCGGCAACCCCGCCAGCCGGAACGGCTGCGCGCTGCCGCGCCCCTCGGAGGCGCCGGTCGCCTCCAGCAATCCGGTTCCCGGGTAGAGGAGCGCCGACTCGAAGACGGCGATATTCGGACTGGTCGCGATCCAGGGGAGCCCCGTATCGGGCCAGCGCATCGAGCGCTGCCACCCCTGCATCCGGACCACGCTCAGCTCAAGCTGCGACAGCCCCGGCAGCATCCCTTCCCCCTTGATCATCCCCGCCAGCTCGCCGACCGTCATGCCGTGGGCAACCGGTATCGGATAGAGCGATGTGAAGGTCGCCGGCAGCTCCTGGCGCACGAACCCGGAGACGTAGTTGCCGCCCAGCGGGTTGGGGCGGTCGAGCACCACGAACGGGATGCCGCTTAGCGCTGCCGCCTGCATGGCGAGCCCCATGGTGGAGATGTAGGTGTAAAAGCGCACCCCGGCGTCCTGGATATCGAACAGCACCAGGTCGAGTCCCTTGAGATCCTCCTGGCGCGGCTTCTTGGTGGCTCCGTACAGGCTCTTGACCGGTATGCCTGCGGCGCTGTCGTCCGGCAGATGCACGCCGTCCTCGGCAATCCCCTTGAGCCCGTGCTCGGGGGTGAAGATCACCGCCGGCTGCACCCCCTTTTTTTCCATCAGGTCGAGCAGGTGGACGCCTCCCACCGTTGCCGAATGGTTGGTCACCAGGGCGAATTTTTTCCCCTTGAGCGACTGGAAACCTTGGTCGTCCAGGATCACGGCCCCGATCTTGACGGTGTGGGCGCGCGAAGGGTTGGGGGAGCAGAGGAGCAGCATGAGGGATACGGCAATGATGCATTGAAGCACGGGGGACCGCCTTTGTTAACGTTGAAAATCCGGAATAGGTTACCCTGAAAACCACGCTAATGCAAGGGGTTACTTCGGCATTGAAGCTCCTTGGGCATGGCGCCAGTGCCCTGAGAACGGGCTCATGTACCGGCGTTCTTTTGATGCCGATCGAAGACCTTATCGGTAATTACTCTGTGTTGCTAAAATAAGCCTTGTAGTATGAGAAGGAATCAAATAGATTAGCCACATTTGTCATCGATAATCATTGGCGGTTCTTGTCGGGGACCTGGAGGGAGGTTTTTATGAAAAGAATAATGCTCGTTTGCCTGATCCTGCTCGGGGGGTCCGGCGTGCTTTGGGCCGCAGGCACCAAGAAGAAAAAGCCTCTCCCGCACGAGTTCGGAAGCGTTACCATCAGCAACTATTCGCAGCAGGCGGGGATGCCGCCTGTGCTGTTCGACCACTGGTTGCACCGCAAGAACTACACCTGCAGGGTCTGCCATGTGGACATCGGCTTCGGGATGACGGCAAACTCCACCAAGATCCGCGCGGCCGATAACGGCAAAGGTTATTTCTGCGGCGCCTGCCACAACGGCTCGACCACCTTCAGGAAGGTCAAGATATTCGAATCGTGCGCCGCCACCTATACCCGGGACGACTACAAGAGGTGCGTGAAATGTCACGCCGTGGAGAAGGACCCCGCCAGGGAAGAGGCGTTCTACCGGTTCCTGGAAAAGATGCCGCGTGAGACTTTCGGAAACGGCATCAACTGGGAGAAGGCTGAAGAGGGGGGCTCGCTGAAGCTGGTCGACAACGTGGACGGCGTCTCCTTCAAGAAATCCTCCATGAAGGTGGAGGGGAACTTCGCCCTGAAGTCGAAGGTGGAGGGGATGCCGGACATCATCTTCTCGCATGCCAAGCACACGGTATGGAACGGCTGCGAGTTGTGCCATCCCGATATTTTCGTCGGCATCAAAAAAGGGGCCACCAAATACACCATGATCGAGCTGTTCAACGGGCAGTACTGCGGTGTCTGCCATGACAAGGTCGCCTTTCCGCAGACCGACTGCAAGCGCTGCCATGCCAAACCGGTCGGGGGGTAAGCGATGACGACAGCGGTAGGAAAAGCCAAAACCGGGATCGTTACTGCGCTGCTTCTGCTTGTTGCCCTGTTACCGGCCACGGCGCGCAGCGAGGAACCGTGGCGGGCCGGCTTCGAGCAAACCTGCTCCAAGACCGGCGACGCCATGACGCTATCGGTGGCCGAGCTGAACACCCTGCTGGAAAAATGCGCCGCCTTGCAGAAGATCATCGAGACCCAGGAGGAATCGGTCCGCAAGGTCTATCTGAAAAGGTTGCAGCTTTGCAGGAACCTCTATGGCTACGTCCTTGAGTACAAGAAGAACGAACAGGCGTCCAAATGAAGCTCTGCCGTTGAAAAGGAGAGACGGCGGGCTGGTGAAGGGGGCCGACGACGTGCCGAAAGGACGACGGGCCGGTGAAAAGGGACCGACGACGTGCTGAAAGGGCGGCGAACTGGGAAAAGGGACTGACGCTGATGGCGCTATTGTGGAAAACCAGAAGGTATTTGCTGCGGGGAGTGCCCGCATTGTTGATCGTCTTGCTGGTCAGCTCCGGCGGCAGCGCCATGGACCACGGCGAACTGGCCAAGGTACTGAAGACCATGCCCCCCAACGGTCCCTTCTGGAAGTACGGCAATGTGGTCATGCGCAGCAAGTCGAGGCAGGCCGGGATGGCCCCGGTGGTCTTCGCCCACTGGAGCCACAGGACGCGCTTCACCTGCCGGGTCTGCCACCAGGAGCTGGGGTTCAGCATGCGGCAGGGGGATTCCGGGATCACCAGGAACCAGTACCTGTCGGGAAAATTCTGCGGGACTTGCCACAACGGGAGCTATGCCTTTACGGTGAAGGACGGACCGCAGGCCCAGTGCAAGAGATGCCACATGGAAAGCACGACGCATCTGGAAGAGCGCTTCTCCGAGTTCTCGGAACTTCTCCCCATGGCGCGTTTCGGCAACGGCATAGATTGGGCGGCAGCCTTGAAGGACGGCACCATCGCGCCGGTCAACTCAATCCGTCCATCCCCGTCGACCATTCCGTTTCCGGAGAAACTGAGGCAACCGCTGAAACTCGGAACCGCCTCGCCCCGCTCCGATGTCAGTTTCTCCCACGAAGACCATTTCGCCGAACTCGATTGTTCCAGCTGTCATCCCGACATTTTCAATATCAAGAAGAGGTCCACGGCCGATTTCAGCATGGACAGCAACATCTATGGCAGTTTCTGCGGAGCCTGTCACATGCAGGTGGCTTTTCCCATGAACGACTGCAAACGCTGCCACAAGTCGATGAGCAATCGGGGGTACTGAGGTAGAAGCAGGGGCTAGCCCCCAGCCCCTAGCCCCTAGCCCCTGGCCCCTGGCCCCTGGCCCCTGGCCCCTGGCCCCTGGCCCCTGGCCCCTGGCCCCTGGCCTTTCCCCCATTCCCAGGCAGAGCGCCGCGTAGATGCGGGCCGCAGCCAGAACCTCCGCGAACTCGACCCGCTCCTCCGGGGTATGGGAGATCTCCAGTGCGCCCGGACCGAGGATGAGCGGTTGGCACCCTGCCGCAAAGAACAGGTTGCCGTCCGAGTGCGAGCGGAAGGCGTCGAATTTCAGGGGGAGCCCCAGCCGTGGATAGCTCTGCTCGAGAATCCGCGCCATCGGGTTGTCGAGCCCCAGGCTGTATCCTGCCGATGCGAACTCGAAGGAGACGCTCAGGTCGAGCCCGGGAATGTAGCGGCCCGCCCCGGAGACGATGCGGCGGATAGCCTCTTCAATGGCACCAGGATCCCGGTCAGGCGGCAGATGCAGATCGATCCACGCCTCGCACCGGTCGGGAACCACGAACCCCTTCTGGGAGGAGCGCATCTCCCGGATCGAGTAGACGATCTCGGACTGCTCGCGGTTGAAAAGCGGATCCTTGCCCAGATGCAGAAGGACCCTCAACATCGATTCCACCGCGTTGTGCCCCAACTCGGGGAGCGATGAGTGACTCCTCAGCCCATGGGTGACGAATCCCGCCTCCAGATAGCCGTAATGGGCGAAGCAGGCCGACAGGCCGGTCGGCTCCCCGATCACCGCCCAGGGAGCCCGGTACTGCTCCAGAAAGCTCGCGCTGCCGTCGCCGTTCTCCTCCTCCCCGACCACGAGCAGCAGACCGACGGGGGGGCGCTCTCCGGCTTGAAGCGCCCGGGACAGGGCGAGCCAGCTCTCGACCATGGCCGCGCAGCCGCCCTTCATGTCGGAACTTCCCAGCCCATGGATGAAGCCGTCCTCCTCCTTGGCACCCACCTCCTCAAGGTCCCAGGCGGGGACCGTGTCCACGTGTCCCACCAGGTATAGCTGCGGCTCCCCCTCCCCCATGGTGACCCGCAGGTTGTAGCGCTCCTCTTCCACCTCCTGCCGCTCCACGCTAAATCCGGCCTGGCTCAGACGCTCCTCCAGGTAGAGCTGGATGTCCTCCTCCTTCCCGGAGGGGGAATAGATGTCCAGGAGATCCAGCAGGGTCCTCTTCAGGCGCTCGGGGTCGATGGCCGCCAGAACCCTCTCCAGGCGGCCGCTCATGGCTTCTTCACCGTTTTCTTCTTCTGCCTTCGCGACAGGTTGAGAGTCATGTAGACGTGCTCCTGCATGTTGCCGAAACCGTGCTTTTCGAAGAAGCGGATCGCCGGCTTGTTGTTTGCCGAGGTGTCGATGATGATCATGCGCACCCCCTGCTCCTTGAAGCGCCGCTTGAGCTCCCTGAAAAGCCGCTCCCCCACCTGCAGTTTCTGGATCTCGCGGCGCACCCCCAGCCAGACCAGGTAGCCGTACTTCCAGGGGGAGTGCTGTTTCTTGACGGTGGTGCCCAGGGCAAAACCCAGGATGCGCCGTTCCTGCTCGGCAACGATGCAGAGCTCGCTGTCCGAATTGTAGAGGGTGGTGATCTCGTACTCGTCCCAGGTGCGGTACAGGCTCTGGGAATACTCGGCGGTGAACAGTTCCTCGCCGATGTGGAAAACCTCCGGCAGGTCGTCGATGGTCATCTCTCGGATGCGCGGCGCTTCCTCGTCGTTTGTGTGCGATTCTGACATACGGTACCTCGTGACTGCTGCATTGTCCCGAGAGCCATTATAGCACATGAGAAAAATCCGGTGCTGATCCGGGTCGCGCTCTATGCCGCGCACGCTGCTGCAGAGAGCGCAAGGGAGGGGGAGTTTTTGAGGCGTGAAGCACTTCTCCTTAACCCGATTAATTAAAACAAAGATAGTAGGGTGGGCTGTGCCCACCACCCGCATCCTGATGGTGGGCACGGCCCACCCTACGCGATTTACGGAATTACCGCTTAAGGGTTAGACGGGGTTCGAAGGGGGAGGGGAATTGGGGGGATCCATGGTTTGCCGACCTGCCGAAGACCGGCGCATCCCTGCTTTTTTCAGTTATTTTGTGCCCTTGGATATATAGTGCCGGATAGATGGTAATATTTCTAGGTTCGCGGGCCGGCTGTCGCTGCGTCGGCCGCGGCGCCCGTTTTGCCCATCCCCCTTAAAGGCTTCGCATGTCAAGGTTACTCCCTCTATATGCCTCGGTTGCCTGCCTCGTGCTGCTGCTGTGGAATCCCGCCCCTCTTTTCGCCGCCGACCCGGTAGAGGTCGAGGTGACCGGGGTGGAAGGGGATCCCCTGAAAAACGTGCGGGAAGCGCTGGCGCTTCCCTACGGCCTGGTGCGGGACGGCAAGGTGGACCGGCTCTGGCTGGACCGTTTCGCGAAACAGGCGACGGATAAGGCCCGGCTCGCCCTGCAGCCCTACGGCTACTACAATGCGCAGGTCTCCGCCACCGTGCAGGAGCCCAAGCCGGGCGCCTACCGGCTGCTGGTCGCCATCACCCCCGGAGAGCCGGTGCGGGTTAGCGAGGTGGCCGTCGAGTTGACGGGCGCCGGTGCCGGTGAATCGCAGCTGCGCCGGCTGGCAGCGGCGTTTCCGCTTGGCAGGGGGGAGGTACTGCTGCAACCGGAGTACGAGCGCGCCAAAGGCGGGCTGAAATCGCGCGCGGTGACGCTTGGCTATCTGGATGCCGATTTCTCCAGGCACGAGATACGCATCGCCCGGGGCGCCACCTCCGCCGGCATCGGGCTCACCCTGGAAACCGGGCCGCGCTATCTGTTCGACGAGGTGCGCATCGAGGGGGCGGCCGATTACCCGGAGCCCTACCTGAAGCGTTTCCTCGCCTTCAAGAAGGGGGACGTTTTCTCCTATGCCAAGCTCGGCGAAACCCAGCTCAACTTCGCCAATTCCGAGCGCTTCAAGGAGGTCGTGGTCACGCCGGAGAAGGAGCAGGCCAGGGATCTGCAGGTTCCCGTGCTGGTCAAGCTCACCAGCGCAGCGCGGCGCACCGTGCGTACCGGGGTGGGCTACGGAACCGATACCGGGCCGAGGTTCTCGGTGCGCTTTCGCGACCTCAACCTGTTCCACCAGGGGCAGGACCTCGACCTTAGTCTGTACCTCGCCCAGCGCCTTCAGGGCTTTGCCGCCCGCTACACCCGGCCGAGCCCCCTCGACCTGAAAAGCTCCACCTCCGCCCAGTTGAATCTCCAGCAGGAGGACATCACCACCTACCAGAGCCGGATCGTGGCGCTCGAACTGGCCCGAAACCGCAGCTTCGGCAAGGGGGAGCTCGGCACCGCCTACGTCAAGCTGCAGCAGGAAAATTTCACCGTCGCCGATCAAAGCTCCGGCTCGACCCTGGTGCTGCCGGGATACCGCTTCTCCAAGGAGCGTTTCGACGACCTGGTACGCCCCACCCGTGCCTTCCGCTACACGCTCGATCTGCGCGGCACCCACCCGCTACTCGCCTCCGACTCGGCCCTGATCCAGTTCATCGCCGACGGCAACGCCCTGCTGCCGCTCCCCTGGCGCCTCTCGCTCCAGGTCCGCAGCAAGCTGGGGATGACCCTGCTCGACGACCCGCTGGCCGACATTCCCCCCTCGATCCGCTTTTTCGCCGGCGGGGACCAGAGCGTGCGCGGCTATTCCTACCAGGGCCTCGGGCCGCGCAACGCCGAAGGGCGGGTGGTTGGGGGGAAAAACCTCCTGTTCGGCAGCCTGGAGCTGGAGCGGGCGCTCTTCAAGCAGTGGGGAGTCTCCATCTTCCACGATGCCGGCAACGCCTTCAATGACTTCAACGGGGACATGGAGCTGTTCCAGGCGGCGGGGGTCGGCCTGCACTACTACACCCCGGTGGGGGGGCTGAACCTCTCCGTGGCCAAGCCGATCGGCTCCAACAGGCGCGGCTTCCGCATCCATTTCAGCGTGGGGTTCCAGCTATGAGGCGGGCGGCACTCTACATAGGCTGCGCCCTGGCCGGGCTGCTGCTCCTTTGTCTGCTGGGGCTTTTCTGGCTCCTCGATACCACGGCGGGGGCCCGCTTCGCCGTCACGGCGCTCACGGGTGCGGCCGGCTTCAACATCTCCATGCAGGGAGTCGAGGGGCGGCTCCTCGATCGCCTGCATCTCACCGGTGTGCGCGTCTCCAAACCGCAGCTCCGGGCGCAGATCGACCGCCTCGATCTCGCCTGGGAGCCGCGGCAGCTTTGGAACGGCCACCTCCAGGTTCACGAGCTCGCCGTCTCCGGGGTGCGCGTCCAGGACGACCGGCCTGCCACCACCGAGCCGCCGCAGCTGCGCTGGCCCCGGGTGAGCGCGCCGCTGCGTGGTCTCAGCGCGCAGCTCTCGCGTCTCAAGGTGAAGGATTTGAGCTACCGGCACCTGGAAGCGGCGCCGCTGCTGGTGACCGAGCTCACCGGCTCGCTTCATTTCAAGGACGGCCTCCTCTCCGCGTCCCAGCTCTCCCTGCTCTCCCCCGACGGACGCGTTTCCGGGGAGATCGCCGCGGGCCTTTGGCACCCCTCTCTGAGGCTCGACCTGGCCGTGGTGCCGGCGCAGCCGGTGCAGGAGCTGGACTTTTTCTCACTGCAGGCCCGGCTTTTACCGGGGCGGCTCCCGGAACAGCTGGCCGGCGGGATCGTCGTCGCAGGCAGGAGCGGAGGAGCCCGGCGCCTGGAGTTGACGGGCGAGCTCGGCATCGCCGTGAACGCCTTGAACCTGCGCAGGTTGAAACTCTCCAGACCCGGGAGCCGCGGCACCCTGACCGGCGATGTCAGCATGTTGCTCAGCAAGCCGGAGCCGCTCTTCTCTCTGGCCCTGAGGGCGACGGATCTCGATCTGGCAAAGGAGCTTAAGCTGCAGCTGCCGACCCGGCTTTCCGGGACAGTCACCTTCTCCGGGAGCCTCTCAAATTTCCTGGGGAGCTTTGACCTGGCAAACAGCGGCCCCGGCTGGCAAACTGCGTCTTTGGCGGCGCAATACCGGGGAGGACCCACCGGAGTGAAACTGGCCCCCTTGACCGGCAAGCTCCTGGACGGGCGCCTGCGCGGCGCGCTCGAGGTCGCCTGGAGTGAGGGCCTCAGGATCAGCGGCAACCTCGCCGGCCGGGGACTCAACCCCGGCAGGCTCGCCGCGCAGTGGCCGGGGCTGGTCAATCTCGATCTGGCAGGGAAGCTCGAAATGCCCGAACAGGGGGTAGCTCGGGGCGAACTGCGCGGCAAACTCCTGGAGAGCCGGCTGCACGGCCGGGATCTGCAGGGAGAGCTTGTGGCGGCCTTTGCCGGGGAGCGCCTGCGCATCGACCGCCTCTTGCTCAGGGGGAGAGGGTTCAACCTGCAGGGAGCGGGGGAACTCGACCGGCGGCTCAACCTGGCGGCAAGGGTGAGCGATCTCTCCGGGCTGGTGCCGGGGGCGGCGGGGCAGCTGCAGGCGGACGGCTGGGTGCGCTGGCGTGACGGGCTTTTCTCCGGTGCGGCGAGCGGGCAGGGGGCTAACCTCGCCGCGGCCGGGGTGAGCGCCGCGGCGCTGCGGCTGGACGCCCGCCTCGGCGAGGGGAAGAGCCCTCCCGTGTACCTCGACGCTTCCTTGAACCGGCTGCGGGTCGGACGGTTCCAGGCGGATAGCGCTCTCCTCACGCTGCAGGGAACCCCGGCCAGCCACACCCTCACCGCGAAGCTCAGCTCTTCCTCCTTCGCTGAAGCTCCGGCGGACTCGTCCGCCTTCGCTGAAGCTTCCGCCTCCGCTAAAACTCTGGCGGAGCTTCGGGTGGCGCTTTCCGGCGGGTACCGCGACGGGGTCTGGAGAGGCGAACTGACGAGATTCTCCGGCCGGGACGGCGTGGGCCCCTGGAGCCTGGCGGCCCCGACCCCCCTGATGCTGAGCGCACAAAGGATGCGGATAGCCCCCCTGGTGATCAACGGCCTTCCCGGGGAGAGGGTCGAGGTCGCAGGTGAGCTGGAACGGCAGCCGCTCTCGGGTGCCGTTCGCGGCGCCTGGGGCGGTCTCAACTTGGCCCGCGCCAACGCCTGGCTGGACGGGGTGCAACTGGCCGGCGCCAGCTCGGGGGATCTGAGCCTGCGCCTTCTGCCGGGTGAGCGGCTCATTTTGACCGGGCGCGCCGAAGCCAAGGGCACCCTGGTGGCGGACGGGCAGCGCGTCGATCTGGAGCGGCTGGCGGCGACCCTTCAGGGGGACGCGGGCGGTCTGCGGGCGGCCGTCGACCTCACTCTTGCCGGGGGCGACGGTGAGGCGCATCTCCTCTTCACCTCAACGGACCCGGCCTCCCTTGCACTCCCCAAACGGGGCGATCTGACGCTCAACTGGTCGGAGTTCGACCTGGCGCTCTTGCGTCCCGTTACCCCCGCCGGGCTCATTGTTGACGGGCGTTCGGCGGGGCTCGTCAGGGGGAAACTTCTTCCCGGTAGCAAACTGGAGCTGAGGGGGAATGCGGCCCTGGACCAGGGGCACCTCAACTGGCGCGCCGAGGGCGATGAATTAGATGCCTCAATCGACAGCGCCGAGCTCTCCTTCAGCTGGCGCGGCGGGACTCAGGGGGCCGGCAAAGGGGGCGCGGGACTCCTGACGCTTAATGCCCGGGCCGCTGCAACCGGTCTCTACACGTCGAAGGGACAGCGCATCGCCCTGATCCGCGGCACGCTTCGCGCCGATGCGGACGAGCAGGGGAGCCGTGCCGGCCTCGACCTGACGCTCGAGGAGGGAGGGGCGCTAAGGGTTGACCTATCCTCCGATTCCCCTGCCTCCCTCGGCATCCCGGAAACCGGGGATCTCGCCATGGAGTGGGGCGGTATCGATCCGGCGCTCCTGAAGCCTTGGCTTCCGGGCACCCTCGACCTGCAGGGAGAGTTTGCCGGAGAGGCGAGCGGCAGGCTTTTGCCCGGCAAGCGCCTGGAAATGGCGGGCCAGGCGGAATTTTCCCAGGGAAGGGCCAAGTGGCAGGGGGAAAACGGCGAGGTGAGCGCCAATCTGCGCTCCGCCAACCTCTCCTGGAACTGGCGTGGCGAGACGCTCTCCGGCGCCCTTTCCCTGGCGCTCGCCGAATACGGCCAGGCCCGGGGGAGCTTCGTCCTGCCGATCCCGGCCCGCCTCCCGCTGCTCCCCGACCGGAACGGGGCGCTGCAGGGGGCGCTGGCAGGCCGGGTCCAGGAACGCGGCTTCCTCACCGCGTTCCTCCCCGGCCTGGTGCAGGAGAGCCACGGGGATCTCGACCTGGATCTCAAGCTGGCCGGAACCTGGAGCGATCCCCGGATCGCGGGGAGCCTCCAGCTCTCCAAGGCCGGGGCCTACCTGCCGACCGCGGGAATCCGCGTCTCCGACGTGCAGCTCATGGCGCGTCTGGAAGGGGACCAGGTCCGCATCGACAACTTCCGGGCGGTTTCCGGGGCGGGGCACATCGAGGGGAACCTGGAGGCGCGGCTGGAAGGGTGGCAGGTGGCGGAGTACAGCGGCACCCTGAGCGGCGAGCGCTTCCAGACCGTCTACCTCCCCGAACTCCAGATGGTGACCTCCCCGCAGCTGAGTTTCAAGGGCGGGGGCGACAGCGTCACCTTGCGGGGGGAGCTCCGCGTCCCCGAGATGCTCGTTTCCGGGCCGCCGGTGCGCCAGATCGTCACCCCGAGCGGGGACGTGATCATGGAGGGGGCGCCGCCGGCCTCCGAGGGGAAGCCGTTTCCGCTGGCCCTGGACGGCAGGATCCGGGTGGTGCTGGGTGAAAAGGTCGAGGTGAAGGCCTCCGGTATCGATGCCCAGCTCGGGGGGAGCATGGATCTCGTGCTGCAGGGGGTCGATAGCATCACGAGCAGCGGTGAGATCCGGGTGGTGAAGGGGCGCTACCGGGCCTACGGCATGGACCTGGAGATCGTGCGCGGGCGCGTGTACTACGTCGACGACCCGGTGGACCAGCCGACCCTGGACATCCTGGCGCTGCGCAAGGTGGGCGATGTGCGTGCCGGCGTGACGGTAGCAGGATTTCTCAAGGCGCCGATCGTGAAGCTTTACTCCGAGCCACCCATGCCGGAGGTCGACATCCTGGCCTACATGGTGCTGGGGCATCCGCTTGGCGCCAGCAGCGAGCAGGGAAACATGGTGGCCATGGCTGCCACCTCGCTCTTCTCCCTGGGGGAATCGAGCTCGGTGCAGGAACAGATCAAGGATCGGCTCGGGCTGAGCGTGCTCGGCGTCGAGACGGTGGATACCGCCGGCGTGGGCCTGATGGGATACAAGGAAATCCCGGTCACCCCGACGGGGGAGGCGCAGGCAAGGCCTGCTGCCGCAGAATCCCTGTTGACCGTGGGGAAATACCTGACGCCGCAGCTTTATCTGAGCTACGGGCGCTCCCTGATCACCGGGGGGAACCTGTTCATGCTGCGCTACGACATCAGCCGGCGCTGGCAGCTGGAAACGCAAAGCGGCAGCGAGAGCGGTTTGGATCTCTACTACAAGCTGGAGTTCAACTGACTGGGGTTTTTAAGGCCGTCTGGCTCCAAAGGCATGGGGTGATTAGCGTCAATCTTCTGCTGGTTGAAACTCCCTCCTCCCTTGATGGGAGGGGCCGGGGGGCACTGCCATTNNCACCCTCTCCCCAGCCCTCCCCCGTCAAAGGGGAGGGGGTGCTTGCGCAGCGTGCGGAAGATAGCACTGATCAGGTGCCCCTTTGACTTGGATTAGGAAACGTATTATAGCGCACTTATTGGGAAAATTTTACGACGAAGGCCCGTCGGCTCTATTTCCATCTGCCAGAGTGGAAGAAAATTAGGATGCCCAACCAGGAAGTTGGACCGGCCCGAACATCCGGAAGGTCAACTCCCGACCGTTGTCCGCCGAGCCAATACCCTTCGACTGCGAGCGCATCGTTTACTCCGGCGTCGGGTGTCTAATCACAAAGGAGAAATGACATGACCAAGCCAGCAAAGAACACGATTTGCCTTTGGTACGATGGCGACGCAGAGGACGCGGCGCGCTTTTACGCCAAGACCTTTCCCGATTCATCCGTCGACGCGGTGCACCTCGCACCGGGAGACTATCCGTCCGGGAAGAAAGGTGATGTGTTGACGGTCGAGTTTACCGTGATGGGAATTCCTTGCCTCGGGCTCAATGGCGGACCAGCGTTCAAGCACAACGAAGCATTCTCGTTTCAGGTCGCAACCGCCGACCAGGCCGAAACCGATCGATACTGGAACGCAATCGTCGGCAACGGCGGCCAAGAAAGTGCGTGCGGCTGGTGCAAGGACAAATGGGGCATCTCCTGGCAAATCACGCCGGTGGCGCTGACGAAAGCGATAACCGATCCCGATCCCGCTGCCGCCAAGCGTGCGTTCGATGCGATGATGCAGATGAGAAAGATCGACATCGCCGCAATCGAGGCTGCGCG